>UQUL01000014.1 GCA_900544235.1 uncultured Collinsella sp.
GCTGGGTTCAGAACGTCGTGAGACAGTTCGGTCCCTATCCTCCGTGGGCGCAGGAGAATCGATGGAGGCTGCCCCCAGTACGAGAGGACCGGGGTGGACGCACCTCCGGTGAACCGGTTGTCGACCAACGGCACGGCCGGGTAGCCGCGTGCGGCGCGGATAACCGCTGAAGGCATCTAAGCGGGAAGCCGTTCCAGGGATTAGTTCTCCTTCCGGTAAGGGCCCAGGTAGACTACCTGGTCGATAGACGGCAGGTGCAAGGGCGGCGACGTCCTCAGCCGAGCCGCACTAATCGCCCGAGCTCTTCCGGAACCGCACCTCGCGGCCCGCGGGACATGCGCTCACGCGCGGTCCGGGCACGAGGATGCCCCCGAGTCATCTTTCCTATGCGCCATGCGGCCCCCAGGGCACGTGAGAGACACCCGGACACCGTAACGGTGGGCGCCGCCCACCGGTCAGCGGCCAGAGCATGGGGGGCACGCCCGGTCCCGTTCCGAACCCGGAAGCTAAGCCCCATCGCGCCGAGAGTACTGCGGGGTCAGCCCGTGGGAGGCCAGGGCGCCGCTGACCGGTGGACGGCACCGAGCCGTACGCTTGGACTGAGAAGGGGGAGGCCTCGCGGCCTCCCCCTTTTTGCGTTATATACATGTTGTGCTTTGGGACCTAGCTTCCCCGTATGCGCTCTTACTGTTTGGCTGTTTTTTGAGTCCATCTAGTTTATTTGAGCGATAATTACTCGCATTGGCGTTAGGGAGGGCTTGATGTTTACCGTATTTGTCTTGGGCAATATTGCTTCGGGTAAGTCGACTGCCTGCCGCTATTTCGAATCTCGTGGCGCTATGCTTATCGATCTGGATGAGCTTGCAAAATCGCTGTATGTGCCGGGCTCTGATATCGTCAATGCTCTCGCGGATGAATTCGGTTGGGACATTTTGGATGAGGAAGGCGGCATTCGCCGCAGTATCCTCGCTTCTCGAGCTTTCGCTTCTCCTGATTCGGTCGCACGGCTCAATGGCATCGTGCATCCCGTTCTGATTGAACAGCTTTCGCTTAGGATTCTCGATCCGGTTTGTTGTACGGTTTCATCTCCCCGTTATCCCTTTGCGGTGGTCGAGGTTTCAGCTCCGACTGGTTTTGAGGATGCATTTGGCTTGGCTGATGAAATTCTGGTCATTAGCGCCCCTTTGTCAGTTCGTCGCGAGCGCGCTATTCAACGTGGTATGGAGCCATCCGATTTCGATGCTCGTTCTGCTTGCCAGCCCGAAGAGTCTGCTCTGTGCAATCTCGCTACAACGGTGATTGATAATGCCGCAGGCGATAATTCGCTTTTTGAGCAGCTTGACTCATGGCTTGCATGCCACGGGTTTTTAGATACTGCGGATAAGGAGGAGGCCGATGCCTAAGACACGTTTCCTTACGTGGTATCGCCTTATACCGCTGACTGCCGTTTTTGCCTTCGGCCTTATCTCATTCGTTTACTCGTATGCTCCTGCCGCTTTCTTTAAGCCGCTGTATCCGATTGACTACGAGGCGTATGTAAAGCAATCCAGTATTTCGCATAATCTGGATCCGTATTTGGTGTGCGCTGTCATTAAGTCTGAATCGAATTGGGATCCCGAGGCCGAGTCGAATCAGGGTGCTCAGGGATTAATGCAGCTGATGCCCGAGACTGCCCAGGATATGATCGCCAAGGGCCTTGTCGACGGTGGCGAGTATTCGGCCGACAACCTTAACGATCCGGCTACGAATATCGAGTTTGGCTGTGCGTATCTTTCGTATCTTCTAGCGTATTTTAACGGGTCGACTGACAGTGCCATTGCCGCCTATAACGCCGGCATGGGCAATGTCGACGGATGGGCGCAGCAGAGTACGTCGCTTCATAATGCAATCACCTTTCCCGAGACGCAGGCGTATCTGATTCGTGTCAATAATGCCTGGGTTCGCTACAAGACCCTCTATCCCGATCGGTTCGTATAGGACTATGCCTGCCGCCTGCGTATACTGCAGATATATGAGTTAGGAGTATCCATGGCGGAATTTGAAGTAGAACGCGTTGGTGGTGAACTTAAGCGCTTTGGCGTTGAAGGCTCTGACGTGCCGTTTAAGGTCGTGTCTCCCTATGACCCTGCAGGCTCTCAGCCTAAAGCCATTGAGTCGCTTGTGCAGGGTGTGAGGGACGGAGACCGCTATCAGGTTTTGCTGGGCGTGACTGGTTCGGGCAAGACCTTCACGATGGCAAAGACTATTGAGGCCCTGGGAAAGCCGACGCTGGTCATGGCTCCGAATAAAACGCTCGCCGCTCAGCTTGCGAGCGAGCTCAAAGAGTTCTTTCCCAACAACGCTGTGGTCTACTTCGTCTCGTACTACGACTACTATCAGCCCGAGGCGTATGTGCCGCAAAGCGATACATATATCGAGAAAGACTCCTCGATTAACGAAGAGGTCGAGATGCTGCGACATCAGGCGACCGCGTCACTGCTCTCTCGACGCGATGTGATCGTCGTCGCATCGGTCTCGTGTATCTATGGCATCGGCTCTCCAGAGGACTATGCGGGCCTAGCTCCAAACGTCGACAAGAAGGTTCCGCTCGAGCGCGATGACTTTATCCATGCACTTATCGACATTCAATATGATCGCAATGACTATGACCTGGCACGCGGCACGTTCCGCGTGCGCGGCGATGTTGTCGACGTGTATCCGCCTTATGCCGAGCATCCGTTGCGGTTTGAGTTCTTTGGCGACGAGGTCGAGCTGATTGCCGAGATCGATGAGGTCACCGGTGAAATGCTGCGTGAGTACGAGGCCATCCCCGTATGGCCGGCATCGCACTACGTGACCGAGAAGCCGAAGGTCAAGGCGGCTCTGAAATCGATCAGCGAAGAGTGCGAGAAGCGCGTCGCGGAGCTCAAGGCGACCGACAAGTTGCTCGAGGCGCAGCGTCTGCAGCAGCGCACCGATTATGATCTTGAGATGCTCGAGACGATGGGCTTTTGCAACGGCATCGAGAACTACTCGCGTCATCTGGACGGTCGCAAACCGGGTGAGCCGCCGTTTACCCTAATCGATTACTTTCCCAAGGATATGCTCTGCATCATCGATGAGAGCCATGTGACGGTGCCGCAGATTCGCGGCATGCACGAAGGTGACCGCTCGCGTAAGGTGACGCTGGTGGAACACGGTTTTCGCCTGCCCTCGGCGCTCGATAACCGCCCGCTTCGTTTCGATGAGTTTGAGGCAAGGATACCCCAGTTTATCTATGTTTCGGCCACGCCGGGCGACTACGAGCTGCGGGTGAGCCAGAACGACGTGGAGCAGATTATTCGTCCGACCGGCCTGCTCGACCCCAAGATTGACGTGCGTCCAGTACGCGGCCAGATTGACGATCTTGAGGACGAGATTCGCGAGCGCGTTGCCCGCAAGGAGCGCGTGCTGGTGACCACGTTGACCAAGCGCATGGCCGAGGACCTGACCGACCATTTGCTCGACGCGGGCATTAAGGTCAATTACATGCACTCTGATACGGCGACAATGGACCGTGTCGAGATCCTGCGAACGCTGCGCGAGGGCAAGATCGATGTTCTCGTTGGCATCAACCTGCTTCGCGAGGGCCTGGATCTTCCCGAGGTCTCACTGGTGGCAATTCTCGACGCCGATAAGGAAGGCTTCTTGCGCAACCGCCGTTCGCTGATTCAGACGATTGGCCGCGCGGCCCGTAACGCCGATGGCGAAGTCATCATGTATGCGGACGTTGTGACCGATTCGATGAAAGAAGCCATCGAGGAGACGCGGCGCCGCCGCGAGATTCAGATGGCATATAACGAAGAGCATGGCATTGTGCCCAAGACGGTGCGCAAGGCCATCAACGACATCTCAAGTTTTATTGCCGAAGCCGAAAAAACCGTGGGTTCCAAGGGGCGCTCGAAGGGCGACTCCCTTGGCCATGGCGCATTCTATACGCCCGATGAGTCGGGCGAGGGCGGCGTGCCGGAAACGGTGGCACCCGAGCAGACACTTGCGGAGCAGTTGGAAGAACTGCCGCATGACGAGCTTGTGCGGATCGTCGAAACCATGGAAGAGGATATGCGCAACGCTTCTGCCGCCATGGACTTTGAGGAGGCGGCGCGCCTGCGCGATGCCGTCGTTCAGATTCGGGCGATGCTCGAGGGTGCGTCTGAGGACGAGACGATCGAGCGCTTACGTTCGCAGGCCCGCAAGGGTTCCACGTTCGCATCGGGCAGAAAACGCCAGGGTGCACGGTTTAAGAAATAGCGAACAGGCCCCGAGTTCCCTGTGGAGCTCGGGGCCTGTGTCTTTTGCGTGCTGGAATTCGTGCGCTAGAGGTCTGCGATCAGGGCTTCGGCACAACGAATGCCGTCGGTGGCCGCGCTCATGATGCCGCCGGCATATCCAGCTCCCTCACCGCAAGGGTAGAGTCCCGGGGTCGACACGGCATGGCACATTCGGTCTCGGGTGACAGTAACCGGTGAGCTCGAACGAGTCTCCACGCCGGTAAGAACGGCATCGGGGCGGTCGTAGCCTCGTAGCTTTTTTCCGAGTAGGGGAAGTCCCAGGCGGAGCGACTCGACGATATGCTGCGGCAGGGCTTCGTCAATTGCCGTCCAGGTCACACCGAGCGGATAGGTGGGCTTTACCTTTCCGGGCGCCTTGCTGGCGCGTCCTGCGAGGAAATCTCCGACGAGTTGTGCCGGTGCGTTCCAGTTGGAACCGCCTAGGCGATAGGCGGCCGCCTCGCAGGCGCGCTGGAGCTCGATGCCGGCGAGCGGGTCATCGTTGGGAAGGTCCTCAGGCGTGACGTTAACGAGCAGGGCGGCGTTTGCGTTGCGTCCGTCGCGGGCATTGAGGCTGGCGCCGTTGACGCACAGGTGGCCCTGCTCGGAAGAGGCGGCGACAACCTGCCCGCCGGGGCACATGCAAAACGAGAACACGCTGCGGCCGTTGGGAAGATGGGCGACGAGCTTGTAGGGGGCTGCTCCGAGGGCAGGATGTCCCGCCAAGGCTCCATATTGGGCTCGGTCGATGTCGCGCTGCGGATGCTCGATGCGAACGCCCATGGCAAAGGTCTTTTGTGCGAGGGCCACGTTGTGGTCCTTAAGGAGCTCAAAAATATCGCGAGCAGAATGCCCGCAGGCGAGGATGAGGTGCTTTGTCTCAATTGGCTCGTAAGCGGCGTCTTGGGACGATTGGACATCGATACCGGTGATGGCACCAGACGCGTCGATGCGAATGTCGACGAGCTTTGTTCGATAACGGACGACACCTCCGAGCTGCTCGATGCGCTGGGATATAGCGGTGACAACCGTGGGAAGGATGTCGGAGCCAATGTGCGGCTTGGCATCCCACAGAATATCGCGGGGCGCGCCCGCCTCGACGAAGGTTTCGAGGATAAGGCGATGGGCGGGATTTTTGGTTCCCGTATTGAGCTTGCCGTCCGAGAAGGTCCCCGCGCCGCCCAGGCCAAACTGGATATTACTCTCGGGGTCGAGGATGCGCTCCTTTAGAAAGAGGTCGATCGCATGCGAGCGGCGAAATGCCGGGTCGCCGCGCTCGATGAGCAAGGGCTTAAGACCTGCTTCGGCGAGCGTTAGCGCGGCGAAAAGGCCAGCGCATCCGGCGCCGACAACGACAGGGCGTTCTTGAGGTGCGTCGGAGACGAGGGAGGGGAATGAAGGCTTATCGTCCTCTATCGCGCGTACGCGCGAGCGGTCACGCTCGGCGACGCTGTCGACAGCTTCTCGCTCGAGGTGGGGACTAGTCAGCTCAACACGAAAGCTCAGGATAAAATGGACGTCTCGTTTTTTGCGAGCGTCGATTGACTTGCGGTGGAGCTCGATGGACTTGATCTCGGAGTCCTTGCAACGTAGGACGCGCTTGGCGACTCGCTTGCCAACAATGAGGCAGGCATTTTCATCGCCGGCTTCATCGAGCGACGCGTTGACTTGGGTGATTTCGATCATCGAGGTCTCCTTAGAGGCAAGAAAGAGGCCGTCCGGTATCCCAGACGGCCCGAATGCGTTTTTGATTATAGACTGCGCGGCTACAGGCTGCTTGCAGCGCGAATGCCCGAGAGCCATGCCCACGCAAGGTTAAAGCCTCCGCAATCGGCGTCGATGTCGAGCGCTTCGCCGCAGACGTAAAGCGGGGCGTCGACAACGCTGCGCGCGCGTAGACTGGGTGTTGAGATACTCTCGACAGATACGCCACCACGCGTGACCTGTGCCGAGCGCTCCTCGGCTGTTCCCTCAACGAGCAACTTAAAGTGCTTGAGGATCGAGACCAGGTGGATGACATCGTTGGAGCCTGGATGGCACTGCTCGAACGCCGTGCAGACGACGCGGGAGAGTTGCGGGGCGAGCATGCCGTCGAGCCAACGGGGATCGCGGGGCGAAAAGCCGCCGAGCAGCTCAACGCGCCGGTTGAGCATATCGAGCAGCTCGTCTTTGGAGAGGTCGGGGAAAACGTCGAGCAGGATCGTATCACCGCGCTGGATACGACGGGAGAGGTTGAAGACAGCGACGCCCGAGATGCCGAAGGCTCGAAACAGTACTTCACCGTCTTCGTGCCAGAGCTCACTATGGTTACGGGTGAGCGTCAAGCGGGCGCGGACGCGCAGACCATCCAACGTCTTGAGTGCCGCCCGATCGCCAACGACCGTTGCCGATACGGGGCAGAGGATGGGGCGCAGCGAGGTGAGGGGGAGGCCAAACGTATCGGCGATACCGGTGGGGTTGCCGCCCGTGGCGATAATTACGGCATGTGCCTGCAGGGCTTCGTTCTTGCGAGGGACATCGGCGAGTGCCTTCCGAAGCGAGCGGAGCTCCGATTTTCGGTCGTCGTGCTTTTTTGCCTTTAGCGCCCGCGCTGGACGGTTTATTTGGAGTGCCCAGCCTTCGGGATCTTTGCGCGCCGTGGCAATATTGGCTCCGCAGATTAAGGTGATACCCAGGCGGTCGCAAACATTGAGAAGTGCGTCGCGCACCGATTCGGCGCGAAGGGAGCGCGGGTACAGCCGGCCTTCCTCGGAGGTTGTCATGATGCCCAGCGAGGAGAAGAAACCCATAAGCTCTTGTTCGGGCTGGGGGCCCATGACGGATTCGACGAATGCGGGGTGGTTATACCGCTGTGGATCAATCGATTCGTTGGAGAGGTTGCAGCGGCCGTTGCCGGTCGCAAGGAGCTTAAGGCCGCAGGCGACATCGCACTCAACGATGCAGACGCTTTTGCCAGCACGTGCGGCCGTAATGGCGGCGGCGAGGCCTGAAGCCCCGCCGCCGATTAACAGGACGTCATAGAAGGCGCTCGTGTTCACTTAGGCCTCGTCGGTCTCGTGCGGGGTAATGGCCTCGACGGCAGAGACTGCCTTGGGCAACATGCCATCGGGCAGCGCGGTCTCGACCTCGCCCTTATCGCAGGCCTCGGCGAGTGACGGATTGATGGGAAGCGTGCCCAAGATGTCGAGGTTATAGCGCTCTGCGACCTCGGGGAGCTTGCTCTTGCCAAAGACCTCGATCTTCTTGCCGCAGTCGGGGCACTCAATATAGCTCATGTTTTCGACGATGCCCAGAATGGGGACGTTCATCTTCTCGGCCATGTTGACCGCCTTGGCGACGATCATCGAGACCAGATCCTGCGGGCTCGTGACGATGACGATGCCGTCGACGGGCAGTGACTGGAAGACGGTGAGAGCGACGTCGCCTGTTCCCGGAGGCATGTCGACCAGCAGGTAGTCGATGGGGCCCCATGAGGTCTCGCTCCAGAACTGCCTAATGGCGCCTGCGATGACCGGACCGCGCCAAAGGACGGGGTCGGTCTCGTTTTGGAGCAGAAGGTTGGAGCTCATCACCTTGACGCCGTGCTCGGAGATTTCGGGCAGCATAAGGTTGCCAAGGGCATGGACGTGGCGTCCGCTCATACCGAACATCTTGGGGATAGAGGGACCGGTGATGTCGGCATCGAGGACGCCGACCTTGTGGCCGTGACGGGCAAGCTCGGTGGCGATGGCACCAGTGACAAACGACTTGCCGACACCGCCCTTGCCGGAAAGTACGGCGATGACGCGTTTGACCTCGGACAGCGTGTTCTCCTCAAATTGCGACGGCGACGTTTGTCCGCCGGCGGCCTGTGCGTGCTCGCAACCCATGTATGACTCCTTTGTATATGTTGGGGCTGGGGCCCCGTGATGTGACACGAGCGTCATTGTACCCTCGTTTGCGAGCGGGAGTCATTTGCGATGCATTTGGGCCGAGCGTGCTTGCAATACGATGGGTCCAAGCGAATGGGCGGGCTTACTGAACTTTGCTGGCGAACTCGAGATATTGCATGCGCTGCAGCTTGTCGATCGTCGAGGCGTATGGGCTGTCTTCAGATTCCAAGTCGTAGCGCAGCCCGTCGGCACCAAGGTAGCCGGCGACATTGATGGTGGGCACATCTGACCTTGTTGCAAGCAGAGCCTTTTGATAGTCGGTGAGCGGGGCGCCGATCTTATTAAGGGTAATGGCTGCAATCTCGTTTGCCCCGACGGTGTCGTAGACGTTGAGCTCGGTATTGCCGGCGATTTCATAGTTAGCCCAGACAAAATATGTCGACTGATAGATACGGAAAGCGTGGCTTGCCGTATCTTCCTGAGGGTACAGCTCGTCGTTGAGAGTCGTTGCGGCGCTCGGCTGATGGTCGCCAAAAAAGACAAGGACAACCGGTCTGCCGATATTGCGGAGCTCGTTGATAAAGTACTCGAGGTCCCGGTCGGATGCGTTGATGCAGGTGAGATAGGTGTTGAGCGCGCTATTGGCGCCCTCGCTGGCTCCCTCGACCCAATAGTTTGTCAGCTCTTCGGCGGGAACGGTGCCGACATCGTATCCGCCATGGTTTTGCATCGTGACATCGAAGATGAACTGCGGAGCGTCGTCGGTCCTCAGCAGGTCGAGTATCTTGTCATAGGTGGCGTAGTCGCATACGCCGGCATGGTAACAGGGCGCACCTTCGAAATCGCCGATCGAAAGAAAGTCTCCAAAGCCCAGCTGCTGATAGATTTTATCTCGATGGTAGTTGACGGGGTTTTGCGGGTGCATAGCGGTAGCGGTATACCCAAGCTCCTTAAGGTCCTTTGCCAGACTGTTGACACCATTCATCTGATATAGCTGATAGGGGATTTTGCCTAATCCGACAAAGGCCGTTGTCGCTCCGGTCAAAAATTCGAATTCGGAGTTCGCCGTTCCGCCACCGGCGACCGAAGCGAGCATGGTGCCGCGAACAAGTGTGTCGGGAAGCGAGTTGTAGAATGCGGGGCCGGTGTACCCGGCCGCCTGGAGCTGCTCAAAGCACGAAAGGTCGCTAAAACTCTCGTTCATGACGGCAACAATCGTCGGCTTGATTTCATTGAACTGGGCAACGGCCGCCGCGCGCTGCTCGCTCGAGCCATACGTGCTGTCGTAGGTGGCGGAGAGCTCCTGCTCGATGCTCTGCGCCTCATCGGGCGTATAGTCTTCGGGCTTCTCAATGGGCAACTCGTTGACCATTTCGGTGAACGAAGTGATAAAACCCTGAGACGCATACGTGGTGATGGGCTGCCAACGGTCAAATCCAAAATTCAGCGCCTGCTCCAAGTCGATGCTGGAAAAGCCCGAGAGCCCCACAACGGTCACTAGCAGAAAAGCGCAGAGGTTAGCGGCGATTGCGGGGAAGACATGGGTGGGCGTACGGAGCTTTCTCGGTCGGATAAGCGAAAGAAGCCCCAGGGAAATCTCCAGCAGGGCGAGAGAGGTTACGATTCCGGCGGTAAAGGTAAACTCGTATCCCTCGCTCACTTCCATTGCGGTGCCAAGGGCCAAGATATCGCTTGGCAGGATGGCCTCGCCTTTAAACGTTATGACGAAGTGCTCGGCAATGCCAAGGATGCAACAGGCGACGGGCACGAGGGCCATGACGCCTCCATGACGCTGTCCCAGCAAATAAAGGGAGAGCAGAACCGTCGCGAGCAGCCCGACGGAAAACCCGAATGAGTTGGCGGGAATGCGATAGAACGTTTCGTTACAGGCAATTTCGAGTGAAACGAACGAGAGCGCTGAAACAGCGGCGATGACAAGGATGTCACGGCAAATACAGGCAACCGTTCCCGTCGCAAGATCGGTTTGGTCGATAAGTCCCGAAACCAAGGGCTCGACAAGAAGTATGACGGCGGTAGCACCGAGCGCCGAATAAGAAAGGACCCATAGGGAATTGTCCTCATTTACGAGCAATTGATTCGTAATCCATGCAGCTACCATGCCGAGCGGGATGAGGAGCGTCGCGCACCAAAAGACGCGGGCAATGGGCGGCTTTTCATTGTGTTTGATTGAAAAATATACGCGCACCACGACGATGGCCACGATAAGGACGGCGATGAATATGGGCAGATTGGCCATGTCGCTCGAAGTGATTTCAAGGGGGATATCTTCGGTCATGGACGTTCCTCTGTTACAGCAAATTAAGTTCAGTATTAGATTACCGTAACCTTTCCACGGCATTTCGAGAAACAAAGCACCCGATACGCAAAGCTAAAGGTCTGCGAATCTTGTATTACGAACATCTGTGCGCGTCGAGTGCGCTAAACTCATCGGCAGTATGATTCGATGCAATAGGAGGCAAGGAGCTTCCATGTCTGATTCTTCTATCGTTATTCGCGGCGCTCGTGAGCACAACCTCCGTGATATCGATGTTTCCATTCCGCGTGACCAACTCGTGGTCATTACCGGTCTTTCTGGCTCGGGCAAGAGCTCGCTGGCATTTGACACTATCTATGCCGAGGGCCAGCGTCGATACGTCGAGAGCCTTTCGAGCTATGCGCGCCAGTTCTTGGGCCAGATGGACAAACCCGACTTGGATTCAATCGACGGCCTTTCGCCGGCGGTGTCGATCGACCAAAAGACGACGTCTAAAAACCCTCGCTCGACGGTTGGCACCGTAACCGAGATTTATGACTATCTGCGCCTGCTGTTCGCTCGTGTGGGCACCCCGCACTGTCCCGAATGCGGCCGCGTCATTGAGCGCCAGACGACCGACCAGGTTGCCGACAAGGTCTTGGCGGCGGGGGAGGGCCGCCGCGCGTTTGTGCTGGCACCGGTGGTGCGCGGGCGAAAAGGCGAGTACACCAAACTGTTTGAGGACCTTCGCGCCGAGGGCTTTAGCCGCGTGCGTGTCGACGGCGAAGTGCGCTCGCTCGACGACCCGATCGATCTGGACAAAAAGTTCAAGCACGATATCGAGGTCGTAGTCGACCGCATCGTGATTCGCGAGAACTCGCTGGGCCGTATTGCCGAGTCCGTTGAACAAGCGACTGCGCTGGCGCACGGCAATGTGAACGTATACTTGCTGCCCGACCGCGACGCTCCCGAGGGGACCGAAGGCGAGTTGCTGGAGTATTCGCTGGCGTTAGCGTGCCCGGAGCATGGACACTCCATCGATGACCTGCAGCCGCGTGATTTCTCGTTCAACGCGCCCTATGGCGCATGTCCTGAGTGCGACGGCCTGGGCTTTAAGAAAACCGTTGATGCCGAGGCGCTGATTGAGGATCCCTCGAAGTCCATTGCCGACGGAGTCTTTGGTAGCCTGTTTGGCAATTCGAACTACTATCCGCAGATTTTTGCTGCGGTCTGCAAACACTTTAAGGTGAGCGCCGATACGCCGTGGGAGGACTTGCCCCCTCGCGTGCGTCGTGCATTTTTGGATGGCCTGGGCGATACGAAGATCTCGGTCGACTACCAAAAGCTCGACGGACGTCGCAGCCAGTGGGATACCAAGTTTTCGGGCGTTCGCAACATCCTGTACGAACGCTATACCGAGACGACGAACGAGAACACCAAGGCGCGCCTGGAGAAGTACATTCGCGAGGAGCCGTGCTCGAGCTGCCACGGCGCTCGTTTGCGCCCTGAGATGCTCGCCGTCACCGTGGGCGGCAAGTCCATTTACGAGGTTTGTTGCCTGTCGTGCCGTGAGTCGCTCGAGTTTTTTGAGGGCCTGGAACTCACCGAGCGCCAACAGTTTATCGGCGGCCGTATCGTCAAGGAAATCCTGGAGCGCTTGCGTTTTCTGGTCGATGTTGGACTCGACTATCTGACACTCGATCGTGCCTCGGCGACGCTTTCCGGTGGCGAGGCACAGCGTATTCGACTGGCAACGCAGATCGGCGCGGGTCTCATGGGCGTGCTCTATATTCTGGACGAGCCCTCGATCGGTCTTCATCAGCGTGACAACGAGCGCCTGATCAAGACGCTCGAGCGCCTGCGCGATATCGGCAATACCGTTATCGTTGTCGAACACGACGAGGATACAATCCGTGCCGCCGACTACGTGATCGACATGGGGCCCGGAGCCGGCGTCAACGGCGGGCACGTAGTCGCGGCGGGAACGCCTGCCGATATCATGGCGTGTCCTGAGTCGATGACGGGCGCTTACCTGACCGGTAAACGAATGATTCGGGTGCCTGATGAACGGCGCAAGCCCGGTCGCGGCTGCCTTAAAATTACGGGCGCTCGAGCCAACAACCTCAAAAACGTTACCGCCAAGATCGAGTTTGGTACGCTTACGGTTGTTACCGGCGTGTCGGGATCGGGCAAGAGCTCCCTGGTTACCGACACCATTGCGCCTGCCCTTACGAATGTCATTCACCGTTCGACGCGCCCTGTGGGTCCGTATAAGAAAATCGAGGGCATCGAGTGTATCGATAAGGTTATCGATATCGACCAGTCGCCGATTGGCCGCACGCCGCGTTCCAACCCTGCTACCTATATCGGCCTGTGGGATGATCTTCGCGCGCTGTTTGCGAGTACGCCGGAGTCGAAGGCGCGCGGCTACTCGCCGGGTCGTTTCTCCTTTAATGTGAGTGGCGGGCGCTGTGAGGCGTGCAAGGGCGACGGACAGATCAAGATCGAGATGCACTTCCTTCCCGATATCTACGTTCCCTGCGAAGCCTGCGGCGGTAAACGCTACAACCGCGAGACACTCGAGGTCACCTACCGTGGCAAGACCATCTCGGACGTGCTCGACATGAGCGTCACCGAGGCGCTGGCCTTCTTTGGGAATATCCCGCAGATTAAGCGCAAGCTCCAGACGCTGTACGATGTAGGCTTAGGCTACGTGAGCCTGGGCCAGCCCGCCACGACGCTCTCGGGCGGCGAGGCGCAGCGTGTGAAGCTCGCCAAGGAGCTTCATCGACGCCAGACGGGCAAGACGTTCTATATTTTGGACGAACCGACGACCGGCCTTCATTTTGAGGACGTCCGCCAGCTGCTCGATGTGCTGCAGCGCTTGGTCGATGCGGGCAACACGGTGCTGGTGATTGAGCACAACCTTGATGTCATCAAGGTTGCCGACCGCCTGATCGATATGGGTCCCGAGGGCGGTAACGGCGGCGGAACCGTCGTGGTTTCGGGCACACCGGAGCAGGTTGCGGACTGTCCGCAGAGTTATACGGGCAAGTTTTTGGCGCCGTTGCTCAGGCGTGACCGGGAGCGTCAGGCTCAACTTGATGCTCAATAAATAGGCGATTCAGTTTATGGGCGCCATCGACTCCTTGTGATTCGATGGCGCTTGCTGTGCCGAAGTGACGTATGCAGTCGAATTGGACATATACTTAATCCTTGCGTCCGAATGCGAGGGAAAGGATATGTCATGGCAAAGGCTGTAAAGACGCCAAAAACCAATGCGATGCGCGAGCTGGAAAGCGCCGGCATTTCCTATGTTCTACATACGTACGAAGACGATGGTGATGAGTCGGTGGGCCTGGGGGTCGCGATTTCGGAGCAGCTTGGCGAGGAGCCCGGTCAAGGATTTAAGACTTTGGTCTGCGTGACGCCGTCCAACGACTATGTCGTGTGCTGCATCCCTGTTGCCGACGAGCTCGATCTAAAGTCCGCCGCGCGTGCCGCGGGGGAGAAGTCCTTGGCCATGATGCATGTGAAGGATTTGCTTGCGGCGACTGGCTACGTTCGCGGCGGCTGCAGCCCGGTCGGTATGAAAAAACGCTACCGGACGCTCATTGACGAGACATGCGTCCTTTGGGATACCATTTTTATTTCGGGAGGCAAGCGTGGTTATCAGCTCGAGCTTGCACCCGATGATTTAATTGCATTTTGCGGGGCGACGGTTGCCGCGATTACGAGAGAGGACTGAGCGATGCCGCAGGAAGAATTGAAGTGCGGAGCTCATTTTGCAAAAGAATCTGCGCCTCAGACGCCCTCATCCGAAGCTTCTTCGTCGCGAGATGACACTGACGACATGGGCTCGTCGGACTACTCCACGGTTGGTCGTTCCGCTGGGCTTATGACCATCCTGACCATCGTGTCTCGCGTTACCGGTTTTATCCGAACGTGGGCAATGGCGGCCGCTATTGGTATGTCGCTACTCTCGTCCTCCTATCAGGTCGCCAACAACCTGCCCAATATGCTCTACGAACTCGTGATGGGCGGCATGCTCGTGACGGCGTTTTTGCCCGTGTACATGGGCGTGAGGCGTGAGCAGGGTCGCGAGGCCTCGAACGAGTACGTGGGCAACCTGCTCGGCATTCTGCTTTTAGTGCTGGGTGGCATTTCGTTGCTGGGGACCGTGTTCGCCCCGGGCTTTATCTGGACGCAATCGTTCCTTTCGGGTGACGGCGGCAGCATGGATACCGCTGCGTTCATGTTCCGTTTCTTTGCCATCCAGATTCTGTTTTATGGTTTGGGCTCGGTGTTCTCGGGCGTTCTCAACGCACACCGCGACTACTTCTGGTCGACGTTTGCCCCGGTCCTCAACAATGTGATCGTCATTGCGAGCTTTATGGGTTTTGTGCCCGTGTCCGCACAGTTTGGCGAACGTGCCGGCATCATCTTGATTGCGGCCGGTACGACCCTCGGTGTCTTTGTTCAGATGGCATGTCAGATTCCCGCGCTTGGCAAGCACGGCGTGCATCCCCATATCCATATCGACTTTAAGGACCCCGCGCTGCGCCAGACGATTGCGCTCGGTATCCCGACGCTGCTCGCCACGGTGTGCATGTTTGTCTCGACTTCTATCACCAACGCTGCCGCGCTGGTGGTCCAGCCCGAGACTGGTCCTTCCGTCATCGCCTATGCGCGCCTGTGGTACACGCTGCCCTACGCGCTGATTGCCGCCTCGCTTTCGACGGCGCTCTATACCGAGCTCTCTCACGACGCGCAGGAGAAGGATTACGACAGCGTTCGCACGGGCATTTCGCGTGGCGTCGCCCAGATGCTGTTCTTCCTGATTCCGTTCGCGCTGTACCTGATTGTCTTCGCGCGTCCGCTCAACATGATCTACTGTGCTGGCAAGTTTGATGAGTCCGGCGTGGCGCTGGTGTCCGAGTTCCTTGTCTACCTGGCGTTCTCGCTGCCGCTCTACGGCGTGGTCGTGTTGATGCAGAAGAGCTTCTCTGCCTTGCTCGACATGAAGCCCTATAGCCGCTATTGCCTGTATTCCGCCATCGGCCAGGCCGGCTCGGTTCTGCTGTTTGGCGTTGTGCTGGGCTTCGGTATGCCGGCAATCGCGCTTTCGTATGTTGTCGACTACGTGATCTTGGTCGGCTGTTCGCTGTGGTGGCTGCGTCGTCGCCTGCGTGGCCTTCAGGTCAAATCTATCCTGCATGGCGGTTTCTTTGGCCTTTTGCTCGGTGGCCTAGGTGCTGCCGCAGGCGCCGGCGTCATGTGGGTGCTTGAACACTTTGTCGGGGCACTTGGCGGCTCGATTCTGATTACTCTTGGCTACGTTTGCGTTGCGGGTGTCGTCTCGCTTGCTGTTACCTTTGGCTTTGCCGTCGTCCTTAAGATGCCTGAGGTCTCGGCGCTGCTTCGTCGCAAGTAGGTGCGTGTGGCCGGTCACGACAACATTCCAACGCTTGCCGAGCAGGTTTCGCGCGTTCCCACACAGCCCGGATGCTACCTTTGGAAGGATGCCAAGGGCGATGTCATCTACGTGGGCAAGGCGAAAAACCTGCGCGCCCGCATGCGTCAATACGTGACACTGCAGGATGAGCGCCAAAAAATACCGCTCATGATGCAATTGGTTGCGAGCTTTGACTACATCGTTGTCGAAACCGAGCATGAGGCGCTTGTACTCGAGCGCAACCTGATCGGCCAGTACCATCCGTACTTTAACGTCGACCTCAAGGATGACAAGAGCTACCCCTTTATCGCCATTACAAAGGGCGACCTGTATCCCGCTATCAAATACACGCGTGAGCGTCATAAGCCGGGAACGCGCTATTTTGGACCCTATACCGATAGCCGTGCGGCACGTGAGACGATAGATACGCTGCGCAAGGTTATCCCCATCTGCTCTGCATCCTGTGCGGAGTGGCGTCGTTGTCGCCGTATCATCGAGTCCCACAAGGGCGAGGAAGACATCGTCAATATGATTTGCGCGCAAAACGGGCGTCCCTGCTTCGACTACCATGTCGGGCGCGGGCCGGGTGCGTGTGCCGGCGCGATTTCCCCGGCAGACTATGCCAAGAACGTCAAGCGTGTCGAGCGCTTTTTGTCGGGCCATCGCAAGGATGTCGTCGACGAGCTGACTTCCGAGATGGCGGATGCCGCCGAGGCACTCGATTTTGAGCGCGCGGCACGCGTCAAGCGTCGTTTGGAGGTCATCAGGGGTCTGGACGACCGTCAGCAAGTCGTTTTTCCCTCCAGTGTCGATATCGATGTCATCGGTTTCTATCGCGAGGAGACCATCTCTGCCGCTTGCGTCTTTGTCGTGCGTGAGGGCCGAACAGTTCGCACCTGCGAGTTCATTCTCGACAAGGGTCTTGATGTTGACGAGGAAGAGCTCCAGTCGGGCTTTCTTAAGCGCTATTACGACGAGACGGCTGATATTCCAGCTGAGATAAACCTCTCTGTCGAGCTTGAGGATGCGGAGGCGCTGGGGGAGTGGCTTGCAGGCAAGCGCGAGCGTTCCTGCCATCTCCATAGGCCGCAGCGTGGCGAAAAGCACCGTTTGCTCGATATGGCATCCAAAAATGCGCGCCATGCCCTCATGCGCTACATGATGCGAACGGGGTACGCTGACGACCGCACCAATCAAGCGCTCCTAGAGCTCGAAAGCGCGCTGGCGCTGCCGGCGCCGCCGATGCGTATCGAGTGCTTCGATATCTCGACGCTGCACGGAACCTTTACCGTCGCCTCGATGGTGGTGTTTACCAACGGGCGCGCCGACAAGAGCCAGTACCGTCGTTTTAAAATTCAGGCCGAATTGGACGAGGCAAACGACTTCGTGTCGATGTACGAGGTTTTGGGACGACGCTATGCTCCCGAGCGCATGGCCGACGAGCGCTTTGGCTCGCGCCCCGATTTGCTCGTTGTCGATGGCGGTAAGCCGCAATTGACCGCTGCGATCAAGCAACTTGAGGCTCTTGGGCTCGATATACCAGTTTGTGGCTTGGCAAAGGCCGATGAGGAAGTTTTTGTGCCTTGGGACGAGACTCCCGTCGTGCTGCCGACCGGGTCCGCGTCGCTCTATCTAATTAAACAGGTACGCGATGAGTCCCACCGATTTGCCATCACGTTCCACCGCGAGTTGCGCGATAAAGCCATGACGGTTTCGGTACTCGATGACGTTCCGGGCGTGGGACCCACCAGAAAACGTGCCCTTATGCGCCATTTTGGCTCGATGAAGCGTTTGCGCGCGGCGAGCGAGCAAGAGATCGCGGAAGTTCGCGGCATACCTGCCGATGTTGCCAAGGCGGTCCACGAGGCGCTCGTTGCATGGAATGCCGAGCGCGCCCAGACATCGGCCAACCGTTCCGAAAACTAAATGCGCTTCTAAACAACTGATATACATGATTGCGCGATTTTCAACCATTTATTACGCCATGATTGCCTGCTGGTTTCGGGTTTTATTAACGCTAAAACGTTTGACTAACCCAAGCGAAAACCCTGCTATCCTGCGGGTTGACGAAGACTGATATCTCACCTCGCCGATACATACTGTCTGGCGAATCGTTTGTCAACGAATTCGGTGAACGGTAGTAAATACCGTTCAAGCGTATGTATGTATCGGTCGCCGAGCGCGGCACCTCAGTTGGGTTCGTCGGTAGGTAAGGTATATATCGTCCGCAAGTTGCGCGGGGGCAAGTCTAGGTGCTCCCGAGTAAGATTCTCTATTGATAGGAGAAGACATGGCCATCATCAACAAGGGTATGTCCAGGCGTTCGTTCCTCGGCCTCACCGGCAGTGTCGCTGCTGTCGCAGGGCTTGGTCTCACCGGCTGCGGTGGCAGCTCTAGCGACGAGGGTTCCGCTTCCGGTTCCACCGATTCCGCCAACCGTGGCGGCGGCGTGATCACCGCTGGTTCCGCTTACGCTCCGTCCAGCTTCGATCCCGCCAGCACTGGCTCCGCTGTGGGCCTGGGTGCTAACTGGCACGTCGTCGAGGGCCTCTACGGCATCGATTACCACGACTACAGCACCTTCAACGAGCTCGCCACCGACGATCCCAAGTCCGTGGACGACACCACTTTCGAGGTCACCATCCGCAAGGGCGCCAAGTTCTCCGATGGCACCGAGGTCACCGCTGACGATGTCGTTGCCTCCTACACCGCTTGCGCCGCTTCCGCTACCTATGCTCCGTTCTTCCAGCCCTTCGAGTCCATCGAGGCCAAGGACGCCAGCACCGTGACGGTCAAGACCAAGGTCCCCAACTTCTCCCTGCTCAAGGATCGTCTGGCCATCGTCCGCGTTACCCCGGCCACCCAGACCGAGGAGGATCGCGCCAAGCAGCCGATTGGCTCCGGCCCCTGGATGTACGACTCTATCTCCGATACCGAGATCACCCTGGTTCCCAACCCCGAGTACAACGGTGAGTATGCTGCCGAGGATAAGAAGATCCAGTACAGCATCCTGACCGACCCCACCGCTCGCGTTACCGCTCAGCAGGAGGGCTCCACGCTCGTTATGGAGCTCGTTACCGCTGACGCCGTCGACCAGCTCGAGAGCGCCGGCTGCAAGATCGATAACGTTCAGGGTTTCGGCACCCGCTTCATCATGTTCAACGTCGCCAAGGAGCCTTGGAACAACGTCAAGGTCCGTCAGGCCGTCATGTATGCGCTCGACACCGAGAAGATGGTCAGCAACACCTTCGCCGGCCTTGCCACCGCTGCCAGCTGCTACCTGCCCAAGAGCTTCACCAACTATCATGAGGCTTCCACGGTGTACAAGACCGACGCCAAGAAGGCTAAGAAGCTCATCGAGGAGTCTGGCATCACCCCGGGTGCCATCACCTTGCGCACCACCGACAACGAGCAGATTAAGGGCATGGCCGCCCAGGTCAAGAACGACCTCGACGCTCTCGGCTTCGATGTGACCATCCAGACCGATACCTCGCCGGCTACCTACGCTGCCATTGACGGCGGCGAGGCCTACGATATCCTCCTTGCCCCTGGCGATCCTTCCTGCTTCGGCGCTGATCCCGACCTGCTGCTCAACTGGTGGTACGGCGACAACGTCTGGATGCAGACCCGTTGCCCGTGGAAGGAGTCCGCTGAGTGGCAGAAGCTCCACGGTCTCATGGACGAGGCTCTTGCCGCCGAGGGCGACGAGCAGCAGAAGAAGTGGAACGAGTGCTTCGACATCATTGCCGACAACGCTGTTCTGTACCCCGTTGTCCACGTCAAGACCGTCTCCGCTTCTTGGGACGATCCGTCCACTGCGCCCAACGGCGAGGCCCTCGATGGCTTCAAGGGCATCGGCACGACGAGCATGTCCTTCAGGGGCGTTGCGACCGTCAAGGCGTAAGACTCGCTTGAGTCTGTATGCAGGATGTCGGTCGTTGGGACCGTATCCTCATAGTTGAAACAAAGACCCGGGCGGCAACGATGTCGCTCGGGTCTTGTAATGAGTATCCGTACTCATATACCAGTTGGTCCTACCGACAAAAGAAAGGGGAGAGAACGTGAACAACTTGCTACGTTTGATTGGAAGGCGTCTTGTGGCGCTGCCGATCATGGCATTGGGCGTCACCGTCCTGGTGTTCTTCCTTATGTCGTTCTCCAAGACCGACCCCGCCTACACGGCGTTGGGTGACGGTGCCTCGCCCGAGGCGGTTGCCGAGTACCATGAGAAGTATGGTCTGGACGACCCCTGGCCCGTGCGCTACGTGCGCTATATGGGCGATTTGATCCATGGCGACATGGGCACCTATGGTGCTGCTCGCAACTCCGTTGCCAAGCGCATCTCCACGGCCCTGCCCGTCACGATGCAGCTGACCTTCATCGGTCTTGCCATCGGCGCGGTCGTTTCGTTTTTGCTCGGCGTCATCGCGGCACTGTATCGCGACAAATGGCCGGACCAAGTGATCCGCGTCTTTTCCATCGCCGGCTTGGCAACCCCGTCGTTCTGGCTTGCCGTTCTGTTGATCCTGCTGTTCTCTTCCTACCTTAAGGTGCTCCCGGCATCGGGTGCTCTGCCTCACTTCACCACGAATCCGGTTGGCTATCTGGGACGCATGATCATGCCCGCCATCGCCTTGGCATTTCCGCTGACGGGCCAGATGACTCGTATCGTGCGTACCGCCATGGTCGAGGAGCTCGACAAGGATTATGTCCGTATGGCTCGCGGCGCCGGCGTTCCCGAGAAGGTCGTCGTCGGCATCAACGTTCTTCGCAATGCGCTGATCACCCCGGTCACCACCCTCGGTCTTAAGATCGGTTACCTCATGGGCGGCGCTGTCGTCATCGAGGTTATCTTCAACCTCCCCGGCATGGGCACCGCGATTCTGCAGGGCGTTCAGGGCAACGAGGCGAACCTGGTTCAGGGCGTCGTTATCGTCGTTGCTCTTGCCTTCATCATCATCAACATCGTGGTTGACATGCTCTACCTGCTCATCAACCCGCGCATCAGGACGGTGTAGATTATGGTAAAGATTCGAGAGAAGCAAACCGAGCAGCTCGAGAAGGCTGCCTCCAAGGGGCTCAAGCTCGGTGGCTGGAAGAAGATGACGCTGTCTTCTAAGATTGCCGCCGTCGTGCTGGTGCTGGTCGCCCTGACTGCGATCCTGGCGCCCCTTCTTGCCCCCTATAGCCCGGTCGAGATCTTTACGGCTCGCCAGGCTCCCGGCAACGGATTTATCTTCGGTACCGACGATAAGGGTCGCGACATTCTGTCGCGTATGCTCTACGGTGGTCGTTACTCGCTGATTATCGGCTTTGGCGCCACTGCCATGGCTCTGGTCTGCGGCTCGGTCGTGGGCGCCCTTGCAGCGGTTTCGCGCAAGGCCGTCTCCGAGACGATCATGCGTATCCTGGACATCATCATGTCCATCCCGGGCATCGCCCTCGCGGCCGTCTTCGTCTCCATCCTGGGCAACTCCGTGCCGTCGATCATCTTCGCCATCGGCTTTATGTACACTCCGCAGATTGCCCGTATCGTGCGCGCCAACATCGTGTCCGAGTACGGCGAGGACTATGTCCGCGCGGTCATCGTTTCCGGCGCCAAGGCTCCGTGGATTTTGATCAAGCATGTTCTGCGTAACTGCATCGCCCCGATCATGGTCTTCACCGTTACCCTGGTCGCCGACGCCATCATCTTCGAGGCCTCGCTGACCTTCATCGGCGCTGGTATCCAGGAGCCCACCGCTACCTGGGGCAACATCCTCGCCGACGCCCGCGGCGGCGTGCTCGCCGGCCGTTGGTGGCAGGCGCTGTTCCCGGGTCTGGCCATCATGATCACCTGCCTGGCGCTCAACATCCTCTCCGAGGGCATTACCGACGCCATGGCCGCTGCCCCCTCCGCCGCCCTGGATCCTACCGATTCCTCCAAGCGTCGCGAGGCCGACCTGCTGGTCTCCGACCCCGTTCGCGCCTACAAGGAGCAGGCCCAGTCCCTCTCCGCTCGCCTTGGCGCCCTGCGCGATGTCGAGCTCAAGCGTGACGATCGCCATGTGCCCGACGAGTCTGTTGAACCGATTCTCTCGGTCCGTGACTTCTGCATTCAGTTTGAGCATCACGGTGATATCAACGTCGTCGACCATGTCAACTTTGACGTCCGTCCTGGTCAGACCATGGGCCTGGTGGGCGAGTCCGGTTGCGGTAAGTCCATCACCACGCTGGCCATCATGGGCCTGACCGATGAGGACGAGCACCTTTCCGGCGAGGTCCTCTGGGAGGGCCGTGACCTGCTCAAGATGAGCAAGAAGGAGTGGTTCGGCCTGCGCGGTACCGATATCGCTATGGTCTATCAGGACGCCCTGTCCTCGCTCAACCCCTCCATGCTCATCTCTGCCCAGATGAAGCAGCTCACCAAGCGCGGCGGAACCCGCAGCGCCGAGGAGCTCCTGGAGCTCGTCGGCCTCGATCCCAAGCGCACGCTCGAGAGCTATCCGCACGAGCTTTCCGGCGGCCAGCGTCAGCGTGTCCTGATCGCTATGGCCCTTACCCGCGACCCCAAGCTGGTCATCTGCGACGAGCCCACGACCGCTCTGGACGTTACCGTTCAGAAGCAGGTTATCAAGCTGCTCAACGATCTTCAGGCCAAGCTCGGCTTTGCCATGATCTTCGTCTCGCACGACCTGGCGCTGGTCGCCGAGGTCGCCCACAACATCACGGTTATGTACGCTGGCCAGGTTATCGAGCAGGCGCCCACCAAGGAGCTGCTCACTAACCCGATCCACGAGTACACCCGCGGTCTTCTGGGTTCCGTTCTGTCCATCGAGAGCGGTTCGGGCCGCCTGCACCAGGTGCCCGGCGCCGTTCCGAGTCCGCGCGATTTCCCCAAGGGCGATCGCTTCGCGCCCCGCTCGAGCCATCCGCGTATTGGCCTGGACACCCGTCCGGTCTTCAAGCGCGTGCCCGGCACCGAGCACTTCTATTCCGAGCTCCCCGACGAGGTGCTCAAGGCAAATGGTTTGACCCCTCACGCGGAGGTGATGTAGATGAGCGAGACCGCAGTCAACGGCGTCGAGCCGATCATCTTCCTTGATGACGTCCACGTCACCTTTAGGACCCGTACCGGCTCGATTCTGCACCCCAACCTGGTTCACGCCGTCCAGGGTGTAACGATTAAGCTCATGCCCGGTCAGACGATCGGCATCGTCGGCGAGTCCGGTTGCGGTAAGTCCACCACCGCCAACGTCATGTGCGGCCTGCAGGCCCCCACGAGCGGCAAGGTCTACTTTAAGGGCAAGGACGTTACCAAACGTACCGCCGAGGACCGTCGCCACATGGGTCGCGTCATCTCGGTCGTGTTCCAGAACCCGGCCACGGCGCTCAACCCCCGCATGGTCGTTCGCGAGCAGCTGCTCGACCCCATGCGCGTCCACAACCTGGGTACCGAGGCCGAGCAGGAGAAGCGCGTCAAGGAACTCCTGGAGCTCACCGGTCTGCCCAGCTCCGCTGCCGAGGTTCTTCCCGGCCAGCTTTCGGGCGGCCAGCGCCAGCGCGTCGCAATTGCCCGTGCCCTGTCGCTGAACCCCGATGCCATCATCGCCGACGAGCCCACCTCGGCTCTGGACGTTTCGGTCCGCGCGCAGATTCTGAACCTGCTGACCGACCTTAAGAAGGAGCTCGGCCTGGCCATGGTGTTCATCAGCCATGACATCCAGACGGTCCGCTATATCTCTGACGACATCATCGTTATGAATGGCGGCAGGATCGTCGAGCAGGGCGAGGCCAAGCAGGTCTTCCAGCACCCCCAGGACCCCTACACCAAGATGCTGCTCGGCGCTGCGCCGTCGCTGCTGCATCCCAAGCTCGGCGAGTAGCCTCGCTTTCCCTCCCGTGCGCCCGGTTCCCTTGCCGGGCGCACCTCCGTTGCGATTTCGAAAGGTTGGGTTCACGAGCCATGCCAAGTGCTCAGGAGCTACAACATCAATTTGGTGAATATCGAGGCGCTATGCCCCGTCCATCAGATTTCGATCTCTTTTGGAAGGATCGCATGGCCGAGGCCGACGCCGTCGGGCTTGACTATGCGATCGAGACGGCATCGGTCGCCGATGCCGCGACCTGCCAGCTTTTCGACCTCTGGTATACCGGCATGTGTGGCGCGCGCCTGCATGCCAAGTACCTTAAACCCGTCTCGGACGAGCCCGTGCCATTGGTACTTCAGTTCCATGGGTATCCGGGTGCAAGCCGCAGCTGGTTTGAGCAGGCGTCGTTTGCGGGCATGGGCATGGCACTCATCGCCCTCGACTGCCCCGGCCAAGGAGGTCCCTCCGAGGACATTGGTGGATTTGAGGGCACAACGGTTGCCGGGCATATCGTCGCCGGTATCGACGGCGACCCTGCCAACCTCTACTATGTCCGCTTGCACCAAAATATTCGAATCCTGTGCCGCATCGTTCGCGAGCTCGAGGGCATCGATCTTGCGCGTGTGTTTGTGAACGGCGCGTCGCAGGGCGGCGGTTTGGGCATTGCGACCTGTGCGCTTAACAGCGAGCTTATCAATCGCGCCGCCATCCTCTATCCCTTCCTGTCAGATTTCCGCCTGGTCTGGGATTTGGATGCCGACGACATTGCCTACGAGGGCCTGCGCTATTGGTCTCGCTGGTTTGACGAGGACTCGACTCGTATTGACGAAGCCTATGCCAAGCTGGCGTACTTCGATTCCAAGAACTTTGCCCCTATGGTCAAATGCCCCGTGCTGTTTGGCACCGGCACAGCCGATATCGTCTGTCCGCCAGCGACGCAGTTTGCGGTCTATAACAACCTGACCTGCGAAAAGCGTCATGAGTTCTTTGAAGGCTTTGGCCACGAGGAGATTCAGGATTTTGACGATCTGATCATTCCGTTTTTCTGCAAGGGAGGGGAGGCTCATGTCTAAGTGCGAGAGCAATGTTAATGAGCTGATTGTCCCCGGGCTCGTGGGAATTCCTGGAACGGTTTCGTCAAGGCTCGCAGAATATCGGGACTGGCGCGGTGATGTCCAAGCAGATGTTTCTGATTTAGAGACATGCGCTTCGAATCTTGAGATTCAAGGCCTGGCCATTACGGCGATTGACTTTGTTAACCCCTGCGCCCGTTACTCGGAGGTCTCCTTTGAGCTCGGTGACGATGCGATTCACGCTCGTTTGATCGAGCCTGTCGGTCGTGCCCGAGTATCTGAGCGCGTGCCGCTGTGCCTGATGTTCCACGACATCGATCGGCCTGTGCGCGGCTGGCATCACATGACGAGATTTGCCGCCATGGGGTATGCCGTCCTCGCGCTGGATGACGATGTTGCTGGTGCGAACGACCTGCAGCGGGGGATTTCTTCGCCCGCTTTTGTCGAGCGCGTCCGTTGGGGTTGCGCGCTGGCGAAGGTGGCGCGCAATCTTGATGGCATGGACCCCGACCGCATCTTTGCATGGGGCGAGGGTCTTGGCGGCGGAGTCGCGCTGGCGGTTTCTGCTCTGGACGAGCGGGGCCTCGCCTGCACGGCGGTTGCCAATCCGCTTCCTGGCGGCCTCAAGGCGCTGTCGTCTCGGGTGCGCGGATCGGTGCTCATGGGCACATCGCTTATGGATACCGTGAGCGATCCCAAGGATCAGTTTGCCGTATTCAACGGTCTTGAGTGTGACCGGAGGCATATCATCTATGCCAAATACGCTCACGAGCGCATCAATGCGTTCGAAAACGAAGTCGTCGACTTTTTTAACCAAACGTTCTACCCGTGTTCTTTGGCCTAGACGGCCTGGACACTGCCAACAAGAGTGGGCGGCATAGGGCTGCCCGCCAGACAACTAAGGAGATTCTTGTGGCAACTCAGAAATTCACCGGCGTTATCCCTCCCGTCGTTGTTCCCGATACCGAAGACCACCAGCTCGATGTTGCCTCCTTTGAGCGCAGCATCAACCGCATGATCGATGCCGGCGTCGATGGCTTGTTCTTCCTGGGCTCCTCGGGCGAGGTCGTCTTCTCCACCGACGAGCGTCGCCGTCAGATCATCGCCGAGGCCGTCCGTATCGTCGACCACCGCGTTCCCGTTCTGGTCGGCATCATCGACACCGAGACCGAGCGCATGATCGAGCACGGTAAGGTCGCTCAGGAGCTGGGCGCCGATGCCCTCGTCGCCACCTGCCCGTTCTATGCCCTGCAGGGCATGACCGAGGTCGAGGAGCACTTCCGCATCCTGCATGAGGAACTCGACCTGCCCATCTTCGCCTACGACATCCCCGTGTGTGTCCACACCAAGCTCCCCTGGAAGCTCCTAGCCAAGCTCGGCGCCGAGGGCGTTCTGGCCGGCGTCAAGGATTCCTCGGGTGATGACATCTCGTTCCGCTACCTCGTTCAGGAGAACGAGAAGAACGGCCATCCGATGAGCATCCTCACCGGTCACGAGGTTGTTGTCGACGGCGCCTACCTCGGTGGCGCCGACGGTTCCGTCCCGGGTCTCGCCAACGTTGAGCCCGAGGGCTACGTGCGTCAGTGGAAGGCCGCTCAGGCTGGTGACTGGGCTACCGTCAAGGCCGAGCAGGATCGCCTCAATGAGATTTCGCACATCTGGGATGTCACCTCGGGCGTCCAGGGTTATGCCGGTGGCGTCGGCGCCTTCAAGACCGCTATGAACCTCATGGGTATCTTCGACAGCCCGACCATGCCGCGCCCGGTGAAGGCCATGACCGGCGAGAATGTCGAGGCGATTAGGAAGGTCCTCCAGGACAACGGTCTCCTGTAAAGCTTCCCCGGGCACCCGATCTTGGGGCTCAAGCGGTCGAGCGTGACCCATTAGGTCAACGCCCGACCGCTTTCACCCCAACCTCGGGCACCCGGGAAACCTTTACCAAGCTGCGGCGATAACGCAGCCTTCATTTCCTGTAGTTGTTTTTTATCTCCTAAGGAGAGCGACATGGAGAACAAGTACGTCTGCTCTGTCGATATCGGCGGAACTAAGATCGCGACCGCCATTATGGAGTACCCGGCTGACGGTAGCGTGCCCCATCCTGTTTTTGAGGCCGAGGTTCCCACCGAGGCCCAAGAGGGCGGCGAGGCCGTCTTCCAGCGTATCGAGGCGTCCATCAAGGCTGCTCTCGAGGCGAATCCCGATGTCGAGGTCCTTGGCGTCGGTATCGGTGCTGCCGGCGTCGTCGATCCCAAGACGGGCGCCATCGCGTATGCCAACGAGATCATGCCCGGCTGGTCCGGCGTTCAGTTGGGGCCGCGTCTGCGCGAGGACCTCGGTCTTCCCGTTGCCGTTGTAGGCGACGTGCAGGCTCATGCTCTGGGCGAGGCCCACTGGGGCGTCGGCAAGGGCAAGTTCTCCGTCTTGTGTCTTGGCATCGGTACGGGCATCGGCGGCGCATATGTCGAGAACGGCCGCGTGATGCAAGGCTTCCATGGTGCTGCCGGCCATATGGGCCACATCGAGTGCTCGGCTGCCGCCGGCATTCCCTGCGCCTGCGGGCGTTCCGGCCATCTGGAGTCGGTTGCTTCGGGCACTTCCATTGGTCGAATGTACGATGAGCGCTTTGGTCGCGTCGATCCCAGCCGTCCTTCGGTCGGTCGCGATGTGAACGACCTGTGCCGTGCGGGCGACGCAAAGGCGACCGAGGTCATCCATGACGCCGGCTTTGCGCTGGGTGCCAGCTTGGGCTCGCTCGCTAACATCCTGGACCCTGAGGTCATCGTGCTTTCGGGTGGCGTGATTCACCAAGGTCCCGATTGGCGTTCACAGACGTGGAAGGATTCGGTACACGAGGGCTATGCCAGCCAGGCGCTCGATCCGCTTCAGGACACGCCGATCCTCATCGGTTCTCTGGAGGGCGATGCTCCGCTCATCGGTGCCGCTGAGCATCTTCTTGCCTCGTTGAAGTAAACGTATCTTCTGTAGGAGCCTCCCGAGACAACACGCCTCGGGAGGCTGTTCTGAGAAAGGTTGCAGCCTTATGACCGTCGATCCTTTGATTCAATCCCTGAAGGGCAAGCTCGTCGTGAGCGTTCAGGCGTATATGGGCGAGCCGCTTCGTACGCCCGAGACCATGGCTCAAATGTCTCGCGCTTGCGAGCTTGGCGGCGCCGCCGCCATTCGCTGCCAGGGCCTTGCCGACATTGCCGCCATTAAGGGTCGCTGTGAGGTTCCCGTCATCGGCCTGTGGAAGGATGGGCACGAGGGCGTTTATATCACGCCGACGCTGCGTCACGCTCGCGCCTGCGTTGCTGCCGGTGCCGATATCGTGGCGATCGACGCCACCGATCGTCCGCGCCCCGACGGCAAGTCGGTTGAGGATACCTTCCGCCCGCTGCACGAGGAGGGTGTGCTCCTGATGGCGGATTGTGCCACTATCGAGGACATTCGCCGTGCGGTTGATATGGGCTTCGACCTGGTATCCACCACGCTTTCTCACGGTGTCGCCGCCATCGACTGTACCATGGCCGATGGCCCCGATCTGCCGCTCCTGCGTCAGGCGACCGAGGAATTCCCCGGTCTTCCCATCATCTGCGAGGGCCGCGTGCACACGCCCGAGGAGGCTCGCGCCGCGATCGATGCTGGCGCCTGGGCCGTTGTCGTCGGCACCGCCATCACGCACCCCACGAGTATTACGAGTTGGTTCAAGGCTGCGCTTGAGGCGTAAGACAGGCCTCGTATCCGCTCGGGGCGGTATACTCAATATAGGCAATTGACCGCGCGGGATCCGGGTTGCTGGGTCCCGCGCTTGTTTTCGGGAGGCAACACATGCAAAAGGGAGATGCCATGGATGCGGCGGAGCGCTCGGAGCGCATCCCCGATATCGTCATCATCACCGGAATGTCCGGATCAGGCCGCACACAGGCCATGCACGTGTTCGAGGACATGGGCTATTTTTGCATCGATAACCTGCCTCCGCGTCTCATCGCCCAGCTTGCCGAGCTCGTCGGCATCAATACGGGCGTGGGCAGGCATCTCGCCGTCACCTGCGATTTGCGTAGCCAGGGACTGTTTGACGAGCTGCTCGATGCGGTCGCCGCGCTCGAAGAGCGCGAGATGAGCTGCGACATCGTGTTCCTGGAGGCTTCTGACGAGGTGCTGATTCGTCGCTACAGCGAAAATCGTCGCCGTCATCCCATTGCCAAGCCGGGGGAGACTACGGCCGATGCCATTCAGCGCGAGCGCCTTCAGCTGCAGGGCGTGCGCGACCGAGCCGATATGATTATCGACACGAGCCGTCTGCGCACCTCTGCGCTGCGCAACAAGCTACGTATGGCATTTTCCGAGCTGTCCGACCAGCAACTCATGGATGTTCACGTGTTCTCGTTTGGCTTTAAGCACGGCATGCCCGTCGAGGCGGACATTATGATCGACGTTCGTTTCCTGCCCAATCCGTTCTACGATCCCGAGATGCGCACGATGACCGGTCTCGATAAAAAGGTCTCCGATTTTGTTCTGGACCATCCCAAGACGCAGGAGTTTTGGAAGGCTTGGACACAGCTGCTCGATACGGTGATGCCGGGCTATATCGCGGAGGGCAAGCCGCAGCTTTCTATCGCCATCGGCTGCACGGGCGGCCAGCACCGCAGCGTTGCCATTGCCGAGGCCACGGCCCGTTACCTGGAAGGCGCTCAGTATCATGTGAGCATCTCCCACCGCGACCTGTCGCGCGCCAACACGAAGGCATAGGCCTGCATGTCGTTTACCGCTGAGGTGCGCGACGAGCTTGCGCGCTGCGAACCCGAATGTGAATACTGCGACTTGTCGACGCTCGCCGCCCTCACGCGCGTGAGTGGTACGCTCTCGCTTGCCGGCTCTGGGCGGTATCGTTTGACGGTTGCGACTGAGACGGGGGCCGTCGCGCGCACGATGATCACGCTGACGCATCGTATCCTTAAGCTCAAAACGGAGTTCACCGTCCGCAAATCTGTCTTGCATAAGGTTCGAAACTACCTCATCACCTTGCCTGATCAGCCCGATTTGGATAAGGCTCTGGTGCTGCTGGGCATTCTCGACCGTAGGGGAGGGCTCGTCGCAGGTGTGCCGCGTCACATTGTCGCCCGTCCTTGCTGTAGACTTGCCTATATCCGCGGCGCGCTCATCGCGGGCGGCTTCGTGGCCGATCCACGCGGCGATTTTCATTTGGAGATCGCTGTGCAGGGCGAGCAATATGCCAAGGGACTTTGCGATCTGTTGGAGCAGATTGGGGTCCATGCTCGTGTTAATGCACGGCGGGGGTCATATGCCGTGTACATTAAGAGCGCCGAGGAAATCGAGCATCTATTAAAGCTGATTGGTGCCAAGCGCAGCGTTGCCGAGATTGAGGAGGCGCGCGCGGTCAAGTTGGTTAAGAACGATGTGAACCGTCGCGTGAATGCCGAGCTCGCCAACCAGACCAGAAGCGCCGGTGCTGCCCAACATCAGCTTGCGCTTATCGATGAGCTCGAGCAGCGTGGCCTTCGCGATGCGCTTCCGGATGCCTTGGCGGTCTTTTGCGACCTGCGCGAGCGCTATCCCGATCTGTCGCTGCGTGATTTGGGGGAGATGGCTGACCCTCCCTTGTCGAAGTCTGCCCTGTACCATCGCGTTTTGAGGCTTGAAAAGCTCATTGAAGCAAACAGGTAGTTTGAAGTATCGACTTATATACGGATTTAGCTGCTATTTTATTCTTTAAAACGTTTTAACGTAAATTTGATTTTCAATTTCGAGCATTCTCGTGAAATTCAAGTCAAAAAAAAGGTATATTAGGCGAGTGGTTAGTTTGTGGGCCTCAACGGCGGGCGCTGTAGCTCGCGGGGGCCTTACGAAAGGAGACACAATGGCAGTAAAGGTTGCTATTAACGGCTTCGGTCGCATCGGTCGTCTGGCTTTCCGTCAGATGTTCGGTCATGAGGGCTCCGAGATCGTCGCTATCAACGACCTCACCTCTCCCGATATGCTCGCTTACCTGCTGAAGTACGACTCCACGCAGGGCAACTACGCTCGCGATCACGAGGTCGTTGCTGGCGAGGATTCCATCACCGTTGACGGCAAGGAGATCAAGATCTACAAGGAGGCCGACGCCAACAACCTGCCTTGGGGCGACCTTGACGTCGACGTCGTTCTCGAGTGCACCGGCTTCTACACCAGCAAGGCTAAGGCTCAGGCCCACATCAACGCTGGCGCCAAGAAGGTCGTCATCTCCGCTCCGGCCGGCAGCGATCTGCCCACCATCGTGTACAACGTCAACCATGAGACGCTGACCGCTGAGGACAACATCATCTCCGCTGCTTCCTGCACCACCAACTGCCTCGCCCCGATGGCCAAGGGTCTGAACGACTTCGCTCCCATCGTGTCCGGCATCATGACCACCATCCACGCCTTCACCGGCGACCAGATGCCGCTCGACGGCCCGCAGCGCAAGGGCAACTTCCGTCGCTCCCGCGCCTGCTCCGAGAACATCGTCCCGAACACCACGGGCGCTGCCAAGGCCATCGGCCTGGTTCTCCCCGAGCTCAACGGCAAGCTCATCGGTGCCGCCCAGCGCGTCCCGACGCCGACCGGCTCGCTGACCAACCTCTACGCCGTCGTTGACAAGAAGGTCACCGTCGACGAGGTCAACGCTGCCATGAAGGCCTACGCCGAGACCATCCCCGAGACCTTCGCCTACAACGAGGACCAGATCGTCTCCCGCGACATCGTCGGCGAGACCCACGGCTCCATCTTCGACGCCACTCAGACCATGTGCTCTGACCTCGGCAACGGCCAGACCCTCGTTCAGGTCACCTCTTGGTACGACAACGAGAACTCCTACACCTCTCAGATGGTCCGCACCATCAAGTACTTCGAGAAGTTCGTTGCTTAATTTAGCTTTTAGCGAATAGCTCGTTGAGCGTCTAAAGAAGGGCGCGGCCTTATAGGGCTTACACCCTAGGGTCGCGCCCTTTTTATAAGAAATCGTCTGCCGTAATGGGAGGCAGACACGTACGAAAGGTAGAAGCAAACATGGCCTTTACCAAGAAGACCGTCCGCGACATCGATGTCGACGGAAAGCGCGTTCTCGTCCGCGTTGACTTTAACGTGCCTATCAAGGATGGCGTCGTTGGCGACACCACCCGTATCAAGGCTGCCCTGCCCACCATCAACTACCTCGTTGAGCACAACGCTCGCGTCATCCTCATGAGCCACCTCGGCCGTCCCGAGGGCACCGGCTTCCAGCCCGAGCTGTCCCTCGAGCCCGTCGCCAAGAAGCTCGCTGAGCTCTCTGGTCTCGACGTTGCCTTTGTCGCCGACACCTACGGCGAGAAGGCTGCTGAGGCTGTCGCCGCCGTCGAGCCGGGTAAGGTCCTCGTTCTCGAGAACGTCCGTTTTGACAAGCGTGAGAAGAAGAACGATCCCGAGATCGCCAAGAAGCTCGCTTCCTATGGTGACGTCTTCGTTCTCGATGCCTTCGGCACCGCTCACCGTGCCCAGGGTTCCGTCGTGGGCCCCGCCGCTTACCTGCCTGCCGTCGCCGGCTTCTTGCTCGAGAAGGAGGTCGACACGCTGACCGGCATCTTCGCCGAGCCCGAGCGCCCCTTCGTCGCCATCGTCGGCGGTTCCAAGGTTTCCTCCAAGATCGGCGTTCTCGATCACCTCATCGACTCCGCTGACACCCTGATCATCGGTGGCGGCATGGCCTACACCTTCTTCCTGGCTCAGGGCCTGTCCGTTGGTCAGTCCCTCAAGGAAGAGGACTGGGTCGAGCGCGCCGGCGAGATGCTCAAGAAGGCCGAGGAGAAGGGTGTCAAGATCCTGCTCCCCATCGACAACCGTGTTGCCGATCACTTTGGCGAGGACGCTGTCCCCGAGGTTGTTGCTTCCGACGCTATCCCCGACGATCGCGAGGGTATGGACATCGGTCCCAAGACCGAGGAGCTTTACGCCGAGGCCGTCAAGGGCGCCAAGACCGTGTTCTGGAATGGCCCCATGGGCGTCTTCGAGTTCGATAACTTCGCTCACGGCACCCAGGCTATCGCCGAGGCTGTTGCCGAGGCTGATTGCACCTCGATTATCGGCGGTGGCGACTCCGTCGCAGCTGTCAACAAGTTTAACCTGGCCGACAAGATGAGCTGGATCTCCACCGGCGGTGGCGCTTCCATGGAGCTCGTCGAGGGTAAGGCCCTGCCCGGAGTGGAGGCGCTTCTCGATGCCTAATCGCACCCTTCTTATCGCTGGTAACTGGAAGATGAACAACGACGTCGCCGAGGCCGCCAAGCTCGCCGACGAGCTGGCTCAGGCTCTGCCCGAGGTTCCGGCTGGCGTCGAGGTGCTCGTCTGCCCTCCGACCATCGACATCACCACGGTTCATGACCGCATTCAGGCTGCCCCCATCGCCCTCGGCGCACAGAACGTGTACTGGGAGGCCAAGGGTGCCTTCACCGGTGAGTCCTCTTGCGACATGCTCAAGTCCGCTGGCTGCACCTACTGCATCATCGGTCACTCCGAGCGTCGTGACTACTTCCATGAGACCGACGAGGACCAGAACAAGAAGGCCAAGGCTCTCGTTGCCGCCGGTCTTGTTCCCGTCTTCTGCTGCGGCGAGTCCCTCGAGGTCCGCGAGGCTGGCACCTATGTCGAGCACGTCGTGAACCAGGTCAAGGCCGGCCTTGCTGGTCTTGAGATCACCTGCCCCAAGCAGGTCGTCGTCGCCTACGAGCCCATCTGGGCCATCGGCACCGGCAAGACCGCTACCGCCGAGGACGCTCAGGAGGTCTGCGGCGCTATCCGTGAGACCCTCAAGGAGATGTTCGGCGAGGAGCTCGCCGACGGCATCCGTGTCCTGTACGGTGGTTCCGCCAAGCCCGGCAACATTGCCGAGCTCGTCGCCAAGCCTGACGTTGACGGCGCCCTCGTGGGCGGCGCTTCGCTCAAGGCTGCCGACTTCGCCTCTATGGTCGTCAAGGCAGGCGAGTAGGACATATGGCACAGCGTCATCTTCCTGCACTCCTGATCATCATGGACGGCTGCGGCCTGGCTCCGGCCGATGGCGAGAACGCCGTCGCCGCTGCCAAGACGCCCTTCCTTGATAGCCTGTACGAGAAGTACCCCCACACCACGCTCGGCGCTTCGGGCGAGGACGTGGGTCTTCCCGATGGCCAGATGGGTAACTCCGAGGTGGGTCACCTCAACATCGGTGCCGGGCGCATCGTGTTCCAGGAGCTTTCGCGCATCAACAACGCCATCAAGGACGGCTCCATCGCCAAGAACGAGGTTTTTGTCAAGGCTATGGACGATGTCAAGGCTGACGGTAAGACTCTCCACCTCATGGGCCTTATGAGCCCTGGCGGTGTTCATTCTCACATGAACCACGTCGAGGCTCTGGTCAAGATGGCTGCCCAGCATGGCGTCAAGACCGTTCGTGTACACGCCTTTATGGACGGCCGCGACGTCGACCCGCAGTCCGGTGCCGGTTACATGAGTGAGTTCTGCGCCTTCCTGGCTAAGATCTCCGAGGAGACCGGTTGCGACGCACGCGTTGCCACCGTCTCGGGCCGTTATTGGGCCATGGACCGCGATAATCGTTGGGAGCGCATCCAGCGCGCCTACGACGTCATGGTCAACGCGTCCGATGCTGATACCGATCCCGTTGCCGGTATCAAGGCCTACTACGAGAAGGATCCGCGCGGCGACGAGTTCGTCGAGCCCTTCGCTGCCCACAACGAGGGCATCCACGAGGGCGACGCGGCCATCTTCTTCAACTTCCGTCCCGACCGCGCTCGTCAGATGACCCGCGTGTTCACGGACAAGGAGTTCGACGGCTTTGAGCGTGAGCAGATCAAGCTTTCGCACTTTGTGACGATGACCGAGTACGATCCGACGTTTGACGTCGAGGTCGCCTTCCCCAAGACGTTCCCCGAGAACGTCCTGGCCGACGTTATCGCCGCCAATGGCCTGAAGCAGCTGCACACTGCCGAGACCGAGAAGTACGCCCACGTGACGTTCTTCCTCAACGGTGGCATCGAGGAGCCCAAGGAGGGCGAGGAGCGCGTGCTCGTCGCTTCCCCCAAGGTTGCTACCTACGATCTGCAGCCCGAGATGAGCGCTCCCGAGGTTACCGAGAAGCTCGTCGCCGCCATCAACGAGGATCGCGCTGATTTCTACATCGTGAACTTCGCGAACTGCGACATGGTTGGTCACACCGGTGTCTTCGACGCTGCCGTTAAGGCCGTCGAGGCTGTTGACGATGCCCTGTCCAAGGTTGTCCCGGCGATTCTCGCCAAGGGCGGCTTTGCACTGATTACCGCCGACCACGGCAACGCCGATCACATGTTTGACGTTGCTTCCGACGGTTCCAAGCATCCGTTTACGGCTCACACCACCAACCGCGTGCCGTTCATCATCGTTGATGAGAAGGCACAGCTCACCGGTATCGAGGACGGCCGTCTTTCCGATATCGCTCCGACCATGCTCACCATGGCTGGTATTGAGCCTTCCGCCGAGATGACGGGCCGCGTGCTCGCCACCGAGGCCTAATAGAAAACAAATACCGTTTTCTAGTAAGGGGGTTGTCCACAACCGGACAACCCCCTTTTTGGTATTTCTGCCATTTCCACCCCGTCCTTGAGTGGCAGGTAGGGGAGAGCGGGGGATTGTGGTACAGTACTGGAGTTTGAACTGTTCTATTAAGGAGCTTATCTATGGGTCCGTTCCAGATTCTTCTGTTTGTCGTTTGGGCTGTCTCTGCCGTGGCGCTGACGATTCTCGTCCTGATGCATTCCGGTAAGGGCACCGGCGTTTCGGATATGATCGCTAGCTCGCTGTATAACTCCAGCTCTGCCACGGGCGTCATGGAGCAGAACCTCGATCGCCTGACGGTAATTATGGCCGTTGTTTTTGCCGTGTGCGTCGTCCTGTGCATGTTCTTCTTCCCGCAGGGCATCGTCGGCTACTAAGCATCGGCGTATATACGTTTGCAATGGGTCTCGCAGGTGCGGGACCCTTTTTGTTTACATATTTGTAACAGAGTCAAAATATCCCCACATACTTCGCCCTACTAAAGAAATTCTCGACCGTTAACCGGAATTAGTCCCAAATCGTGCATAAAATGCGCTACTGTATTACGAAACGTTGGTCCGTTGTGCATAACCAGCCATAGCAGCGGGCGGCGTTTTGATGGTTCGGATCGGATTGTCTCGACATATGTCCGACTGAACATTTCTTTGTCCTATCTCATAAGGAGGATGGCATGGCTGATTCTATGTTCCACCAGCCCGTTATGGGTCGTCGCGCCTTTGTTGGCGGCACCCTCGCTGCGAGCTCCATGGCTTTTCTTGCCGCATGCGGCAAGAAGGGCGGCGACGCTTCCGGTTCTGAGTCCGGTTCGACGCTGAACTTCTACATCAACAACCCGGTCTGCATCGACCCCTACAATGTCCAGGAGGACCAGGGCACTCAGGTCGAGTACCAGCTCTTTGACGCTCTGACCTCTTATGACGCCGAGAAGGGCGAGATCGTTCCGCTGGCTTGCGAGTCCTTTGAGGCCAACGACGACGCCACCGAGTTTACCTTCAAGATCAAGAAGGCCAAGTTCCACAACGGTGACGACGTTACCTCCAAGTCCTTCAAGCTCGGTTGGGAGCGTCTGGTCAACACCAAGTCGGCCATCGCTACCGAGTACGGCCCTTCCGAGGTCTCCTATCACCTTTCCATGGTCGAGGGCTATGACGACCTGCTTGCCGGTAACGCTACCGAGCTCAGCGGTGTTACTTGCCCCGACGATGAGACCCTCGTCGTCAAGCTGTCTTCCGCTTACGCCGACTTCCCCTTCGTCGCCTCTCACCCGGCTCTGGCCCCGGTTCCCGAGTGCGCCGAGTCCGATGTCAAGAGCTTCTACCTTGCACCGGTCGGTAACGGCCCGTTCATGATGGACGGCAAGTGGGAGGATGGTCAGGAGATCAACCTCAAGAAGTTCGACGATTACTATGGCGACAAGGCCAAGATCGATGGCATCCACTTCCAGGTCATCAAGGACATGGAGACCGCTTACAAGGAGTTCCAGGCCGGTAACCTCGATGTCTGCGACGTTCCCGTTGCTCAGATCGACGCTGCCAAGAAGGATCGCGGCGTGTCCAAGGACGGCTACACCATGGGTGACGGCGAGCGCATGCTGCTCGGCGCCGAGCCTTCCACCTACTACCTGACCTGCAACAACACGGCCGAGCCGTTCAACAACGCCGACCTGCGCAGGGGTATCTCCCTGGCCATCAACCGTGAGGCCATCTGCAAGACCATCTTCAAGGGTACCCGTACCCCTGCCGACGGCATTGTTCCTCCGGGCATCGATGGCTACAAGGAGGGCGCATGGGAGTTCTGCGCCTACGACGTCGACAAGGCTAACGAGTACCTCGACAAGGTTGCTCCCGCTGGTGCTAACGGCGATCGTGGCATTAACGTGACTCTGTCCTACAACCAGGACGGTGGCCACAAGGAGATCATGGAGTCCATCATCGGCGACCTCGCCAAGGTTGGCGTTACCGCTGTCTCCGATACCCCCGAGTGGTCTGCCCTGCTCGAGCAGTATCAGAACTTTAACTATCAGTTCGGTCGTCTGGGTTGGATTGCTGACTACCCGATCATGGACAACTTCCTGTATCCGCTGTTCCACTCCGACTCCCTCGGTGGCGACAACCGCTCTGGTTACAACAACCCCGAGTTCGACGCCAAGGTCGACGAGGCCCGTACCACGGTTGACGACGAAGAGCGCGTCGCTAAGATGCAGGAGGCCGATGCAATGGTCGCTGCCGACTGCCCGGTCATCCCGGTGATGTTCTACACGCACACCATCGCCGGCTCTGATCGCATCAAGCACCTCTATGTCGATCCGCAGAAGCACGCCGATTTGGGTACCGCTGAGCTCGCCTAAGAGTTTGCAGCTTCCGTGAGGGTCAAGTATTTACGTAGACCTCATGGGAAACATACAGTTCTCCCTAACCTGGGGTAAACTGGCTGATGGTAATTTTGGGATGCCGGTCTGGCGATCGGCATCCCATTTAGGTTAATCCCTAGATAGGGGAGTGGTATGGGTAAGTACATCGTTAAACGTGTGCTTCAGTTCATCCCGGTGTTTTTGGGCGTTACGCTGATTTTGTTCGCCCTCCAGAATATCGTGCCGGGAGATCCGATCAAGCTGATCGGTGGAGACAAGGCTCTGTCCCCCGAGGTGGAGCTTCAGCTTCGCGTCCGCTATCACCTGGTCCAGTCGGACGAGGACGGCAACGCGATCCTTGACGAGAACGGCGACCCCGTTCAAACGTCGCTCGTGGACCGTTACTTGTATTACATGAACGGCCTGCTTCATGGCGATCTGGGCAATTCGTATCAGCGCAAGCTGCCGGTTACGGAAATCTTTGCCCAGAAGTATCCGTATACGGTCAAACTTGCCGCGTGCGCCATCGTGCTCGAGGCAATCATGGGTATCGGTGCGGGTATCATTTCGGCGGTAAAGCGTTATTCCTTCTGGGATATTTTGGTAACGCTCACCACGTCGATCCTCGTTGCCGTCCCGGCCTTCTGGCTCGGTATGTTGCTGCAACTGTTCTTTGGCGTCATTCTCAAGGACGCCACGGGCGGTGCATTCTCCATGCCGATCTCGGGTGCCGGCGGTGCCAGCTCTCAGTATCAGGATTGGATGCACTATGTGCTTCCGACCATTACGCTGGCTTCGGTTTCGACCGCTTATGCTGCCCGCATTATGCGCTCGCAGCTGCTTGACGTCATGAACCAGGATTACATCCGTACGGCAAAAGCCAAGGGTCTCTCCAATCGCGCGATCATCATCAAGCATGCGCTTAAGAATGCACTTATCCCCGTCGTTACCTATATTGGTGTCGACTTTGGCGGCATGCTTTCGGGCGCCATCCTGACCGAGACGGTCTTTAACTGGCCCGGTATCGGCTATGAGGTCTATCGCGCCATTAGCATGCGTGACTGGCCCATCGTTATGGGCGGCGTTACGCTCATCGTCGTCGTCGTCATGGTGATCAACCTGCTCGTCGACATTAGCTATGCATTCCTCGACCCGCGCATCCGCCTTGGCGGTCCGTCGGATAAGGCCTAAGGGAGGTACGTCTCATGCAGGAAACTGATTCTCAGTCTCAGGAGCAGGCTACCGCCACCAAGGCCGCATCTGCTCCCGCCAAGTCCCGCACGCTGTGGGGCGATGCTTTTAAGCGTCTTCGTAAGAACAAGCTCGCCGTTATCGGTGTCTGCTGGATCATCATCGTCGTTGTGGTTGCCCTGACCGCAGATCTGTGGGCTAAGCCCTGGCTCGGTTCGCCGACGGCTTCCGACTCGACCACCATGGCCCAGACGTCGCTGATGGCTCCGTGTGCAGAGCACCCGTTTGGCACCGACGCCCTTGGTCGTGACATTCTCGTTCGCGTTATCTACGGTGCACGTGTTTCGCTGTCCGTCGGCATTATGGCCACTGCGATCTCCACGGTGATTGGTCTGGTCATGGGTGCTCTGGCCGGTTTCTACGGCGGCATCTGGGATACGATCATCATGCGCTGTGCGGATATTTTCCTGGCGTTCCCGTACGTGCTTTTCGTTGTCGCCATGATCGCCGTTATCGGCCGTGGTCTTCAGAACGTCTTTTTTGCCATCGGCATTCTCGGCTGGCCTTCGATTGCGCGCGTCTTCCGCTCTGCAATCTTGACGGTCAAGGAAAACGACTATGTTGACGCTGCGCGCGCGATGGGTGCATCTGATGCTCGTATCGTTGTGCGTCACATCTTCCCGAACTCTGTCGCCTCCATCGTGGTCTACGCGACCATGAACATTGGTGGCGCCATTCTGACCGAGTCCGCTCTGTCCTTCCTCGGCATGGGCGTTATTCCGCCTACGCCTTCGTGGGGCTCCATGATTCAGGACGGTCAGCAGTATCTTCTGACTGCTCCCTGGATGATGATCATGCCCGGTCTGGCAATTCTTTCGACGGTGCTCGCCTTCACCCTGCTGGGTGACGGTCTGCGCGACGCCCTCGACGTCAAGATGAAGGACGCATAAGGATGAAGAAGAACAAGAACTATGTGGACCTGAAGGACCAGCCGGTTCCTGAGGGCCAGCATCTGCTCGAGGTCGATGACCTTAAGATGTATTTCCACACCGAGGATGGCGTTGTTCGCGCTGTCGACGGTGTCTCCTACACGCTCGATCGCGGCGAGACCCTGGGCGTCGTCGGTGAGTCCGGCTCCGGTAAGTCCGTGACCGCCATGACCATCATGGGTCTTATCTCGATGCCTCCGGGAAAGATCGAGGGCGGCGACGTTCGCTATCGCGGTCGTTCTATCCTCGAGATGACCGAGGAAGAGATGCAGCACATTCGCGGTAACGATATCGCGATGATCTTCCAGGATCCTATGACCTCCTTGAACCCGGTCTATAAGATCGGCAAACAGGTGGGCGAGGGCCTTCGTCTGCACCGTGGCTACTCCAAGCAGGAGGCGCTCAAGCGTGCCACCGAGCTTTTGGACCTCGTTGGTATTCCCGAGCCCGAGAAGCGCGTCAATGAGTATCCGCACCAGTTCTCCGGCGGTATGCGTCAGCGTGTCATGATCGCTATGGCTCTTGCCTGCGATCCCGATATCCTGATTGCCGATGAGCCCACGACGGCTCTGGACGTTACCATTCAGGCTCAGATTATCGAGCTCATGCAGGAAATGCAGGAGAAGAACGGCAACGCCATCATCATGATTACCCATGACCTGGGCGTTGTCGCTGATATGGCCGACAAGATCATGGTTATGTACGCCGGCCGTCCCGTCGAGTTCGGTACTGCTGAGGAAATCTTCTACGAGAGCCGCCACCCCTACACCTGGGGCCTTATCCGCTCCATCCCGGAGCAGGCCATCGATGAGAAGAAGCCGCTTACGCCGATTCATGGCAACCCGCCTTCGCTCATGAACCTGCCCGAGGGCTGTGTCTTCTCTCCTCGCTGCCCCTATGCGACGGATAAGTGCCGCAAGCAGCGCCCCGAGCGTTTTGTTACCGAGTCTGGTCACTATTCTGCGTGCCACTACGCTGGCGACCCCGAGTTCCTCAAGAACGCTCCTGTGACGTCCCGTACGCGCAAGGATTCCAAGAAGGGAGGCGAGGCGTAAATGGCAGACAATAACGAGCGCACTCCACTGCTGAAGGTCGAGCACCTCTCTAAGGAGTTCCCCGCTGAGTCCGGCATGTTCGCCAAGCGCTTGTCCAAGCGTGTTGTCTCTGCAGTAAATGACATTTCGTTCGAGATTTATCCGGGCGAGACCTTTGGTCTGGTTGGTGAGTCTGGTTGCGGTAAGTCCACGACGGGTCGCACCATCATGCGCCTGACCAAGCCGACCGCCGGTAAGGTGTTCTTCCAGGGTAAAGATGTTGCCGAGATGAGCAAGCATGAGATCAAGGACATGCGTCGCGAGATGCAGTTCATCTTCCAGGATCCCTATGCTTCGCTCAATCCCCGTATGACCATCGGCGAGATCGTCTCCGAGCCCATGACCATTCATGGCGTGGGTACCAAGGAGGAGCGTATCGAGCGCGTCCGCGAGCTGCTGGACGTCGTCGGTCTGAATCCCGAGCACATCAACCGTTATCCGCACGAGTTCTCGGGCGGACAGCGCCAGCGTGTCGGCATCGCCCGCGCGTTCGCTTTGAAGCCCAAGCTGATTATCTGCGACGAGCCTGTCTCAGCACTTGACGTATCCATTCAGGCCCAGGTTCTGAACCTTCTTAAGGAGCTCCAGGACAAGTTCGGTACCGCATATCTGTTTATCGCCCACGACCTGTCCGTCGTGCAGCACATCTCCGATCGCGTTGCCGTTATGTACCTGGGCAAGATGGTCGAGGTTTCGGACTGGAAGACGCTCTACAGTGAGCCGCACCACCCGTACACGCAGTCGCTGCTGTCTGCCGTGCCGGTGCCCGATCCGGATATCCAGAAGACCCGCAAGCGCATCATCCTCGCCGGCGATCCGCCGTCGCCGCTGGATCCGCCGACCGGCTGCCGTTTCCACACGCGCTGCCCGATCGCGCAGGGTATTTGCTCTGAGAAGCTTCCCGAGTTTAAGGAAGTCGCACCGGGTCACTGCTGCGCGTGCCACTTCGCGGAGCCGTTCCCGATCAAGGAATCGCACATCGACCTGTAGTCGGTTTTTCTCGTCCGGGCCCGCCCTGAAGTTACTTTTCAGAACGTCCTCGGACATGCAAGAAACCCCCGCTGCGCACTTCGTGCGGCGGGGTTTCTTGCGTCCTGCGGAGTGTTCTGAAAAATAACTTCAGGGCGGGCCCTGGGGTAACTCGGCAGGGAGAGTGCGATTCCCTGATCGCTCACTTAATCTAATAGGAAAGTTAGTGAGGCCGGAGCTTTAGCTCCGGCCTCCTCATATAAGGGCTCGGCAAAGCCGAGCCACCAAATATATATCAGCCCCAGAACATGTTTGAGAACGGCGCATGGAGTACGTGGACGCAGGCCCCGAATCGGTGTTGCCTCCCGGCGCATTCCGCAGGGGGAGCGATATTTTGTAGCACGAAGTGCGCAGCAAAATATCGCTCATGCCCGAGGACGCGCCGGGAGGCAACACCGATTCGGGGCCGGACACACGGATTTACCTGCGCATTTACAAATTCGTAAACTTTTTTGAAAAAAGTGCTTGCACAGTTCTCGAATCATAGGTTATTATCTTCCTCGTTGAACGCGCGGGTCCAACAAAACGAACCGTGAATCAACAACATAGCATGTCGGAGTGGCGGAATTGGCAGACGCGCTAGCTTGAGGTGCTAGTGACCGCTTTTTGGTCATGCGGGTTCAAGTCCCGCCTCCGACACCATCGCATTTGAGAAGCCTCTTTGGAGGCTTTTTTGTTACCGATAGACGGTGGGGTCCACGATGGAAACGCTTGAACGCAACGAGTGGGCAGACGTTGCCCAACTAGTCGAGATCACGAGCGATGCTGTCATCATCTGCGAGCTCGACGGAACCATTCTGCATGTGAATAATCGCTTACTTGGTTTGATGTGCGAGGAACGCGCCGACGTCATCGGTGGAGATGTTAAAGACGTCCTGTACTCGTCCGCTTTTGAACGTGCGACGGAACATCGTCTGCCATTTGAAACTGATGGCTCCGAGAACGAACTGATGCTCAAGCTGAGTGACGGCTCCTTTATCCCCGTCTTGGTTCGTGCGGGCTCCGTAACGCCTCCACGCATCTTTGGGCGCCGCGCGCCACGTGTCCTGGTGGCGCTCCATAGCATCGAAGAACAGTATTCGCACGACCGCCAGCTCAAGCGTGCGCTTTCGGAGCTTAGAGTGGCGAACAAGCGCCTCTCTGGCACGCTCTCGGTCATTATGAGCACTGTGGGCTCCGATGAGTTGCCCAGCCTACTTGATACCGTTTTGAACCAGCTTGTAGGAACGCTCGATGCTTCGGGTGCTGCTATCTATTTTTCTGAGAGCGGCGGTTTTAAACTTCGCGGTGTTTCCAAGGAGCTGTACGACAGCTACCTGCCTGAGTTTTTGCCGTATGGTGCTGGCATTCCGACGTATGTTCTTCGTGAGTCGCGTGCCTGTCGCTTGTCGATTCAACAGGACCTTGAGGGTGATAAGGCCGCCTCCGGTATGTTTATGGACTTGGACAATCGTTCTAAGCACCTGTTGCGCATGCAGGATATGCCTCCGTACCGCAGCGAGATCTGTCTTCCCGTTTTTTACGGTACGCAGATTCTTGGCGTGCTGGAAGTTGGTTGGAAACGCCCTCAGGCACCGCTCGCCTATGACGTTAATGTGCTCGAGGTTATTTGCGATTACCTGTCTATCCAGCTGGTCGGCATGGCATCGAGCCTTCGCTCCCGTCGCACGGCCGAGCTTGGCCGCTCGCTCAACGTCTTGCGTGATGAGTTGTTTACCTTTCTAGACGATTCCGCCGCGGCTACCCAGGCGGTATCGTCCGAGATCTGCAATATGCTTAACTGCCATTTTTGCCCTGTTGAGTATGACGCCAGTCTGGATTCCTACGTCATAGATTTTGAAGGCGGCAGTCGCGTTGCTTTGCCGGACGATCCCGAGAAGCTTTTCTTTTCCACGACGGCGCCAGCGGCACGTCTGGGGGCTGGCCCTGATGGCTTTGAGGCATCTGTTTTGGGCGGTACGAGTGCCGAGGACCTTAAACACGTCCGTATAACTCGCGTTGACGAATCGATGCCTATGGGAGGCTGGCTTAGGGCGCATGGTCTGCCTTGTCAAGGTCTCTACGTCGACTCCGGCATCGAGGCGGGGCGCCCGCGCTCTGAGGGTGATGGCAAGCACAGTAACGACGCGATTGTTCCTGCTTCTGTTGCGAAGAGCCCGACGACGCGCGCGCTGCTGCTTCGTGATGGTAGCCAAGAGCCGATTGATGATCTTGAATATGACTACTTGGTGCACTTGGCGCATGACTTTGAACTGATCTACGAAGGCGAATCTCAAAAGCGCGAGGAGCGCCATATCGCTCAGACCCTTCAGATCGGCATGAGAAATTCCCTGGGGGATGTTCCGGGTATCGCAACCGATTCGGTGTACCTGTCGGCCACGAACTCGGCGTTGGTCGGCGGCGATTTCTATACGCTCATCCGTCTTCCCGACGACTGCGCCGTCATGATTTTGGGCGATGTGTCTGGCAAAGGCATTGAGGCTGCATCGATGTCCGCGCTCGTCAAGACGTCCCTGACGGCATATGCCTGGGAGGGCGCTGGACCGGCCCGCATGGCACGCTCCCTTAACAGCATGCTCATGGGCTTCTCGAGGGTCGAGACGTTCGTGACGGCCTTTATCGCCAAGATTGACCTTAAAGCCGGACGCGCAACGTATTGTTCGGCGGGCCATCCTCCGACCATGGTCATCAGGCCAGAGTCGATGCCGCTGGGTGGCGGCGAGGCCCGTGGGGGAGAGGTCGAGCTGCTTGGATGCCAATCGGGCGTAATCGGTGCCTTTGAGAGCATGGTGTACGAGACGGGAGTGTTTACGTTCGCTCCTGGCGACATGCTCTTCATGTATACGGATGGAACGATTGAGGCCCGCGACCGCACCGGAGCGTTCTTTGGCGAGCAGCGCCTTCGTGACCTTCTGCTCTCTGTCTCGGGTGAGGGCGTATCGGGAATCTGCGGCAAGGTCTTGGGCGAGCTTGACCGATTTACCGAATCGGCGCTGGACGATGACATTGCATTGGTGTCCCTTGAGTTTTTACGGGGTCGTTCATAGACGACGCGGGGCGGGCTGAATCCGCACGGTTGGGGAAACGAATGCATCGAGTGGGCTTTTTTGGGGAACCATGGTCGTATGAATGAGTGGAATGACATAGCGGTTTTGACGCCACCAGGCGATATCGACATCGCCACGGTGCCTGCGCTGCGTCGGCGGTTGGATGCTTTGATTGGCCGCGGCGCGCGTCGTGTTGTCATCAACTGTCAGGCTGTTAGCTTTATCGATTCGACGGGCTTGGCATTCCTGCTTACGCGCGCTCGTGAGCTCATGAGGCGAGAAGGCCTGCTTTCGCTCGTCAATGCATCAGGTGAAGTTGTTCGCTTTTTGGAGATTGCTCGTCTTGTCGATATCCTTCATGTCGCGGGGCCGGCACGGGAGTCTATTCCCGCCATTCCGGTGGGGGAGCTGCCTCGCTGGAGTAAGAGCGTCGAGGTCCGTCAGGGTATCGAGAATCTTCCATACTACCGACATCGTATCGCCGAACTCCTTGAATCGCTTCCGTTGCGCCGTGACGAGCGCTACGATGTCGCATTGGCGTCGGGGGAGGCGCTGGGTAATGCCTATGACCATGCGGGCGGTATCGGGTGCGTCCTGACGGTTCAGGCCTATGGCGATCGCGTTGTGGTTGAGGTGCTTGATCGAGGTGCCGGCTATTCTATCGATGAAACGAGCGAACCGGTCGCATCTGAGGAGCGCGGCCGTGGCATCAAACTTATGCGTATGCTCGTCGATAACGTGGAGGTTGCTCGTCGTACGGACGGCGCCGGCACGCGCGTGCAGATGGTAAAGCTGTTTAGCGGAGCACTGGAATCGTGTGCCTAGCCAATCGCTTTAGCGCGTTTAGCTACTAAGAACATGCGGCAGACAAGTTTTTTGAAAAAAGTACTTGCGTCTTTTGGACAACTCGCGTAAATTAATAACCCGCAAGCGGACATGGCTCAGTTGGTAGAGCACAACCTTGCCAAGGTTGGGGTCGCGGGTTCGAGCCCCGTTGTCCGCTCCAACTATCTTACGCGGTTCTAACGAACCGCGTTTTTTGTTGACGCTGCGCGAGCCCCGGGCACCCCATCTTGCCCCTCAATCGTCGGTCGCGTACATAAAGTACGCTTCCCTCCTCTTTCGCGGCAACCTGGGACACCCGGAGCCCGCTCGCTGTCGTGGCCGGGGGAGTGGGTCTTCCGTTCTTTTCACTAATCGGTCGATTCGTCCCGGGAGGTTCGAACCCGAGAGGGAGCGAGCGTTTTGGGTCGTGGCTGTGGCGTTGTTTGTCGCGAACGTCAGCTTTGGGCGTATCATCGTGGGCATCTCGCAAAACCTCGTTGCAAGGGAGACTTATCCCATGGCTACAGAAAAGTCCTCTTCGCGCTCATGGATGTCCGATGCCGCGATCTATCAGATCTACCCGCGCTCGTTTAAGGATTCGACTGGTTCGGGTCTGGGCGATATCGCGGGCATTACCCAGAAGATGGACTATCTTGAGCGGCTGGGTATCGAGGCCATCTGGCTGAGCCCGTTTTACCCATCGCCTCTTGTCGATGGTGGCTATGATGTGGCGGACTACTGCGATGTCGATCCACGTCTCGGCTCGCTTGACGACTTCGATGACATGATCGCTGCGGCTCACGCGCGCGGCATCAAGGTTATCGTCGACATCGTGCCCAACCATTCATCCAGCCAGCACCCCTGGTTCAAAGCCGCTCTTGCCGCCGGCCCCGGATCGCCCGAGCGCGCCCGTTATATCTTCCGCGATGGTCGCGGCGAGCATGGCGAGCTGCCTCCCACCAATTGGAATGCCAACTTTGGCGGCCCCGCATGGACGCGTGTTGCGGACGGTCAGTGGTATCTGCACATGTTTACGCCCGAGCAGCCGGACTTTGACTGGTCATGCCCTGAGGTTCATGCGCTCTTTTGCGACGTCCTGGCGTTTTGGAGCGATCGAGGCGTCGACGGCTTTCTCATTGATGTGGCGCAGGGTCTCGCCAAGGATCTCGACCGCGATGACCTCGACCGGTGGCATCTCGCCGAGGGCGATGACATGGTTGACGACGGCACCCATCCGCTGTGGGACCGCAATGAGGTCCACGAGATCTATCGCGAGTGGCGCCGCGTGTTCGACCGCTATAATCCGCCGCGCAGTGCCGTTGCCGAGGTGTGGGTGCTGCCTGAGCGCCAGTATCTCTACGCGCGTCCCAGCGAGCTTGGCCAGACATTCAACTTTGAGTTTGCCAAGGCCACTTGGACCTATGATGACATGCACACTGCAATCGAGAAGGGCTTGAAGGCAGCCGTCGAATCCGATTCCGCCTCGACCTGGGTACTCTCCAACCACGACGTGCCGCGCGTGGCGGCACGCTATGCCCTGCCGCAAATCAAGGCGACGCGCTACCACCAGATTGCGCTCGACTGGCTCTTGCGCGACGGGTCGTCTTATGATGAGGACCGTGAACTCGGCGAGCGCCGCGCGCGGGCGGCCCTTTTGCTTGAACTGGCGCTTCCGGGCTCGGCATACGTGTATCAGGGTGAGGAGCTCGGCCTTTTTGAGGTGGCTGATATCCCGTGGGCTGCACTCGAAGACCCTACTGCGACCAATACGCACGGACCGAAGCGTGAGAAGGGGCGCGACGGCTGTCGTGTGCCCCTGCCGTGGGTGGCGGCGGACGATCCCGCGCATGGCGGATCGTTTGGGTTTTCGCCGGCAGACGCCGATGCAGCGCCCCATCTGCCGCAGCCTGCATGGTTTTCCGATTATGCTGCCGATAAGGAAGAAGCGGACCCGACATCGATGCTTGCGCTCTATCGTGACGCCCTCTGGCTGCGGCGCAAGCTGCGCGGGTGCGCCAACGATCTTGCGTGGCTCGATCTTGACGGGCGCACCGGTCTTGCGGATGGTGCCGAGGGCGCTGAGGGCGGCGTCATCGCCTATCGCCGCGATAACGGCTGGGCGTGTGTGACGAACTTCGGTGCAGCACCCGTGGAGCTGCCGGCGGGCAGGGTCCTGCTCACCTCATCACCGCTTGCAGACGGCAGGCTCGCACAGGACAGCTCTGCCTGGATCATGCTCGGTGAGATGTAGGGGCCTCTTGCGGCGAGTTTGCGTTTGCCTACACCTTCCGTGGTGGCTGATGTCTTCGCGAGGTTCGCGAGGGCGTTGCAAAACTTTTCAAAAAAAGTTCTTGCATAGGATGCGGGCATCACGTAAGATTAATCCCCGTAAGCGGACATGGCTCAGTTGGTAGAGCACAACCTTGCCAAGGTTGGGGTCGCGGGTT
>UQUL01000015.1 GCA_900544235.1 uncultured Collinsella sp.
GGCCCGTGGGTTATACCCTAAGAGCAAACCACCCTTTTTAAGGGTGGTTCTGATTTGCCGTGGTCCCGGGGCGCACGGCCTTTGTGGAACATCGCCGGGGCGCCGCGCGCCGCGAGAACCCTGCGCCTAGATCTCGGCCTCCGCATGGCCTCGCTGCGCCTCGGACAGCTCCCCGTAGAGCGGATGGTCTTCGAGCCTAAAGCGCTCGACCTGTTCGGGAGTGCGACCGCGCACAAAGAGCCACGAGCGATCGATCGGCGTCGCCATGAGCGTGCTGGGCAGCGCGTCGGCGCGGTCGGAAAACACCCGGGCACTCTCGGGATCCTGGAACGCCAGCACCAGATGTGTGTCGCAGTTGCCCATGATGGAGCGTGCGCGTGCCTCGCCATAGAGCGCATCGAGCTGGTTGGTCGACTGCAGCAGCAGCGTTGCCCAGATGTTGCGGCTTCGGATAATCGAGAGCACGTTGTCGATCTGGGGGATCTGCAGATTTGCGAAGTCATCGAGCATAAAGCGCACGGGCACGGGCAGGCTGCCGTCGGGCTGCCTATCGGCCTCACGAATGAGGCCCATAAACGCCTGCGAAATAAAGAGGCCGGTCAGCGGATCGAGATTGCGGTCAATATCGCTCACGGTTACAAACAGGGCGCAGGGGGTGTGTCCCATGGAAGCGAAGTCCACCTGATGACACTCACGATAGAGCTGTGCCGCACCGTCGAATCCCAGACACATGACCTTTTCGGCAAGGATGCCGACGATGCTCGCGTGCATGCGCTCGGCATTTTGCGTAATGGCGTAGCGCCGCCATAGCGAGAGGGCATAGCTTTGGGGGTCGGTCGTGATCAGGTCGTCAAACAATCGACCCGTGGCGCCGTCCTGCAGGTGCTCGATCAGCTTGATGACCGAGCTGATCGTCTGCTCGTCGGCGGGTAGCTGTTCGGTGACGTAGGCGATAAGACACGACAGCAGGTTTGCCGCCGCATGATCCCAAAAAGGCTGGTTGTTGTCCTCGATGGGGCAGATGGCCTTTGCCACCGAGAGGATGTCCTGCTGGTTGGGCCTGCCGTCCGCCTTGCGGCGAATGTGCCTCAGGGGGTTGTAGCCACAGCGCTCGATGCCGGGCGCAAGGGCCGGGACGGTGTTGAGGTCGGCGAAGTTGAGACATTGCACGCGGTAACCGTGGGCTGCCAGCACGGGTCCCACTTCGCGACAGAGCGTGCCTTTGGTGTCGAGCACGATGTAGCTTGCGTTCATTTGCAGCAGGTTGGGCTTGAGGACGTTTCGGGTCTTGCCGGCTCCCGAGGGGCCGATCACAAGTGCGTTGTTGTTGAGTCCCGTTTGGCGGGTGTCGCAGGAAAGCGTTCGATCCTTGGCGAGGATGGTGGACGATGCGGACTCAGATGCGGCGAGGCGGCTGGCGAGGTTAGACATGGGCGACCTCCTTGGTGGTCGAGAGGATTTCGTGGGCAAAGCCGAGCTCGACGGCGCGCTCGGCCGAAAGATAGGTGTCTTTTGCAGTGAGGGACTGGATGCGCTTGGGCGTGAGGCCGCTGCGGTCCGAGAGGATTTGCGTGAGGGTCTTGCGGGTCTGCATGAGACGCCGGCTGGTTTCCTGCAGCGCAAGTGCCGAGCCGCCTGCCCCCTGGGGAATCAGCGGGTCGTGAATCATGAGCTCTGCATGGGGCGCCATACGGCGATCGTCGCCGCCCATAAAGATCACGGCGCCCATGGACGCGGCGAATTCCAGGCAGACGGTGCGGATGGGGCACGATGCGAGGCGCATGGCGTCATAGATCGCAAGACCCGATCGCACGCTTCCGCCGGCGCTGGCGACAAATATGGTGATGGGGCGGCTGGGGTCGGTGGCATCGAGCAGGCGGATCTGCTGGCATAGGTCGTGGGCCATCGGGGTTTCGATGTTTCCCATGACGGAGAGCTCGCGACGGGCGAGCATCTCATCGTAAATGCTGGTGAGCGTGATACCTCGGGCGGATTCACGCATGGTGAGGGGGCTGATGATGGGGGAATGATTGGTGTCCATGAGGACTCCTTTCTGTTGGTTGTGTTGTGGGATAGGATTGTTGCCCGCGGAGGGGCTGGCGAGCTACAGGGTTCGTCCGAGCCTGAGATCGAGCTCGGTTGTGGGGCAGGCTGCCTGTTCGTGCGGCTCGCAAGCGCCAAGGGCTCCAAAGCGATAGAGCGTTGCGGCGGGCGTGGTGTAGGCGAGCCGCAGCTGATGCTCGACAGGGGCACATCCGTCATTTTTGTAATGAGCCGCGTAGTACTGCGCAATGCTGGCGTTCATCTCGCTGCCATTGCGATGGCGCTCAAACTGGCGTCTGCAGGTCTCGATGATCTTTGCTACCGACTTGGGTGCCGGCGCGGGAACAAGGGCGAGATAGCCCTCAAATAGCTCGTTGATGCTCAGGAGGCACAGCAGGTCGATCAGCGTCCTTATGGCTGCTCCCTCGGCAGAAAAGTGCGCGGTCATGCGGTTATATCGGTTGCGGTCGACGATGGCCGCATGGGGTCTTGGAGTTTTCTGCCCCGTGGTCCCGGGCTTTTGCCGCGCCTGTGTATTGAGCTCGACGTTGCAGCGCTTGAGGCCGTCCAACGGAAGGAACAGTGCGGTGCGCAGGGTGTTCCGCTTGCTTTCGAGTTCATGACGCTCGTTGGGTTCCCATTCGAGCTTGAGTTTCGTGTCGAGCGCCGTAAGCATATGGGCTAGGCAGCCTACGGTAAGAACGCACGAATCGTTGTCGCGTTTTGGGGCATAGGGGTCTGTCAGCTTGCGAATGTCGGGGTCGCCCATGATCTTTGTGCAGCGCTTCAGCAGTTGAGGGTGGTCGGCCAAGATCGTCGCGAGCGGTAGCGACGCGTAGTTCTTGATGGTCGCGGCGGCAAAGACGGCGTCATATTCGTTTGCATATGCTCGCTCAATTCGGGCATCCAGAATGCTTTTCTTATCGCCGTCTTCAGCGTGGTGGTTTGTCATAGCTTCTCCAATCGGTTGATGTTCGTGCTGTTTGTTGATGTGTTGGTTGTCGTGAGTGATGTGCTTGCCGTGGGTGATGTGCTGTCGTTGGGGTGCTATGCGGTTTTCAATGAGCCCGTGAGGCAGTTGCTGCAGGGGCGGGATGGAACGGCCCATGCAAGGCGGAAGGCATCGTGCTCAAAATCGAGACAGCAATGCCCTGGGTGCCTCACATGTGGCAGTTACCTCATTAAGTTGTCATTGCGTTTGGGGCTGTACTTTGCCGATCTTCTTTCTCTTACACGCTAAAAACTGAAACTTCATATGCTCGATCTACTTAAAACCGCAACGGCGGTCTTTTATCAACTTATATGTCGGAACGTGTCTTTGCAAGTACTTTTTTGCGTTTGTTTCAAATGGGGTGGTTTTGCAACCGTCACGCGCCACGCTATACGAACGTGCCCCGGCTCGGATAAGATGGTGCGATCGAGTTCTACCGCGCTCACCGCAAGTAGTCTTTGTTGCTGAGATAGGTCATGGCCGAAAGGGGCCCGTATCCGTTGGGATACGGGCCCCTTGCTATTTGAATGGGCATGAGGGTGTATTGAGGGGGGGTGCCTGGCTGTCGGCATCCGCATGCGGCGCCATTTGCTGTCCGTAAATATACTTCTACGGCTAATTTCATACCACTTGTCGGAATGCGGACGCTGTCCTTGCGTATCGGGCGTACATTGAACGTGGTTTTTCGCGCGAAGCCACGAATCGGTTGTCGGTCCTGAACAAGGAGGCCCAGCATGACGCTTGCCAAACCCATCAATAAATACATCGACTATATCGATGCCCCCGAGGACACATTTGAGCAGTATGTCGAGAAGGCGCTAAAGTACAACTTCCGTTGTGTATTTGCGAACCTGCAGGAGTACGAGACGGGTCGCGCCATGCTCGAGGGTTCTGACATCATTCTTGCCGGCGCTATCGACTTTCCCCAGGGCACTATGACGCTTGAGGAGAAGCTTGCGAGGTTTGAGGAATACGCTGTGTGCGGCTTTACCGAGATTGACTACGTTTTGAATCAGGAGTCGGTCGAGAACCGCGATTTTGATGCCATCGAGCGCGAGATGACTGCCATTGCTGATTTTTGTCGCGCGCATGGCATCACTGACAAGGTGATCGTCGAGATGTGCAAGCTGGACGGCGACGATGCCGCCAAGCGTCGCGTCTGTGAGATTGCGCTGGAGGCTAAGCCGGGATTCCTTAAGACATCGACTGGCAGAAGCTTTGGCGGCGCTAAGCTCGAAGACGTGCGGCTGATGCACGAGGTGCTCGGCGATGCCGTGGCAATTAAGGCGGCGGGCGGTATCCATAATTACGAAGAGGCTTGCGCATTCATCGAGGCCGGCGCCAGCGCGTTGGGTGCATCGGCGGGCATCGCGATCGTCGAGGGTGCACCGACGGAGGAGCGTCGCTAGCAGACGTATTTGACCTGAGCGATAAAGCTTCACGACCACGCACCGTTCATGTTTGGGACAATATGACATTTTTCCCGTTGCAGACAGAGTCGCCGTGGGTGTTCTGTATGATGGCTCAGACAAGGTTGTTCAATGACGGGGAGGCATATATGGCTATCAAAGCCATCGCAATGGATATCGACGGTACGCTCACCAACGACCAAAAGGTCATCAGCCCGCGTACGCGCGAGAAGCTGCTCGCGGCGCAGGAGTCGGGCATTAAGCTCATCTTGGCTTCGGGCCGTCCCGCATGGGGGCTGCACGCCTTGGCGCAGGAGCTCGACCTTCAAAACCATGACGGTCTGCTAGTTGCCTTTAATGGTGCGCATGTGGTCGACGCTCAGACCGATGAGGTCCTTTTTGACCAGGCCATGCCGGCTGACGAGCTGCACCGTCTGATTGATCATCTGCGCAATTTCGACGTGATCCCTATGATTTCGCTCGGTCGCGATCTGCATGTCGAGGATTCGTATCGCTGCATGATTACGCTGCCGGATGGCTCGCAGAAAAACATCGTCAAATACGAGCGCGATGCGTGCGACCTTAAGATCCGCGAGGTCGAGAGCTTGCATGAGGTCGCGGACGCTTATCCCGTGGACAAGCTGCTGACGGCGGGCGATCCGGCCTACCTGCAGGCGCATTACGAGGAGATGTATGCGCCCTTTACCCAGACGCTTTCGGGCATGTTTACGGCCGACTGGTACTTTGAGTACACGGCGCCTGGTATCGACAAGGCCCGCGCGCTCGAGGGCGCCCTGCCCAAGCTCGGTATCGATGCCAGCGAGGTCGTATCGTTTGGTGACGGCCAGAACGACAAGTCCATGATTGAGTGGGCCGGCATCGGTGTTGCCATGGGCAACGCAGTCGATGAGGTTAAGGCGGTAGCCCAGATGGTGACCGCCAATAACAACGAAGACGGTATTGCGGTGGCGTTGGATAAGCTGCTGGGTTAGAATCGCCGATAATGCATGGTTCGGGCGCCTGCTTACAGGCGCCCTTTTGTTAGGGAGGGTGCCGTGTCCGCATTTCCGTTCGACGCCGTTATCTTTGACATGGACGGCGTCATTGTCGATACCGAGTATTACTACTTGGGCGAGACTGCCGCGTTTGCCAAGGAGCTTGGGCTTAACCTGACTCAAGAGGAGTTGAATGGGCAGGTTGGTACCTCGCATCAGTTCTTCCTGCATATGCTGGTCGATTGGTTTGAGCGCGCCGGTAAGGGGCATTTTACTGGCGAGGAAGCGTTGGCCCGTTGGGATGAGTGGGCGCATGAGCGTCCGCGCGACTATCAGACTTTGATTAACCCAGGCGCCGTGGATACGATTCGAGAGCTGCCGCGCCGGGGTGTTCGCGTGGCGCTTGCCAGCTCGTCTCCCATGGATAGCATCGAGGAAGTGCTCAATGCGTGCGGGCTGTCGGATGCCTTTGAGTATGTGGTGAGCGGCGAGCAGTTTAAGGAGAGCAAGCCCGAGCCCGACATCTACCTGCATGCGCTGGACCTGCTGGGGCTGCCCGCGAATCGCTGCTGCTGCGTTGAGGATTCGGTGCCCGGCATCACTGCCGGCAAGCGAGCCGGCCTGACGGTCATTGCCAAGCGCGAGGAGCGCTTCGGCTTTAGCCAGGATGCCGCGGACAAGATTATCGACCAGTTGCCGGAGCTGCTCACGCTTTCTTAGGAGCGCGGTAGTTGCGCGTTTTTCGGGTCAGATGAGTAAATACCCGACATTTTGGTGCGATAGCAAGCATACTTTATGCTAATGCGGGCTCAAGGGCTTGTTGAATGTCCTTGAGCCCGCTTTAGACTTAATTGCGCTGGGAGAGGGTATATGCCATCGACTGAAGGGCTAACTGACGGTAAAGCAGCGATACCGCTGTACCAACAGGTTATCGATATCATCAAAAACGAAATCAACTCCGGTGCCTACAAGGCGGGCGAGCGGATTCCCAACGAATTTGAATTAGCTGAAAGCTATAAAGTTGGCCGTGTTACCGTGCGGCGCGCTATTGAGGAGCTTGTCCAGCAGGGCTATCTAACGAAGCGACAGGGGAAAGGCACGTTTGTCAATGCCCCCAAGCTTAAGCGCAAGATTCGCCAGAAGGATGACGTCCAGAGTTTTTCGGACGCATGCCGCGTTAACGGAATGGAACCGGGGGCGCGCGTCATTTCGAGAAAGATACTGCCGGCGGATTCCACCGAAGCGCAGTTCTTTGGTGTTCCCGTTGGAACTGATTTGATTTGCGTTGAGCGTGTGCGTACTGCCGATGGGGTCCCCGTCATGCTTGAGAACAACATATACGTTTACGAGGACAACGCTTATCTATCAACGGCACCTCTATCTAACCAATCCATTTTTGAGTTCGTGCGCAACCGGACGGGCCGTACGCCCGCGTTTACCGACCCGTGCACGCTCGAGATCGCGTGCGCCTCGCCCGAGGTCGCTCGGCTGTTGGCGGTTTCCGTTGGCGAACCCTTGTTTTACATGGATGCCTTCTTTTTCGATGAGCAGCGGCGGCCGTTTATCATCGGTCGTCAGCGGATCGTTGGGTCTCGCTACGTTTTTGACATCTAGGACATTGCGAATGGAGACGCCCGGTGGATCATCTCACCGGGCGTTTCCATACCGTTCACGGCGCAAACGCAACCGTTCAACCGCGTTGCGGCAATCAGTTTGAAATTATCTTGATGACGAGAAAAGCTGCTGGTAATCTATGGGACGTCATAGAACGTTTGCATTGTGCAAACGTTGAAGCGAGATGCGATGCAGTCTCGAGTTCTTTGGAGGTATCTATGTCAGATACGAAGGCGAAGAAGACAAACAGACGTTTTAAGTTCAAATTACCGCATGTCTATACGATCATGTTCTTGCTGATTGTTGTCTTTGCGGTCCTGACTTGGATCGTTCCCTCTGGTCAGTATCAGCGCAAGACGATTTCGACAGCGGCGGGCGAGCGTGAAGTCGCCGTTGCTGGAACCTATGAACAGGTCGATAAGAACTACACCGATTCCGAGACCGGCGAGACCATCAATCTGGGCCAGGATATCTTCGCGGTCCTGCAAGCGCCCACCAAGGGTATCCAAGAAGCTGCCGACGTCGTTGCGTTCGTCTTATTGATTGGCGGATCGTTCGCAATCATCACCAAGACCAACGCTTTGAATGCCGGCATGAGCCGTGTGATTAAAAAGCTCAAGAACAAGGACATCCTCATCATTCCCATCACGATGACGTTGCTGTCCATTTGCGGCACTACGTTTGGTATGTCTGAGGAAGCCCTGCCGTTCTATGCCATCTTCATTCCTATCATGATGGGTATCGGCTATGACTCGATGACGGCATTCATCATCTGCTTCCTTGGTCCCAACCTGGGATATTGTGCTTCGACCATCGACCCGTTTAATGTTTTGATCGCCCAAGGCATCATTGGCATCGAGGGCAATCCGCAACTGTGGCTGCGCGCCGTTTCTTGGGTCATCTTCACTGCCGTCGGTATCGCATGGGCCATGCGCTACGCCATGCGCGTCAAGAAAAATCCCGAGTCGTCCATTGTGTACGAGGACGATAAGCTCAAGCGTATTGAGTTTTCCGTGACCGATGCCTCCATCGAGGAAGAGTTCACTATCCGTCAGAAGCTCGTGCTTATCGATTTTGCTTGCGGTATGGGCATTATCGTCTGGGGTCTTGTTACCCAGGGCTGGTACATGAATGAGATTTCCGCCGTGTTCCTTGGCATGGGCCTGCTTGCCGGTATCCTGGGCGGTCTTGACCAGCAGACGATCGCAGAGGAGTTCGTTAAGGGTCTTGCCGACTTTGCGTACGCTGCCATCGTTATCGGTATCGCTCGCGGTATTCTGGTCATCGCCGAGGGCGGCATGATCATCGACACCATCCTCCAGGCGCTCGCTACTGCGCTTGCCGGTGCACCCGCCGCCGTCTACACCACGTTTATGTATATCGTCCTTGGCCTGCTCTCTTTGCTGGTTCCCTCGAGTTCTGGCCTGGCGGCGCTCACCATGCCCGTTATGGGCCCCCTGACCGAGCTCATGGGCCTCAATCCCGAGGCGGCCGTCACCGCGCTCCAGTTTGCCAACCAGACCATCAACACCATCAGCCCCGTGGCGGGCATGACGGTCGCCGGTCTTGCCGTGGCTAGGATTTCGTTTGGCCAATGGTGGAAGACCATTTGGAAGTTCTTCATTTTCATGGTCGTCTTTGGCCTGATCGTAACGGCAATCTCTGGCATGCTTCCGGTGTAGGTGGTTGTGATGTCTGATCGTTTGACGGTCCTGACGTCTAAGAGCGTCTTTACCGGTACGGGGGACCTGCCGTTTGAAGGTTTCGTAGCGGTCCGTGGCAATCGAATTGAGGCTGTTGGCACCAAGTGTGAGGTAGCTTCGTATTTGACCCAGGCGGACGAGGTAGTTGACCTGGGCGACCGCACTATCATGCCTGGCCTGATCGATGTGCATACCTTCTATACAGGTTGGGCGCTGCGGACGTTGGGGTCTGATCTGTCCGGCATCGCTGATGCCAAAGAGGCTGTGTCGCTCTTGCGTGCATGGAAAGAAGATCATCCGGATTGCGCGGCGGCTTTTGGCCACAACCTACCCGAAACGTTGGCATCGGATGCCGAGAACGCAAATACGGCAGCTGTGTTTGACGATTGTTTTGGCGATATCCCTGTCGTCTGCTTTACACCGGGTGCGGAGACCTGCGTTCTCAATGCTGCCGCCAGTGCGCGATACGGCTTTACACCCCAGGCGTGCTATGCCGAGAAGATCTGGCGCATGATGAGCGATTTCCTCGCGCTGCCCGAGGTGCGTGCCGGGTATTCGGACTACATGAGCATGCTTAACGAGCGCGGCGTTACCGCCATCAAGGAAATGGCGTTTGATGACTACTACGGCTTTGCCGACGAAATGGCTCGCCGTGAGGAATCTGGTGAGCTGACGGTTCGCGTCTCTATGATGTCGCAGCCGGTGGGCGCCGGTGCAAATCTGGCATATGCCCGCGAGGCGCGAGAGCGCTTCCGGGGACCGTTCGTTCGTTTTTCTGGCTTCAACCGTATGACCGATCGCGGCGTATGGGTGGGGCTTGCCGAGATGATAGACCCCTATGAGGACACGGCCGATGCGGGCGCTGCCGGCAAGACGGTCGTCGAGGAGCCAGAGTGGGATCTGATTGAGAACGAGCTGCGTGCAATTGATGCTGACGGCTTCCGATATTCCTTGCATTGCCAGGGCGATGGCGCCGTTCGCCGCACCGTGGCACTCTATGCCTCGCTGCCTCGAGACGAGCATGGACGGATGCTTCGCCGCCATACGATTACCGATCTCGAGAACTCTGACCCGACCGATCTTGTCGAGTTTGGCAAGTTAGGTGGAATTTGCGAGGTCTATCCGCAGATTCTGACGCTGGACCGGCGCGAGGATTGCCTGTCGATGATGCGTCGACAAATTGGCGAGACGCGACTTTTGCACAGCTGGAATCGCCGCGGCATGGAAGATTCCGGATGCGCAGTGTGCTGCGGCACGGATCTGCCGCTGCTGATTCCGAGCCTGGGCGAGTCAATCTACAGCGCGTGCGGCGGATTCTTCGCCGACGGACTGCCCGTGAATGAGGTCAACACGCTGACGCTTGTTGAGCTCTTGCGCGCTTGGACTGCCGGGGGCGCGTACGATCTGATGCGCGAAGACGAGCTGGGTACGCTTGAGGTTGGCAAGCTTGCCGATATCTGCGTGCTCAATCGGGATGTGTTCGACCTCGATTATCGCGACGCACGCGATCTTGCGGTTGACATGACGATGTCGGACGGACAAATCGTGTTCGATCGAAATAAGGAGGCATAAGATGTCTGAATCCAAACCGACGCTGCACCGCGAACAGATTGCGGGCATGAATATCCACTACATCATGTGGTCGCTCGATTACTTCCTTGATGTGCAGCAGCGTTTGGGCTTTGAGTCCATTGAGCTGTGGTGTGCGGAGCCGCATGTGACGCTCGACCACACGGGCTACTTTGAAGCTGAGGTCCTGGCGAAAAAGGCTGCAGACCGTGGGCTTAGGTATCGTACTCTGTGTCCCGAGAATGTTGTCTATCCTTGGCAGTACTGCGCACGCAAACCGCTGCATGAACAGCGCAGCTTGGCGTACTTTAAGCACGGCATTGAGCTTGCCGAGGTACTTGGGTGCGACCGCATGTCCATCAACTCGGGCTGGGGCGACTGGGACGAGGACCGCGAGGAAGCCTGGAAGCGCAGCCGCGAGCACTTGTCCATTCTGGCGGAGTATGCCGGCGAGCACGGTCTGGTGCTTACGATGGAAAGCCTGCGTCCCGAGGAGAGCAACCTTGTGACGACGGTTTCCGATGCGAAGCGCATGATTGACGAGGTCGCGAGCCCGTACTTACAGCCCATGGTTGATACAACCGCGATGGGCGTTGCAGGCGAGACGCTCGAGGACTGGTTTGCCGCCTTTGGTGATGGGGCAATTCACGAGATGCACTTTATCGACGGTGACCCGTATGGCCATCTGGTGTGGGGCGATGGCAAGCACGATATGGACGCCTTCGTCGCCACGCTCAACGCCCATGGTTTCGACGGCATGCTGAGCCAGGAAATCACGGACGGTCGTTACTACGATGATCCGGCGGCGGCAGATGCCAAGAACATGGCCGCATTCGAGAAATATCTGATTGACTAAAACAACCATCGGCCACGCAACCAACGTCATTGATTGCGGGCCAAATAAGAAAGGAACTGGATATGAACGCACACGATCTGATCAAAGAGGCAATTGCCGAGAAGGGCAAGTTCGACAGCGTCTACTGGATTGCTTGCGGTGGCTCCATGATCGATTTGATCCCGGCTCATGAGCTTCTGCAGCGCGAGGCAACCACCTTCACTTCGTATATCTATACGGCTCGCGAGTTCGATATCATGCGTCCGCGTCGTCTGGGCGAGAAGTCCCTGGTCATCGCTTGTAGCCACAGTGGCAACACCCCCGAGGTCGTCGAGGGCTGCGAGATTGCCCTTGCTGCCGGCGCTACGGTGATCGCCCAGACCGACAACGCTGGATCTAAGATCGACTCCGGCAAGTGGACCACGTGGGTCTACCCATGGGGCGAGGGCGTGCCGCAGGCCGAGGTCCCCGCTGGCATTTCGCTGTCGCTTGCGGCAGAGCTGCTCGATCAGCAGGAGGGCTACGCCGATCTTGCCGATATGTATGCCGGTATCGCCGAGATGGATAAGATTCTTCCCCCGGCACGCGAGAAGGTAAATGCCGAGCTGGGTGATCGCTTTGCCAAGCTTTGCCAGGAGCACGAGTTCTTCTATATTCTGGGCAGCGGTCCCAACTTTAGCCAGACCTACGGTTTCGCTATCTGCTCTCTTATGGAGATGCAGTGGCAGCACTGCAGCTACATCCACTCTGCCGAGTACTTCCATGGCCCCTTCGAGGCTACTCAGGATGGCGTATTTTACTTCCTGCAGATGGGCTCCAGCGAGTGCCGTGCTATGGACGAGCGCGCCCTGGCGTTCCTTAAGACGCATACCGATACGCTGATGGTGCTCGATGCCAAGGAGTACGGTATGGAAGCCGTGCCGGCGAGCGTCCGTGCCTATCTGGACCCGGTGCTGTTCTACGCCATGAACTGCGAGCTGCGTGCTGCACGCGGCAAGGTGTTTGATCACGATCCCGATTTCCGTCGCTATATGGGTGTTGTCGAGTACTAGAAGGGGCAAAGGCCATGGCATTTAACGTTAACGCGCTCGGATTTGGCGACAACGTCGTCGATCGCTACGAGCATATCCACACCATGTATCCCGGCGGCAATGCGGTGAACTTCGCCGTTTATGCCAAGAAATGCGGTGCCGCACGCTCCGCATACATGGGCATTTTTGGCAATGACGCCGCTGCCGAGCATGTCATTGCAAGCCTCGAGGATGAAGGTATCGAGCTTGACAAGTGCGAGCAGATGATTGGCGAGAACGGAGCGGCTCGCGTGACCGTCGTTGACGGTGACCGTGTCTTCCTCGGCTCCAACGAGGGCGGTATCCGTGGCGATGCGCGCTATGTCCTCGATCGCTTTGACCTTTCGTACATGAAGCAGTTCGATGTGGTTCATTCGGGCAACTATTGCTTTACCGAGCGCGAGCTGCCCAAGCTGAAGGCTGCGGGCGTCACGGTCTCTTTTGACTTTTCGGACGACTCCACCGACGAGTACTACGAGCAGATTGCGCCCTACGTCGATTTCGCTTTCTTTAGTGCGGCGGATGCCGCGAGTGAGGACGAGATTCGCGAGCGTCTGGCATGGGTGAAGGGCCTGGGTCCGCGTTTTGTGTCGGCTACGGCGGGCGCCGAGGGCTGCATTGCTTACGACGGCGAGCGTTATTACCGCCAGCTGGCTAAACCGGTAACGGACATGAAGGACACCATGGGGGCGGGCGACTCGTTCCTCACCTCGTTTTTGATGTGCTATCTCGATTCCGCCAAGCGCGGTGAGGATGGCGCCGAGGCCATCGAGCGCGCGCTCGACTTTGCTGCCGGGTTTGCCTCGACCGTGTGCGGCATGGAAGGTTCTTGGGGCCACGGAGCACCAATCGTCGAATAGCTTAAGAAAGCGTACGGCGGTCTGGCTATGAGGCCTTGGACAGCCGATGCAGAACAATAAGCGAAACGCGAAAAGGGGGCTCGCCATGTGGCGGGTCCCCTTTTGAACATTGGAGAAGACCATGGGTATTAAAGCGTGTGCGGCTGGTTTTTGCTGCGCGGACGTCTATCAAAACATCGGCGTGTTCTATCCGACTGGTAATGGCATTGACTGGGGTATCCATCTTGCACGAATGGGCGTTTCGGTATCCGCCGTGTCGGTTGTCGGCAAGGACGAGTACGGAGACAAGATGAGAGAGGCGCTGGCCGCTGAGGGGTTCGATATCTCACATCTGCGGGTGGAAGATGGCGACACCTCGGTGATGCTCATGGCATTGAAAGACGGCGTCGATCGCGTGCATCTCGAGGCAATCGATGGCGTAATGGAGACATATCGACCGAATGAAGACGACCGGGCGTTTATCCTAGAGCATGACATCATTCATACCGACCTGTTTGGCAATTGTTTGGACCTCCTGCCCGAATGGCATGATGCGGGCAAGACGGTGGTTATGGACTTCTCGGTGTTCAGCCAGGATCCCGAATATGCATGCGAGGCTCATTTTCCTTACGTAGACTATGCGTTCATGTCGTTTGAAGAGGATACTCCGGAGCTGCGGGACTGGGTACGCCACGTGCAGGAATTGGGACCGCGCGTTGCGGTTGCCACGCTTGGCGAGAAGGGGAGCATTGCCTATGACGGTGAGCGCTTCTATGAGTGCGGGATCGTACCGGCGGAGAAGGTCGTTAATACCGTGGGTGCCGGCGACTCGTATATTGCCGGGTTTACCAAGGGCGTGATCGATGGCCTTGATATTCCGGCGTGTATGAAGGCGGGCGCTGAGCTGTCGTCCCGAGTGATTGGTTCGTTTGAGCCGTACTAGGGTCAAATGCCTGGAAAGGAGTATGAAATGGTTATCGACATGTTGGTCCATCCTATGCTCTACGGCGAGATCTGTACGCCGGGTGATGAGCCTGATGGATTCGGTTTTTGGTCACGAGAATTTGGTATGGGGCATATGGGCCCCATGGATTGGGATGAGCTTCAAGTCGAGATGGACGTCTGTGACGTGCAGAAGAGCGTGCTCATGCCGCTCGATGTAACCACGGCATGCGGAGGGCACTTTGGCACCAATGACCAGATTGCCATGCTGGTTGCCGCGCATCCCGATCGTCTGTGGGGATTTGCGAGCGTAGACCCGCAGGTGAGCGGTGCCGCAGACGAACTGGAGCGCGCCTTTACCGAGTTGGGGGCAAAGGGGCTTTGCCTGCATCCTGCAAAGCAGGGTTTTGCCCCCGATGATGCTGTGGCCGAGCCGCTTTACGAGCTGTGCGAGCGCTATAACAAGCCGGTGGTTTTCCATGCCGGTATGTCTTGGGAGCCTGGCGCAGAGCTCTCGCGCAGTAACCCGCTTGCATTTGAGCACACAATCGCAACGCATCCAAATGTGCGCTTTAGTTTGACCCACTTTGGCTGGCCCTGGGTGCGCGAGACCGTGGCGATGCTGCTCAAGTATCCCAACTGCTACACGGACACCTCTATCACTTACATCGATTCGCCCGAGGAGATGATGCAGCGTCTTTTCACGGTCGATATGGGGCCGCTGTGGTATGAGCGCGCGCTATCGCATCAAGTGATGTTCGCCAGCAATACGCCGCGTTTCCGTGCATTCAAACTCAAGCGGGCGCTCGATACCGTGTCCATGCGCGATGATGCGCGAGAAAGGCTCTACTGGGGTAATGCCCTGCGTTTTCTTGAAGGGGATGAGTGAACATGGTGACGCTCGAGACATTGAGCTATCTATCGACTGCTCCGGACCAGTTCATCGATATTACCGAGGACGTGCACGCTGCCATCGAACGCAGTTCGGTGACGAATGGCTTGGCAGCAATTATTTTGTCGCATACGACCTGTGGAATCGTGGTAAACGAGGGACTGCCCTGCGTGGAGACGGATCTTATGGAGACGCTTGATCGCATCGCCCCGCTCGATGCCCCCTATGCGCATGCACACTTCCTGCCGAGCTATGGAGCCACCGGCAACAACTCCTGTGGGCATATCAAGAGCATGATTTGTGGAAACAGTTGCTTCTTTCCCGTCCAAGATGGCCACATCGTGTGTGGAGGTGCCCAGAACATCTATCTTGCGGAGTTTGACGGTCCGCAGAAGCGAAAAGTGTACGTCGAAGTGCTGGGGGAGTAACGTCCCCGCGATAACCCTATGAAGGAGCACGTTATGTCGTTTCTAACTTCGATGTTCAAGACCGAAAAGCCGGTTATCGGAATGCTGCACCTGCGTCCTCTGCCGGGCGACCCACTGTATTACCCGGGTGGAAGCGTGTCGCAGGTCGTGGAAGCCGCCAAGCGCGATCTCGAGGCGTTGCAACAGGGCGGTGTCGATGGCATTTTGATTACCAATGAGCTCTCGATGCCCTATGAGCAGCACGTTTCTCCCTCAGCCCTTGCATCGATGGGCTATGTAATCGGAGCTCTGTCCCATGATCTGTCGACCCTTTGGGGAGCCGAGGCTATTTACGACGGTGATGCCACAATCGAGCTGTGCGCTGCTGTCGATGCGCAGTTCACGCGCTGCAATTTTTGCGGTGCCTGGGCCGGTGATCTCGGGCTGATTAATCGAGATTTCGCGCACACCATGCGTCGCAAGGCGGCGCTGCGCTTGGACGACCTCAAGCTTTTTCACTTCATCACGAGCGAGGGGGAGGTTTATCTTAACGACCGCACGACTGCGGACATTGCCGATTCACTTCTCTTTAATTGCCTACCGGATGCGATGGTCATCGGCGGTTCGGCTGCCGGTCGTGGCGCTTCGGGCGAGCTTGCCGATGAGGTCCGCGAGCGTGTTGGCCAAGTGCCTGTGGTATGTGGCACCGGTTGTCGCGAAAATACCGTGGCTGACGTATTTGCTCACTACGATGGTGCGTTTGTCGGCACGTGCTTAAAGCGCGACGGAAAGCTGGATGCCCCGGTTGATGTTGAGCGGGTAGCTCGTTTTATGGCTGCCGCTCGTACGGCGCGAGGGGAGTAGGCACCTATGGCGCTCTATCTGGGTATTGATATTGGGACAAGCGCCTCTAAAGGCGTTTTAATCGATGATCGATGCAACATCGTTTGCCAAGCCTCTTGTGGACACGAGACGGACAACCCGTGTGATGGATGGTACCAGCATGATGCGGAGGCAGTTTGGTGGGGCGATTTTTGCCGCTTGTCGCGCGAGCTGGTGGCGCAATCGGGGGTTAACGCGGCGCAGATCGGATGCGTGGGGCTTTCCGCATTGGGTTGCGACTGCGTGCCGGTCGATACCGAGTGCAACGCGCTGGCGCCCGCGATTTTGTATGGAGTCGATGCGCGGTCGAAGCCGCAGATTGACGAGCTTCTTTCCGAATATGGGTCAGATCGCGCACGCGAGCTTTTCGGGCACGATCCCTGTTCGTCAGATATTGCTCCCAAGATCTTGTGGTTTAAGGAGAATATGCCCGAGGTGCACGAACGTGCCGCGAAGTTCCTGACGGCGTCATCGTTTCTGTGCGCAAAGTTGACGGGGCGTTTTACGGTGGACCGTTATTTGGCGGAGGATTTTCTTCCCCTATATGACCGCTTCACTTGGAAGGTTGATGCTCGGGAATGTGCTCGTTTCTGCCGGCCTGACCAGATGGCGGAGGTAATGTCGGCTACCGATATTGTCGGGGTGATTACGCAGCGTGCGGCTGAGGCGACGGGGCTCGCGGCGGGGACACCTGTCTTAGTGGGAACGGGTGACTCTGGTGCCGAGGCCATTTCGACGGGTGTATTCCGTCCCGGCGATATGATGGTTCAGTTGGGGAGCACGGCGTATTTCATCTACCTAGCTGATCATATGGTCGATGATGCCCGCCTGTGGCCGGGGACGTTTATCATTCCCGGAACTTACGGGATCTGCGCGGGGACCAATACGGCGGGCGCACTCACATCGTGGCTGCGCCAAGAGCTGTATCGCGACGCCGTAGAGGCCGAGGGCCACGGTGGTCCCGATGCCTATTCGGTTATGGCGCATGATGCCGCCGATGTGGCGCCGGGTGCCGATGGGCTCCTGTGTCTGCCGTACTTTGCGGGGGAGCGTACTCCGCTCAACGATCCCGAGGCGCGTGGCGTCTTCTTTGGCCTGACTGGAAGGCATACGCGAGCCCATATGGTTCGCGCCGCCTTGGAAGGCGTCGCGTATACCGTTGCATCCCATGTCGACATTATCGAGCGAGAGCATGGGCTGCCAATTGGGCGCATTATGCTTGTCGGAGGTGGAACCAAGAATCCAGTTTGGATGCAGGCTATCGCCGACGTATGCGGGCGCGAGGTCTCGGTTGCCAAGGTTACGGTGGGTGCATGCTTCGGTGATGCCATCATGGCAGCTCTCGCAGGTGGCGCCTATGCATCATGGGATGAACTCGCCCGAGTCCTTGGCGTTGCGCAAACAATCGTGCCCGATATGACTGCCCACGAGTTATATGCGTCGCGCCGTCATATCTTCGACGAATTGTATGCACGCAACCGTGATCTCATGCACGAATTGGTGTAATGCTGCCGAATTGTACTGTCTACCAATAGGGACTGCGTTGTGCGATTCGCATGTCCCTTGGCATTTTAGCCCACAGGGGTTAGCGAAGGTCAAAAACAGCGTGCGCATTTGCTAAAACTGCCGACTCGATGCGCTTTACGTCACAGTTTTTGAGTGAGGCAATGCGCATCGAGGTCCTTGTGAGCAATCTGATGAGCGACTGTGCGCTTGTTTCTGTGTTTGGTTCGGCTGGTGAATCGGTCTCGAGCAGTAAACGATCGAGTGGAATCTGTCGTGCGTATTCGCGTCCTCGTTTAGATGCGAGCATGCGTTCGTTGACGGAAAAATAACAGCCCGCATTACGCGCGCGGACGAGTTCGTCCGAAGTACCGCTAAACCAGTGGAAGATGATAACGGGGGAGTCGGGGTTTGGGATGAGTAGTCCATGCGATTCGAGGACGTCCAGTACGGCTCCTGCCGAACGAACGGCGTGAATTGATATCACGCGCCCGGTAAGAGGATGCTGCACGAGCGCATCGCAGAGCCGGTTAAGTGCCTGTATTTGTAGCGGCTCACTTCCAGCAAAGCGCGCGGAAAAGTCGAGTCCGACTTCGCCGATGTAGCGTTCTTGGGCAGCAACTTCGCAAAGCAGATTGACTTCGACAAAACCGCAGTGGCCATCGGCGAGCCACCAGGGGTGAAGCCCAACGCCGGCGATGATACCTGGTTGGCGACAGGCGCGCTCGTTTGCGGCCGAAAAGTCGCGCGGATTGACGCCGCAGTCAAATAGACCCAAACCCAGCGCCGTCGCCTCATCGGCAACGGCGTCCGGGTGAGCCATTAAATCAAGATGGCAGTGTGCATCAAATAACCGGGGCTCCATCTCGGTGCGCTCCGCTAGTCCAGACGTTGGCCATCGGAGCGTACGCGCTCAGTGCCGCGGCCGCTGATCTGGCGGATAACCTCGCCGGCAATCATCTGGCCCATGATGGGCGGCATAAAGCTGGCGGTTCCCAGCTCGGTGCGCTCGTGGATGTTGGAAGGGTCGCGGGGCTGTGTCTTAACCGATTCCTCGCAGCTAAACAGTACACGCAGGCTCTTGATTCCGCGCTTCTTGCATTCTTTGCGCATGATGCGGCTCATGGGGTCACGTACCGTATCGAAAATGTCGGCAAAGCGGAGGCACTCGGGATGGAGCTTGTTGGCCCCGCCCATGGAGCTAACCAAACGAATGTCGTGGTCCTGAGCATATTTGGCAATGGTGAGCTTGGCCGAGATGGTGTCGATGGCGTCGACGACGTAGTCGAGCTTGCCGTCCGTCTGCTCCAAAACGCTCGCGAAGAAATCATCGATGTTGTCGCTCAGCAGGTATTCGGTGCGCTTGATGACGGTAGCGGTAGGGTTGATGTCGTGAATCATAGCCTCCATGACGTCGACTTTGCGCTTGCCGACGGTGCTGTGAAAGGCGATGGCCTGGCGATTGATATTGCTGGGCGCGATGATGTCCTTATCCAGAATGACGAAATGACCGATGCCGCCGCGGGCGAGTGCCTCGCAGCAGTTGGAGCCCACGCCTCCGCAGCCGAGCACTAGCACCGTAGCATCGGCGAGCTTATCGAGTGCCTCGCGGCCCATGATAATCTCGAGCTTGGTGTCGCGTGTCTCGATGGGAGTTGCGGTTGTGGTTTCGGTCATAAATATCCTCCGATGGGGAAGCGAATCGTGTTTTAGCTATCGCCATTATAGGTAATCGCCCATAGGTTGCGATGGCGTTTGCTTTGATGTGGTTTGAAGCATTGCGATTAGATAGTTAGACAAACATCTAAATATTGAGTATAGTGTGCACGTCATGAGAGATGATGAGAGGAGGTCTTATGCCGGGAGAGGGTTTTAAGGCGCTTGCCGATCCAACGCGACGGCGCATTTTGGAGTTGCTGCGCGAGGGCAATTGCACGGCGGGGGAGCTTGCCGAGCATTTCGATATCAGTAAGCCGTCGCTGAGCCATCACTTGGCGACGCTCAAAAACGCCGGGTTGGTGACCGACGAGCGCCATGGCCAAAACATCGTATACAGCTTAAACACCACCGTCATGCAGGATTTAATTGGCTGGTTTATGGGTTTTACAAACACTGAAGGTGATAAGGATGAATAACGAAAACAAGGGCATTCACCCCACGGGGGTATCGTCGCGCGTGTGGATTGCGCTGGTCGCTCTGTGCGTCGCCAATGTCGTAGCGCACCTCATGGTGATGCCGAGCTTGCCTGCGCAGATTCCCACGCACTGGGGCGCGAACGGTGCCGTCGACGGTTGGGGTCCTAGCTGGATGGCCTCCGCGCTCGGCGTGCTGCCTCTGGCACTTCTCGCAATGTTCTGCGTGGTGCCGCGCATCGACCCCAAGGGCGAGGCGTATCGAACCTCGGGCAAGTTCTATCAGGGCTTCGTAATTGCCTTCACCTTGTTCATGTGCGCCATAAGCTGGCTGGGAGAGCTTACGGTCTGGGGCGTGGTGCCGGCGGTCGGTTCGGTTAACGTGCTGATTTCCGGTGTTGTCGGTTTGCTGTTCATCGGCGTAGGCAACTACTTGCCGCGTGTGAAGCAGAACTATACGCTCGGTATCAAGACACCCTGGGCGCTTGCCGATCCCGAGAACTGGCGCCGTACGCAGCGTTTTGGCGGCGCCTGCTTTATGGTGCTGGGTATTGGCCTGATTGTGATGGGCGTGGCAGGCAGCGTGCTTTCGAGTGAAGTCGTCGCCGCGGTGATTGCGGCTCTGGCGTTTGGTTCGGTTGGAGCCGTCTACGTCTACTCGTATCTGTTGTGGCGCAAATCGCAGCGAGCCGCTCGTTAAGGTTGCGGAAAACTAGCGTACGCAGTTCATAGTATGTTCTGGGGGACTTTTCCCAGGTAGTATTAGGGGGTGTGGGCAACCATGCCCCTTTTTCGTTACGTTTCAGAGCTGGTTTTTCCATTTCGTTTCCACTAAAGCGAAACAAGAATAGGGAAACAGCAGGTAGAAAGGATAAAACAGACAAATGGCGGAGTTTATCTACCAGATGTATCAGGCTCGCAAGGCCCATGGCGACAAGGTGATCCTTGACGACGTGACCCTGAGCTTCTACCCCGGTGCCAAGATCGGCGTCGTGGGCCCCAACGGTATGGGCAAGTCGACCCTGCTCAAGATCATGGCCGGCATCGAGGAGGTCTCCAACGGCGATGCCAGGCTCACTCCCGGCTACACCGTGGGCATCCTGCAGCAGGAGCCGCCGCTCGACGACGACAAGACCGTCATCGAGAACGTGCGCATGGCGTTTGGCGACATGATCGCCAAGGTCGATCGCTTCAACAAGATCGGCGAGGAGATGTGCGACCCGGACTGCGACATGGACGCCCTCATGGCCGAGATGGGCAAGCTCCAGGACGAGATCGACGCCGCTGACGGCTGGGATATCGATTCCAAGCTCGGCCAGGCCATGGACGCCCTGCAGCTGCCCGATTCTGACATGCCGGTTAATGTGCTTTCCGGCGGCGAGCGCCGTCGCGTGGCCCTGTGCAAGCTGCTGCTCGAGGCTCCCGACCTGCTGCTGCTCGACGAGCCTACGAACCACCTGGACGCCGAGTCGATCCTGTGGCTCGAGCACTTCCTGCACAACTACCAGGGCGCGGTGCTTGCCGTCACGCACGATCGCTACTTCTTGGATAACGTTGCCGAGTGGATCTGCGAGGTCGACCGCGGTCACCTTTATCCCTACAAGGGCAACTACTCCACGTATCTGGAGACCAAGGCCGCGCGTATCGAGGCACAAGGTAACCGCGATGCCAAGCTCGCCAAGCGCATGGAGGCCGAGCTCGAGTGGGTACGCAGCTCGCCCAAGGCTCGCCAGGCAAAGAACAAGGCCCGTCTGGCTCGCTACGAGGAGATGGAGGCCGAGGCCCGCGCAAGCCAGAAGCTCGACTGGACCGATATCCGCATTCCCGTTGGACCGCGTCTGGGCAACAAGGTGCTCGAGGCTCATCACCTGCACAAGGAGTTCGATGGCCGTGTGCTCATCGACGACCTATCGTTCACCCTGCCGCGTAACGGCATCGTGGGCGTCATCGGTCCCAACGGTGTGGGCAAGACTACGCTCTTCAAGACCATCGTGGGCCTGGAGCCGCTGACTTCGGGCGAGCTCGAGGTGGGCGAGACCGTCAAGATCTCCTATGTCGATCAGAACCGTTCTGGCATCGATCCCGATAAGAACCTGTGGGAGGTCGTCTCGGATGGCCTGGACCACATGATGGTCGGCGAGACCGAGGTCCCCAGCCGCGCGTACGTGGCGAGCTTTGGCTTTAAGGGCCAGGACCAGCAGAAGCGTGCTGGCGTACTCTCCGGTGGTGAGCGCAATCGTCTGAACCTGGCGCTCACGCTCAAGCAGGGCGGCAACCTGCTGCTGCTCGACGAGCCCACGAACGATCTCGACGTCGAGACGCTGTCCTCACTCGAGGCGGCGCTGCTCGAGTTCCCGGGCTGTTCGGTGGTCATTAGCCACGACCGTATGTTCCTGGACCGCGTCGCCACGCACATCCTGGCGTGGGAAGGCACCGACGAGAACCCGGGCAACTGGTATTGGTTTGAGGGCAACTTTGAGGCCTATCAGGTCAACCGTATCGAGCGCCTTGGCGAGGACGCAGCCCAGCCGCATCGTATTCACCGTAAGCTGACGCGCGACTAGATCGTTACGCGGTTTTCCAAACCGCGTAACTGCTCGACGCTGCGCGGGTCGCAAGCACCCCATCTTGCCGTTCAAACCGTCGCTCGCGTACCGAAGTACGCGTCGCTCCTCTTTCACGGCAACCTGGGGCACTTGCGGCCCGCTCGCCGTTGGTCACGAAACATCGATGAATGCTAATATAAGCGGCTCAAATCCTGATTTGGATTTGAGCCGCTTGTCGTTACTGCTCGGGCTCTTCGACTTTGTCGATGGCCCAGGCGGCACCGAGGCCGCCAGTGGTGTTGCGGCGGATGCGCACGGCAACCTCGCGGCGCTCGCCGGCCTGCGTGTAGCGCAGGGGGAAGCTTGCGCGGTTTCGCGCGGCCTCGATGGTACCGCGCTCGCGGGCGATCCAGTAGTACTCGCCGACAATGCCGAGGGTATCGGCGCCGTAGGGGAGATAGGTCGACAGCTGGTGCAGAAGCGGGCCGGGGCAGAAGACCTCGGTTGCGAAATCGACGGGGAAGTCCTCGGGGATGGCGGGCGCTACGGGTGCGGGGGTTGGGGCCTCTGCGAGTACCGAAGCCGGTGCCGGTGCGGGAATTTGGTCGCAAGCAGAGGCGGGCACGGATTCGATGACGGGTGCGAACTCCAGCGTCGTCTTCGGCTTGATTGTGGAATCTGCGGGCTTCACGGTGACGGGCGCGTCTGCAGCTTCAGTTTCAACCTCAACCTGCGTCGCGCTCTCATTCTCGACGCTCGACTTTGCCTCGATGGGCGTGGATGCCATGGTGGTGATGCCGGCATTGGCATTCTCGGGGTCATAGACGACCGTGAGCGAGATGGCGGGCTGCGGCGTCTCGGGCTCCGGCGCCGACTCGGTAGCGTCTTGATCTGCGGGCTCGTCGGACTGATCGTCCTCGGCCTCGTCGCCAAAGACATCGCTGTTTTGGAACGCAGACGGCTCGGGTTGGTCAGCGGCTTCTTCGGTTGTCGACTTGGGCGCTTCGTTGAGCTCCGTAGTGGCTTCCTGCTCTGATATGACTTCGGGATCGGTCGTGGCGGCGATTTCGGTTTCGGCTTCTGCTGTTACCTCAATAGCGACTTCGATCTCTGCCTCGGGCTCGGGTTCCGGCGCGGCTTCAACCATGGCTTCGGGCTCGGGACGCTTAACGTGCTTGGGGCGCACGGCCTTGAGGTCCTTCTCACCGCGTTTCTTCTTTTTGTAGGACTGCTTAGCGCCCTTGGCTGCCTTGGGCTTGTCTTCGCCCTTGGCAAGGGCGGTATCCCAGGCATCGTTGGCGATGACGGTGGCATACAGGCGACCGCCCTTAAAGACGGTCAGCTTAATGCAGTCGTCGAGCTCCTCGAGCAGCTCGCGCGTGGACTCGAAGCCCAGGTCATAAGCGGCCATGTCACCAGCGGCGAGTGCCTCCTCGACCTGCGTCATAAACGTTTGCTTGCCGCATCCAATCGCATCGCGCAGCAGGCGATACAGATAGATGTGGTTGCCCAGCGAAAGCGTGGGCCTAACTATTGTCTTGCTCATGGCAAATCTCCTCTTTACACATGTAAAGCATCTTACCATCGCATGGCGTTCGCCATGGCGGCGCCCAAGGCAAACGGGCGCGAACCGCTTTCGATTCGCGCCCGTTGTACAGGTCGGTTATCTATGAGAGGCAAATGTGCTTAGTTGCCCGATGCCGTGCCTTGGCTCGAGTTGTCAGATGCCGTGCCGGACGCGGTTCCGCTCGAGCTGTTGGTGTTGCTACTGTCTGCTGAGCCCGTTCCCGACGTGGTGTCGCTCGTCTGGCCGCCCGTGCTTGGCTGTGAACCGTCAGTCGTTTGGCTTGAGTCGGTCGTGCCGGACGGCGTGCCACTGTTGGCCGTAGAGGAATCGGTGCCCTGCGATTGGTTTTGGGTGTTCGAGGACGAATCGGTAGAGGTAGAACTGTCTTGCGTGCCGTCCGCCTGTGCCTGCTGATCTTGCGACTGGGTGTCGCCATTTGCATCGCTCTCGGTCGTGCGCGACGACAGGATTGGCTCGGGACGCTCGCCCAGACCCTCACCAGCAGTGGTGATAAGGATGGCGCCAGCGCAGGCGATGACTGCGACGATGGCGATGGCGATCGAGAAGACGATGACCTTCTTTTGCGTCTGGCTGCGCTCTGCCGCGGCCTTGGCACGTAGGCTGTTAGGGGCGACGCGCGCCGTGGTCGCGCGTCCCGCAACCTGGCGCATTTCCTGCGTGGTCGCGGCGCCACCTAGGTGCTCCTCGACATCGGGCTCAACGGGCTCGTAGGCGCCGGCAGGGTAGTCGACAGCGGCATGCGTGCCCTTGATTGCTTCGGCGCTGGCAGAGATAAAGTGGCGGTAGACCTGCGAGGACACAACGGTGATGACCGAGCTCACGGCGGCACCAATTACTGAACCAGCGATACCAATCTTGGAGGCAAGCGCGACGCTCGTGGCAGCAGCTGCGGCGCCGGCGATGATCTGGGGAATGGAAATGTCATCGAACAGGCCCTTTTTGGGCGCGATGGCCATGGTCTGTCCGATGGAATGGTTCTCGTGCACGCCGTTGTTGAGCGATGCCGGCGTCATGACGCGCGTGCGCGGCGCGTCGGTGTACTTGGTTGTCATACGGGGTCCTCCCGGTGTAAATCTGCTTCGTTTCGTGTAGCCATCAGGGTACCCACCAGATGTGAATCGTACGTGACATTTAACAGATACCATCAACTCATCAATTGCTCACCAAGTTGGTGGGATGCGGTTCCACCCGGCGGTTGAACTACAATAGGACTTGCTAATTGTTGTGAATGGCGTCTACGCACGGGAGCATTCTTATGAATCTTCACCTTTCTCAGTCTGATGGCTTTTTGCGTGTGGCGGCGGCGTCGCCGCAGATTCGCGTGGCCGATGTCGAGGGCAATGCCGAGGTTGCGCTGGCGGCTGTTCGCGATGCTGCCGGGCGCGGCGTTCGCGCGTTGGTGTTGCCCGAGCTTAATCTGACTGGCTATACCGCGGCCGATCTGTTCCATAACCGCACGCTGCTGCATGCCTGCGAAGCAGCGCTGGTGCACATCCTCGATGAAACCCGTGAGCTGCCGATCGTCTTTACCGTTGGCTTGCCCGTTGCGGTGGCAGAAAACATCTACAACTGCGCCGCCGTGTGCTGCGCGGGCGAGCTTTTGGGCCTCACGGCCAAGAAGTATCTGCCCAACTATGGCGAGTTCTATGAGCGTCGCTGGTTTGCTCCGTCGCCTGCGGATCCCGTGTGGGTTGAATTTGCCGGTCAGGGTCCGGTTCCGCTGGGTTCGGGGCTTGTCTACCGCTGCTGTGATGAGGGTGCCGAGGATATGGTGCTGGGCGTTGAAGTCTGCGAGGACCTGTGGGTGCCGGCACCCCCTTCGACCGAGATGGCGCTTGCCGGTGCGACGGTGATTCTCAACCCGTCGGCCTCGGACGAGATTATCGGTAAGGCAGATTACCGCCGCAGCCTTATCTCCAATCAGAGCGCGCGCCTGTACTGCGCCTATGCCTACGCGGACGCGAGCGAGGGCGAGTCCACGACCGACATGGTCTTTGCGGGTGAGAACCTCGTCTACGAAAACGGCTCCAAGCTCGCCGCGACCAAACTGCTTACCTGCGATATGGCCATCGCCGACGTTGACCTTGACCGCCTGGTTGCCGAGCGCCGTCGCTCGACGACGTGGACGCGCACCGACGATGCGCCGGAATCCGCGACCGTTGAGTTTTCGTTTGAGGGCGTACTGGCCGAAGAACCTGTCCTGCGCGATGCGCTCGACATCGACCGAGTCTTCCCCCGCGCTCCCTTTGTGCCGGCCGACCACGGTGATCTGGCTGAGCGTTGCGAGACTATCCTCGACCTGCAGACCGCCGGCCTCAAGACCCGCCTTGCCCATACGGGCACCAAGGCGGCCGTCATCGGCCTTTCGGGCGGCCTCGATTCCACGCTGGCGCTCCTCGTGACCGTGCGTGCGTTCGACGCCTTGGGCCTGCCGCGCACCGGTATCACGGCCGTGTCCATGCCCGGCTTTGGCACGACGCACCGCACCAAGTCCAATGCCGAGTCGCTCGCTCGCGACCTAGGCGTGAGCTTTCGCGAGGTCTCGATCCATGCTGCCGTGGAGCAGCACTTTAAGGATATCGAGCATGATCCGACCGTGCAGGACGTGACCTACGAGAACAGCCAGGCGCGCGAGCGTACGCAGATTCTGATGGATTTGGCCAACCAGGCTGGCGGTTTTGTCATTGGCACGGGCGACCTGTCGGAGCTGGCGCTCGGCTGGGCTACCTATAACGGCGACCACATGAGCATGTACGCCGTCAACGCGAGCGTGCCCAAGACGCTTGTGCGCCATCTGGTGCGCTATGCCGCCGATGTCTTTGGCGGGCGCATTGCCGAGGTCTTGCTCGATATCCTCGATACGCCGGTGTCCCCCGAGCTTCTGCCGCCCACGGGCGACGGCGAGATTGCACAGAAGACCGAGGATTTGGTGGGCCCGTACGAGCTGCACGACTACTTCCTCTACTATCTGCTGCGTTTTGGCTTTGAGCCGGGCAAGATCTACCGCATGGCGCTCAAGAGCTTCGAGGGCGTCTACGACGCTGAGACCGTCCACACGTGGCTACGTACGTTCTACCGTCGCTTCTTTGCCCAGCAGTTTAAGCGCAGCTGCCTGCCCGATGGTCCCAAGGTGGGCTCGGTGACGCTCAGCCCGCGCGGCGATTGGCGTATGCCGAGTGACGCTAGCTCGCGTCTGTGGCTTGCGCAGATCGACGCGCTCAATCCAGTTGACTAAGGTTGGCTAAATTGAACCAATACGGGGGTTGCAAGCGTTACACTTTTGCAATCTGATGGCCCGTATCGCGCGGCGCTCTTGTCGGAGCGCCGCGTTTTTTATATCGAAAGGTGGCACCATGCAGGCATCGCAGCGTCTCGACCGCTTTGGCGCGGAGGTCTTCGCCTCGCTCAACAACAAGCTTCTCGCGCTGAAGGCTCAGGGCAAGACCATTTACAACATGAGCGTGGGCACGCCCGACTTTAAGCCGTACGACCACGTGGTCGAGGCGCTCACGCAGGCAGCCCAAGATCCCGAGATGTGGAAGTATGCCCTGCGCGACCTGCCCGAACTCAAGCAAGCCGTGTGCGATTACTATGAGCGTCGCTTTGGCGTTTCGGGCATTACGCCGTCTATGGTGCAGTCGTGCAACGGCACGCAGGAGGGCGTGGGCCATTTGGGCCTGGCCCTGCTCGATCCGGGTGACACCATTCTGGTTCCCGATCCGTGCTACCCGGTCTTTGAGGCGGGTGCCAAGATCGCCGATGCCAAGCTCGAATACTATCCGCTGGTTGCCGAGCATAATTACCTGCCCTATGTGGCGGGTATCGATCCCGAGGTGGCCGATCGTGCCAAGTATATGATCGTGTCGCTGCCCGCGAACCCGGTCGGCTCGGTGGGCACGCCCGAGGTCTACGAGGAGATTATCGCCTTTGCCCGCGAGCATGATCTGTTGATCGTTCATGACAACGCGTACTCCGACATCGTGTTTGACGGCGAGCCCGGCGGCAGCTTCTTGCAGTATCCCGGTGCGCTTGAGGTGGGCGTGGAGTTCTTCTCGCTCTCTAAGTCGTTTAACGTCACCGGTGCCCGCATCGGCTTTTTGGTCGGTCGCGAGGATGTGGTCTCGGCCTTTGCCAAGCTGCGCGGCCAGATCGACTTCGGTATGTTCTTCCCGATCCAGAAGGCTGCCATCGCCTGCCTGAACGGTCCGCGCGATGAGGTCGAGGCGCAGCGTCTGAAGTACCAGGAGCGCCGCGATGCCCTGTGCGACGGTCTTGAGGGCCTGGGCTGGGAGCGTCCCAATGCGCATGGCTCTATGTTTGTGTGGGCCAAGCTTCCCGGTGGTCGCACCGATTCTATGGCGTTTTGCGAGGAGCTTATGGAGAAGGCCGGCGTTGTGGTGACGCCGGGCGCGAGCTTTGGCCCTTCGGGCGAGGGGCACGTGCGTATGGCACTGGTCTTACCGCCCGACCAGATCGCTTTGGCTGTCGAGGCCATTCGCGAGGCGGGCCTGTATTGGAGACCTATTTCGACTCGTCAATAGCTCGAAACCGATTTCGTGCAGTTATTTTACGAATTCTGCAAACAATTTCGGTAAACGGTCGATTTTTGGCTGCGAATAGGAGCATAATCAAAGTCCCGATTGGATGTATTGGGATTACGGCAAGCCGCTCGGGTCGTTCCCGGGCGGCTTGTTTGTGGAGAGAGATGGGAGTTTCTAATGGTTAACGAGAAGAAGGTCGCTATTGTCGGCTGCGGTTTCGTCGGTTCGTCTTCGGCGTTCGCACTGATGCAGAGTGGTCTGTTCTCCGAGATGGTCCTCATCGACGTGGACAAGAACCGTGCCGAGGGTGAGGCCCTGGATATCGCGCACGGCATGACGTTTGCCGAGCCGATGAAGATCTACGCCGGCGATTATTCCGATGTCGCCGACGCCGCCATGATCGTCGTCACCGCTGGCGCTGCCCAGAAGCCCGGTGAGACCCGCCTGGACCTGGTCAACAAGAACGTCAGCATCTTTAAGTCCATTATCCCCGAGATTAAGAAGTCCGGCTTCGACGGCATTCTGCTCATCGTCTCCAACCCGGTCGATGTTCTGACCTACGCCGCCATCAAGATGTCCGGCCTGCCCGAGGGCCACGTCATCGGTTCCGGCACCGTGCTCGACACCGGCCGCCTGCAGCAGATGCTTGGTGCCCACGTCGAGGTTGACCCGCGCGATGTCCAGGCCTATGTCATGGGCGAGCACGGCGACTCCGAGTTTGTCGCTTGGTCCAGCGCTCAGGTTGCCGGCGTTCCGCTGAACACCTTCTGTGAGCTTCACGGCCACCTGGAGCATGAGGCTGCCGAGAAGCGCATCGCCGAGGACGTCAAGAACTCCGCCTACACCATCATCGAGAAGAAGCACGCCACCTACTATGGCGTCGCCATGGCCGTCAAGCGCATCTGCACCGCCGTTATGCGCGATGAGCAGACCGTTCTGCCCGTCTCCTCGCTCATGGTGGGCGAGTATGGCCTGTCCGATCTTGCCATCTCCATGCCGACCGTCGTTGGCCGCGACGGCGTTGTCTGCCGCGTCCCCGTGCCGCTGGACGATGACGAGCAGCATGAGCTCACCGTCTCCGCCAAGGCCCTCAAGGACATCATCGACAGCGTCGACTTCTCCTGCTAAATCAAGCTCGCTAGAGCGAAAAGCTACAATGAAGGCGTCCGGGTCCACACGGCCCGGACGCCTTTTTGGTGCAAAGTAACCTGACCCCAATGCACCATAGTTGATGGGAGGGCCATGTCGGATTCGCCTAATTTTTTGACCTATGCCCAGACGGCGTTTGATCCGTTTGAGGAGCGGCCGTTCTGCGCGGTGGATAGCCTGGTCTTTGCGTGGTTGTCCTATTTGCGTTTGCCGGGTGATATGGCGGAACTGACGAACTGGCAGGGCCTAGACGTACGCGAGCTGCTGCGTGCCGAGTGCTACCGGGACATGATTGACGACTTGTGGGACCCAGAGGGGAGCAGGGCCTTGCTGGAGGCCGTGGCAGCAAGCCCTCGCTACCGTGGCGTGCACGTTTGCGGCTATCGTGCCGTGAGCGATGTGGTGGCGACAGAGCAGTTTGCAGCCATGGCGTTCCAGTTTCCTGCGGGGTTTAGTTATCTTTCCTTCCGGGGGACCGACAGCACGATTGTGGGCTGGAAAGAGGACTTTAACATGGCATTCCGGTGTCCTGTGCCGGCCCAGGAATCCGCGGCACGTTATGTGGACGAGGCGGCGGATGCGATTGACGGGCCGCTTTTGTGCGGAGGTCATTCCAAGGGTGGAAACCTTGCGGTGTACGGTGCGGCGATGTGCTCCAACATCGCCCGTGAGCGAATCGAACGGGCGTATTCCCATGATGGCCCGGGCTTCGTCGAGGAGTTTCTGAACGGCGACGCCTTTGCCGATCTTTCCGGTCGAATCGACAAGACGCTACCTCGGTCGTCGATCTTTGGCATGATGTTCGAGACACAGGAGGACTATGCCATCGTTGAGAGTACCGAGTTCAGCCTGCTGCAGCACAATCCCTTTAGCTGGGTGGTTGATGGTCGCGACTTCGTGTACTGTGAGCGCCTGTCCGCCGGTGCTCGATACGTTGATGGCTCCATTCGCGAGATGCTGCTTGCAGTGTCGCCTAGCGAGCGCGAGCGTTTTGTAGATGCGTTGTTCTCCGTGTTTGAGGCTACGGGTGCTGAGCGGTTTGCGGATATCGCTGGGAATCTGCGCGAGAGCCTACCCGTGATGCTCCAGGCAGCGCAAGGCTTTGACAAGGATACGCGACGCTTTGTCTCACAGACCATCGTGGCAATCCTTAAATGCGCATTGCTGCCCAAACGACCCCAGATCGACATGCCCGCTGCCGGCAAGAGCTTGGCAGAACAGCTCGAGGTTTGGCAGTCCGAGCTCTTGCGCTAGCCATTGGTGCAAAGCAACCTGCCCCCGATGCACCAATCTTCGATGCGCCCGGGGCGGGCTCGACCGCTATACTGGTTCGTGCCGAAATCGATCTAGAACGGAATGCCGTATATGAAAATCAATCACGCGATTCTGCATATCCTGGACTTTGACTCTGCCGTCAACGTCATGAGCCAGCGCGAGCTCGATATCGAGAGCCGTACCGTGCGCAACTTCGTGACCACGCACCTGCGGCGCGCTCGTACTTCGGCCGACAACAAGCGTGCCACGTTTGCCGAGAACTCCGCATTCGGTGGCGAGCTCAAGGGCTATTTCTTTGGTGAGCGTGAGTTCGTGGACCTGTCGCAGCAGATTGCGGAGTTCATCTCTTCCGAACTCACCAAGGCCGAGAAAGCCGAGTCCACTGACGTGCTTGTGGCGGACTTTGACGATGATGAGGATGCCCGCTGGTTTGCCGTGATGCTGCTGGGCTCCAAGCAGGCATTCATGCACGAGGTGGGTCGCGAAGAGGGCGAGGTGCGTAACGACATCGCGCGCCACTATGCCATTCTGCCGAACCCTTCGCAAAAGGTGCCGAGCTATGCAATCGTGCGTGCAAGCACCATGGAGATCGGCTATGTGGATAAGAAACGCAAGATTGCCGGCGAGGACCGTTTGCTTATCCCCGACGGCCTGCTGCAGTGCGACACGGGCGTATCGGGCAAGGAGGTCATCGACACCGTGACGCGTGTGGTCGAGGAAGTCGCCGAGGAGCACGGTGCCAACACGGCTGTAGCGCTCGCTAAGGTTAAGGCTGCCGTTGCCGAGAAGGTTGAGGATGACGAGGAGCTGCCGCCTTGGGATATCGTCGATGAGGTCTTTGAGGACGAACCGGTTATCAAGGAGAGCGTGCGCGCGGCACTGACCGAGGAGAAGGTGCCTGAGCGTGTGCCCGTGGAGCGCAAGCAGGTCGAACGCGCGGCGGTGCGCAATCACAAGATTCGTACCGACACGGGCATCGAGATCAGCTTCCCGGCCGAGATGGGTTCGAACTCCGAGTATATCGAGTTCGTCAACGAGCCCAACGGCCTCATCTCTATCGAGCTCAAGAACATCGGAAGTATTGAGAATCGATAAGCTGTGCTTGGACGTTGCAGAAAAACAAAGGCCGAAGCCCTTCGGGACTTCGGCCTTTTTTGTTTTCGGCTTGGTTGCTGACATTGCGCCGCAGGTTGGGCATACGTCAGCGAAAACGCGGTTTGTCAAAACCGCGTAACTATTAAAGTTGACGTAAGCCCTCTTCCAGGCCGGTCTTGCTGTCGGTCTTCTCGTCGCGCATCTTGATGACGCGGGCGGGGACACCGGCCACGACGGCGCCGGCGGGGACATCCTCGACGCACACGGCGCCGGCGGCAACGACAGCGCCCTTGCCTACGTGCACGCCCTCCAGGACCACGGCGTTGGCGCCAATCATGACATCATCCTCGATGATGACGGGCGTGGCGCTCGCGGGCTCCACGACGCCCGCCAACACGGTGCCGGCGCCGATGTGGCAGTTCTTGCCCACGGTGGCACGGCCGCCCAGGACGGCGCCCATATCAATCATAGAGCCCTCGCCGATAACGGAGCCGATGTTGATGATGGCGCCCATCATGATGACGGCGCGGTTGCCGATCTCGACGCGGTCGCGGATAATCGCGCCCGGCTCGATGCGGGCGTTGATGCCCTTAAGGTCGAGCATGGGCACGGCGGAGTTGCGGCAATCGTTTTCAACGTCGTAGTAATCGATGGAATTGGCATTGGCGTCCAGGATTGCCTTGAGCTCATCCCAGTCACCAAAGACGGTCTTGCCGCGGCGACCGCCGTAGACGTGTGCATTGCCCCACTGGACCTTCATGCCCGGCTTCTCGCGCACGTACAACTTGACGGGCGTCTTTTTGGGCGCGGTGGCGATGTAGTTGATAATCTCCTGTGCATCCATCTCGGCTGCGTTACTCATTTGCTATCTCTCCTTTGGGCGGATTCGGTTGACACCTGGTTAGACAAACATGACCTGGTCGAACGTATAGAAGCCGGGTTCGCGGGTGACGAGCTTCTGCGCGGCTGCCAAGGCGCCGTTGACAAAGATCTGGCGACTCGTGGCGCGGTGGGTGAGCGTGACCTCCTCGTCCTGGCCGAAAAAGCTTACCTCGTGCACGCCGGCGACGGTGCCGCCGCGCAGCGAGTGCATACCGATCTCCTTGGGATCGCGCGCGCCGCACATGCCCTCGCGTCCGTAGACGGGGTGGTAGCCTGTCTCGGGCTCGGCCTCGACTACGGCGTCGAGCAGCAGCTTGGCGGTACCGCTGGGGGCGTCGACCTTTTGGTTATGGTGCGTCTCGACGATTTCACAGTCAAAGCCGGGCAGCTCGCGTGTGGCCTGGGCCACTAGATGACGCAGGGCTGCGATGCCGATGGAGTAATTGCCCGAGTGCATAACGCGGGTGTTCTGGCCCAGCTCACGCAGGCGGTCCATCTGCTCGGGCGTATAGCCCGTGGTGCCCGAGACCAACGCGGCGCCCGTGCGCTCGACATAGGCGACGACGGCATCGAAGGTCACGACGTTCGAGAAGTCGATGATAACGTCGGCCGCCGGGGCGCTCTCGAGCTCGGACAGATCAAAACCGATCTGGGCGACGATATCAAAAACGGGCTGACCGGCGGCATCAACGGTGCCCTCGGCGGTGGTGCGGATGAGCGAGCCCATGCGGCCCGTTCCCATAATGACGGTCTTAATCAAGCAGACCAGCTCCCTTCAGAGCATCGGTAAGTGCGGCTCGCGTGTCGTCTGCCATGGGGCACAGCGGCATACGGTAGTTTGCCTCGATCATGCCCATCTGGGCGAGCGCTTCCTTGACGGGGATGGGGTTGACCTCGCTAAAGAGGGCATTGATGAGCGGCTGGCCGGCAATCTGGATATCGCGGGCGCGTGCCACGTCACCGTCCAGATAGGCGCGGCACATGTCGTGCACGAGCTGCGGCTGAACATCGGCCCACACGCTGATGGTGCCCGAGGCGCCCAGGCTCATGAGCGGTACGGTAAGCGCGTCCTCGCCCGAGTACATGCGGAAGTCGTCTGACAGCAGGTGGGCGATCTTGGCCGCGTAGGCGACGTTGCCCGAGGCCTCCTTAATACCCATGATGTTGGGGTGCGCGGCCAGGCGTTCTACGTTGCGCTCGCTGATGCCGCAGCCACAGCGGCCGGGGATGTTGTACAGGATACAGGGGATGTCCACGGCATCGGCGACGGTCTTAAAGTGCTGATAGATACCCTCTTCATTGGACTTGTTGTAGTAGGGGGTGATGAGCAGCAGACCGTCGGCGCCCAGGCCCTGATAGGTGAGCGACTTGGTGAGCATGGTCTGCGTGGAGTTGGAGCCCGAGCCGGCAATAACGGGGACGCGTCCTGCAACATGCTTGACCACAGCGGCGACGACGGAGTTGTCCTCGTCATCGGTCATCGTGGCACTCTCACCGGTGGTGCCCAGGGTGAGGATGGCGTCAGTGCCATTTTGCAGGTGGAAATCGATAAGGCGCTCAAGCGCGTCAAAGTCGACACTGCCGTCCTTTTTAAACGGCGTGACAAGGGCGACGATTGAGCCCTCGAGATTGCGGATATCCATGTTCTTCTCCTTCGCTTCCGCGATCTGGACGCGTTTGTTCCATTGGGCGGCGACTGCTAGGCGCTCGTCCTGAGCGCGACGGCGGGCGCTTTCGGCGCGCGATTTGGCCAGCAGCTCGCGGCCGCACGGCAGCACGTCGAGCGTGGCAAAGTAATCGCCCGGGCGCTCGGCGCGGCGAATGAGGTCTGCCGAGCCATCGGGGCGCAGCAGGACCTCGGCGGAGCGCAGGCGGCCGTTGTAGTTGTAGCCCATAGAGTGGCCATGCGCGCCGGTGTCGTGAATCACGAGCAGGTCGCCCATGTCGATATGCGGAAGCTCGCGGTCGATGGCGAACTTGTCATTGTTCTCGCACAGATTGCCCGTGATGTCGTACGTGTTCGTGACGGTGGCTGCGGTTTTATCGGGACCGTCCGGCTGACCCATCACCGTGATGTGGTGGTAAGCGCCATACATGGCGGGACGAATGAGGTCGACGGCACTGGCGTCCACGCCGATATAGTCCTTGTAGATCTGCTTCTCGTGGATGGCCTTGGTGACCAGGCAGCCGTAGGGCCCCATCATAAAGCGACCCATCTCGGTGCAGATCGCCACATCGCCCATGCCGGCGGGGACCAGAATCTCGTCGTAGGCTGCGTGTACGCCCTCACCGATGGCGTGAATGTCGTTGGCCTGCTGCTCGGGCAGGTAGGGGATACCCACACCGCCGGACAGATTGATAAAGGCGACATGTGCGCCGGTCTCGCGCTCCAGGCGCACGGCAAGTTTAAAGAGGATGCGTGCGAGCTTGGGATAGTAGTCGTTAGTGACGGTGTTGCTGGCAAGGAAGGCATGGATGCCAAAATTCTCGGCGCCCTTGGCCTTGAGCATGCGGAAGGCCTCAAAGAGCTGCTCGGTGGTCATGCCATATTTGGAGTCGCCCGGGTTGTCCATGATGCCGTTGGAGAGTTGGAACAGGCCGCCTGGATTAAAGCGGCAGCTGACCGTTTTGGGGATGGGCCCCGCAACACGCTCAAAGAACTCGATGTGGCTGATGTCGTCAAAGTTGACGATGGCACCCAGCTTGTTGGCGAGCTCAAAGTCGGCAGCCGGCGTGTCGTTGGAAGAGAACATGATGTCGTGTCCCGTGATGCCCAGCGAGCGGGCGATCATGAGCTCGGTATAGCTCGAGCAATCGCAGCCGCAGCCGTATTCGTTGAGAATGGAGATGAGCGCCGGGTTGGGGTTGGCCTTGACGGCAAAGTATTCCTTAAAGCCCGGGTTCCATGCAAAGGCGTCGCGCACTTCTTGCATGTTGCGGCGGATGCCCGCCTCGTCGTATAGATGAAACGGCGTGGGGAACTGCTCGACGATATGCTCGAGTGTCTCCTTGTCCACAAACGGCTGCTTGGCCGCATATGCCTCGTTGGGGGTCAATGCCATGTCCCGTAAACCTCGCTATCCAGACGGCGCCATCTGCGCATCGAATCCGCATAGCGTGGACCCAATGTCCGGATAGCGCTCCCGCATTGCTGCAGACAGTCCTGTGGGTGTTTCCCACAGGCCCACCAGGTTGTTCGTGCCCGAAAAACCCAGTTCGGCGGGTTTCGCCTCCCCACGGGGTCAAAGCCTGCCGGCTCGCCCGCGGCTCTTCGTGCCCGCGCCTCTATCAAGTGGTAAAGACCCTATCACGTTGCACTTTACCAAACAAGAGTATTCGTATATAACGTTTAAAAAATGCAGCAATATGCTGGAAACATGTGTGCCACAATCCTGTATCACAATAAGTTGCAACAGATGTGCCTCATGAAGGGATTCTCTATGACCGAGCTCCAAGAACTCCGTCGCTATCGCCGCGATCTCCATCGCATTCCGGAGCTCGATTTCGATCTTCCGCAGACTATTGCCTATATCGAGGGCGTGTTGGCGCCGCTCGCTTGCGAGGTGACCCATCCGTGTCCCAGCTGCGTCTGCGCTTTCTTCGACGCTGGCGTTGGTGCCGCGCGTGCCACGGCGATTCGCGCCGATATGGATGCGCTGCCCATCGCGGAGGCGACGGGAGCGGCCTTTGCCTCGATCCATCCCGGCAAGATGCACGCTTGCGGACATGACGGACACATGGCCATGGCACTTGCCGCCGCGACGTATGTCGACCGTACGATTCGCGAGCAGCCGGGCGCCATTAGGCGCAACGTTCTCTTTGTGTTCCAGCCGGCCGAGGAAACGACCGGTGGTGCCAAGACGGTATGCGAGAGCGGTGTGTTCGAGCGCTATGGGGCTGACCGCATTTTTGGCTTCCATGTGTGGCCCGATCTGCCTGCCGGCACGTTGGCGAGTTGTTCCGGTCCGCTGCTGGCGCGTTCGAGTGAGACACACATTCATATTCACGGGACGAGCATCCATATCGCTAAGACCTATGGCGTTCCGGTCGAGGAGTCGCACGATGCGGCGCTGGCGGCTGCCAAGTTCTTGGTTGCCGAGCGCGAACTGATGGACGAGCTGGGCACCGACGAGCCCTGTATCGGTAAGTTTGGTCTGCTGCAGGCCGGTACGGTTTGCAACGCGGTGGCGGGGGAGGCCCATGTGGCCGGAAGCCTGCGTGTGTTTACGGACGACATGTTCGACCGGGCGCGCGAAGGCGTGCGCCGCGTGCTGGACGATGCCTGTGCCGCAACGGGCTGCACGTATGATCTCGACTTTGCCGAGGGCTATCCGCCGGTCGACAACGACCCCGAGTTGTTTGTCAGCGTCGCGCCTGCCTTGCCCGGGCTGCAGCTTGTGGAGGAACCGCTGCTGATCGCCGAGGATTTCGCGTTCTATCAACGCCATCTGCCGGGCGTGTTTTTCCTGCTGGGCACGGGTATGCCAGAGGACCAAGACAACCCGAGTGATTCGGATGGCTGTCCCGCCTATGCCACAAGCGCTCTGCATACCGATAGCATGCTCTTCGACGAGGAAATCCTTCTCAAAGGCCTCGATGTCTACAAACGATTGCTTTTGCTTGACTAAGGCGCAAAGGACTATTTGTTCTAGAAAATACGAACAAACGTACGATATAATAGAGATGTAAGTCTATAGAAACGTTTGACGTTACTAACGTAAGGCGATACTATGATTGCATCGTATAAAGATGAGGATACCGAACGCTTTGCCATGGGCGTGCGGGTCAGGAGGTTCGTGCCCTTTGAGCGTGTTGCGTTGAGGAAGATTCGCCAACTGCAGGTTTGTGCTTCGCTTGATGATCTTCGCGTTCCACCGGGCAACCGCCTGGAAGCTTTGAAGGGCGATCGTGCCGGTCAATATAGCATCCGTGTTAACGAGCGCTATCGGGTCTGTTTTGAGTGGAGACAGGAGATGGCTTGGAATGTCGAAATCGTCGATTATCACAAGTGATGAGACTTCGGCCGATTTGCTGTCGCCGGTGACTCCTGGTGAGCTTCTCAAAGAGGAGTTTCTTGTTCCCATGGGCATTTCTCAATATCGCCTTGCGAAAGAGACTGGGATTCCGGCTCAGCGTATCGGGCAGATTGTCTTGGGAAAACGTCGCGTGACGGCCGACACCGACCTCCGTCTTTGCCGTTATTTTGGCCTGACGGATGGTTATTGGCTGCGCGCTCAGGTGGCGTTTGACCTTGAGGCCGAGAAAAGGCGGATCGAACCGGAGCTGAATAAGATCGTTCCTGTCCAGCAGGCCGCTGCGTTGTAGTGCTCAAAGATATTGAGGTTGGAGTGACGATGGAACGACGCCGACAGTCTGCCGTTTATAGTCCCGGTGGGTGTGGATGCGGCTTGTTGTTGCTTCCGGTTATTGCTGTGAGCATTGGCGTGATGTTTGCGCTTGCTGGGCTGGCTGCGGCGGCACTCGTACTGTTTATCACTGCCATCGGCGTGACGATTTGGCTCTGCCGCAATCGCGAGCGACGCCGTGCCGGCGGTAAAACCAATGTCGGCTGGGTTGTATTCCTGGTCATTGCGTACCCGCTGAGTGTCAGCTACCTGGTGTTCTTTGTCCTGTTGATGGTCAGTGCCTTTACCGGGGAATCCGTCACGGTGGGTTGATGCGCTGCCGGCAGACGGTCGCGCAAAGTGCGTTTGCTCGGCGTTTGGATAACTGCATTGGCCGTTTACCGCAACCTTAGCTCTCAGCTAATGAATTCAAGTTTAATCCTTCCTACGATGTGCTGTGTGCCGGCACGGTAGCCGGATCGTAGGAAGGATGAATAATGGCAAAAGAGGGAAAGAAGCCGATCGGTAAGATTGTCCTAGGCGTCATCGTGGTGCTGGTTATTGTCGGTGCCGTGGGCTCTATGGGCGGCAACTCAACCGATTCGCCTGCGAGCGATTCGGCAAAACCTGCCGGGACGACACAGCAGGCTGAGGAGCAAAAAGAACCGCAAGAACCGTATACCATTGCTGACGAGGCTGAAGACACTTCCAATCAGTTTGCCTATAAGATCACGGGGACGCTGACCAATAACACGGACAAGGAAAAGAGCTACATTCAGATTGAGTATGTTCTGTATGATGCCGATGGCAACCAGGTTGGAACGGCTCTTGCAAACACCAATCATCTGAAGGCGGGCGGCTCCTGGAAGTTCGAGGCGCTGGGTACGGTGTCTCCCGACCAGGTTGCTAGCTGGGAGCGTTCGGACGTAAGCGGTTTCTAGCATGTTGCATGCACTGGGGGAGGTGAAGTCGTATGCCCGATAAAAAGCTGACTGACGAGTTACTCAATGAGCTTCTCGACGCGCCAAACATCGATGGCTATATCAAAGAACACGACTTTGCCGCCCCGTCGCTTTCGGACTACCTGAAGCAGCTACTGCAGGAAAAGGGCTTGGAGCGCTCGCGCGTGGTTCGTATGGCCGATCTCAATGAGACCTTTGGCTATCAGATCTTTACCGGTGCGCGGCATCCGAGCCGCAATAAGGTGCTGCAGATTGCCTTTGCGATGGCGCTGACGCTCAAAGAAACCAACCGTGCGCTGACGGCTGCCGGGGTAAGCGTCCTTAACTGCAAGGACCGCCGCGATGCGATTATCATTTTTTGCATCGATCGCGGGTGCAGCCTCCAAAAGGTCAACGAGGAGCTGTATCGCTTTGGCGAGGAGACGGTGAGTTAGCGGCTGATATCTGAGCCGGCGGAGCTGCCGAACAACGATGCAAACGAACGGGGCGCAGATGCCATGGGGTGTCTGCGCCCTGCGCTATGATGGAGGCTATGGATACTCAGAGCCCAACATATTCCGATGACGAGCTGACCGCAGCGCTTGCCGAGCACCTGGCGTCGCTCGATTGCGACGACAGCTATCGCATGGAGCGTGTACTTAAGCGCTCGTCCGTTGAAACAACCGAGCTCGTGTACTTTGAAGGAACCGGCGGTGGTTCGCTCGGTCCCTTTGTTCGTAAACGCATCGATGCTTCGGCTCAAATCGGCGGGGCATAAGAGCGTCTGTTTGCCGCTCAGCGGGCAGGCAGGCGTTTTGAGCACCTGCCCAGAATCGTCGATTGTCGTCGTGTGGGCGACGAGCTCAACGTGGTTATGGAATACATCGAAGGGGAGACACTCGGGGCGCTGGTGGACCGTCTGGGAGCCACCCCCGATTATGCGCGTGAATTGTATCCTGCCCTATGCGATGCCGTGGGCGAGCTCCATGCCGGTTTTGCAATGGTGGGGGAGACGTCGGCGCCGGTGATCCATCGCGACCTCAAGCCGTCGAATATCATCGTGACAGGTGCCAACTATACGCCTGATGACGGCCTGACATTTTCATCGCTGGTGATTATCGACCTGGGGATCGCGCGCGTATGGCGCGATGGCGCCGATGCCGACACCGTCAAGTTTGGGACACGGCCCTATGCGCCGCCCGAGCAGTATGGGTTTGGGCAGACGAGTGTGCGCAGCGACGTCTACGCACTTGGCGCTCTGTTGTTCTTCTGCTTGACGGGAGTCGACCCTAAACCAGGGCTCGACATGCGCGAGCAATGTGAGGCATGCGGCATTCCCACTCCACTTGCCGATGCCGTCTGCATGTCGATGGCGCTCGACCCGGCCAAGCGTTTTGCGAGCGCGGAAGCGTTGGGACGGGCGACGCGCGCGGCATACGATCTAAGTCGCCCCGTGCGGCCTCCTGCGCCTGTGCTTGTCCGTACTCCGGCCTCGGAGACGGTGTTGACGCCCCAAGGGCTCCAGAACCCCACAGGGCTTCCTAGGCCTGCCGCCTCCACTGCATGCGGTCTGCTCTCTCGCGTTCCGGAGTCTCTGGGGCGCATTTGGAATACGCTCGTCTTCTTCTCGCTGCTTGTGTTCTTTGCCGGAAGTCACTTTGCCGTCTTTCACCCCACGGGAGCAAACCAAAGCTACCCGACGTGGCTTCTCATAATCGAGTATTTTTTCTTTGTCGATGGCCTTATGGTGCTTATGCATTTTGCGCTGTTCGACAAGCGTCGTCTTCGTCGGCGATTCGCACTGCTCGACAGCTATCGCGGCAAGAAACTCGCGAAACTCTGGCTCAAGGCATTGGGTGTGCTGCTCCTATGCATGATCGTCATAGTCGCGGTTGCCAATGCGACCGGCGTCGTCGATACCTCCGCTACCTAAAAGAAAAGGGCCCCATTGGGGCCCTTTGCAGTTGCACTTAGATGCGGTTCATCTGAGCGGCGACTTTGTTGTACCAGTCCTGCCACGTGGGCGGGCAGTACTTTTTGGCTGCTGCCGGGGTAAGGGTGGAGCCGTAGTTGGCGCCCAGATAGGCAACGTGAGCGGAGATGCCCTCGCTCCAGCTGCCAAAGCTGCGCCAACCGCCGCCACGGGCACTCCAGCCCCAGGCGTTGTAAGAATTGGCGCAATAAGCGCCCTTGGTGCTCTCGATGCAGGCGATGGCGGGGGACCAACGGGGGTCGACACCGGTATTCCAAGCGGCGACGGCAAAGTTATAGCCCTGGCCTGCCATGGGGGAGCCGGCGAGATAATTGTCGATGCGGCTCGTCCACTCATTAATGAACGAATCGTAATCGGAGCTACCGGTATTGGCGTTGTTCACCGTGGTGTCGATGGTGGTGTTGGTGTTGGTGGCCTGGCTGCTGGAATTGCTGCCGCTTACGCCCTCGCCCGAGAGCTTCTCGGCGGCAGCGGCCTTATCGGCCTCAAGCTTGGCAAGCTCGGCGGCATTTTCCTGCTCGGCTTTTGCCTGTGCCTCGCTGCGGAGCTGCTGGGCCTGCGCCAGCGCATCCTCGGCGTTTTTCTGCTCTGCCTCAAGCTGAGACTTGGCCTGCTGGAGCTCAGCCTTGTTCTGCTCGAGTTCGGTTTGCATGTTATTGAGCTGTTCGATCTCGTCGACGCTCGAGCTCGTGATCTGGTTGGTGTATTTGCAGGTCGTGATGAACTCACCCAGGCTCTGTGCGTTGACCAGGAAGCTCACGATGGGATTGGTGCCCTTCTGATACTTGTACAGATCGCGCATGGCGGAGCTTGCCTTGGCCTGCTGCTCGGGAAGCTTGGCCTCGATTTCCTCGATGCTTGCCTCATTGGAGTCAATCTGCTTTTGCAGGTCATCGAGTTTGGTGCGGGCGTCGTTGTAGGCGCTCGTGGCGGCTTCGATCTTCTGCTGGGCTGCGGAAAGCTGGTCCTGCGTTGCCTGCGAGGCGGCATACGCCGCAACGGGGGAGAGCATCGGCGTGGCCGTCAGCGCAACGGCGAGCACGGCGCTCGTGATGATACGAGCCGGCTTCGACGCAATGAGCGCTGCGGTGCGATGATTCGAATGCTGCATCCAGTCCCTCTGCAATCAATCGTAGGTTATGGTTCGAACGGTATTCTACTACTGCTTTCGACCTCAACTTGAACCTTAAAGGTTCCAAAGGGTCAAGTTGAACTTGAGGCTTTGGCTTTGACCTGCAGTTATGATGAATTGTTGAGAAACCATAGAGTTCAACTTTAACGTTACAGAGCTCTGTTTGAGAGGAGTTTTGGGCTGTAAAAGCCATCTCAACGTGGGGTTTTATAACTACAGCGTGCCCTTCTGGCGAGCCTGCTCAATCTCTTCGAGGGCCTCGGCGGGGGTGAACGAACAGGTGCCGTCGCCGAGTTTGATTACCTGGATATCGTCGCCGGCGTAGACCTCTCCGCCCTTTAGTACCACGCCAAAAACGCCCTCGTGGGGAAAGATGCAGTCGCCGGCGAGATAGTAGATGGCACAGCGTGTGTGGCAGACCTTGCCGATTTGGCTGATTTCGACAAGCACCTCGCTGCCAAGCTTGAGCTGTGTGCCCAAGGGGAGCGAGAGCAGGTTGATGCCCCGGGTTGTGAAGTTCTCGCCAAAGTCGCCCTCGTGCACATCGAGCCCGCGCGCCTGCGCCGTCTGGATAGACTCTGCAGCTAAAAAGGAAACCTGGCGGTGCCAATGCCCGGCGTGCGCATCAGAGGCGAGGCCAAATTGCTCTATAACGGTGTCGTGCCCGTCGGCGACGGGTGACTTACGCGTGCCTTTGTGCTTCGACGTGTTGATTGAGACGATGCGGGCGGGCCCGTTGTAAGCATCGTTTGCGGTGCGTAGGGGAGCTGCCGTTTGTGCGCGTTCCGCCAGCTCGTGCTTCGCGGCATTGAGGATGGGATTATCGGTCGGATGGTCTTGGGGCACGTGCGCGCCTTTCGCTCGAGGATGTCAATACACTGAATCCTACAACAATGGTAGGTTCATTGCCCATTGTCATACAACGGTGAGCGCCGTCTTCGTGCTGGCCTTCGTGCTGGACGATTACGTCGATTGCCATAGATACGGTGGAGCTTTGGGCGCCGGCGGCTTGGCACGCTAGAATAAATCAGTTGCGCAAAGACCGCCCGTTGTGTGGGCAGTTCATGATAGGAAGTTTCCATGGCATTGCAGTTTACAGAGCGCGAGTTCATCCCCGTGCTGCTCGGTGGCGACATCAACGCCTACTCGGTGGCGCGCGCCTTCTACGAGGAGTACCAGGTCAAGAGTCTGGTCTTTGGCAAGTACCAGACGGGCCCTGCGTACCGCAGCCAGATTATCGACTACACGCCCAACGTGGATATCGATACCATGCCCGTGATGCTCAAAACCGTCAACGGCATTGCCCAAGCGCATGTCGACAAGACGATTGTCCTTGTGGGCTGTGGCGATAACTATGTTGCCCTCGTGGCTCAGGCCAAGGATGCCCATGAGTTGGCGGATAACATCGTCGCGCCTTACGCTCCCTATAGCATGCTTGAACAGTGTCAGAAGAAGGAGATCTTCTACGAGCTGTGCGAGAAGCATGGCGTGCCCTATCCGCACACGTTTACCTTTACCAAGGCGATGCTCAATGCCCAGGGTGAGGCGCCTGCCGAAGTGCTCGACCAGATCGATTTTCCTTACCCGATGATTCTGAAGCCTTCCGACGGCATCATGTGGTGGCAGCATGAGTTCGAGGGCCAGAAGAAGGCCTATGAGATTGCCGACCGCGCCGAGCTGGAACAGGTCATTCGCGATTCGTATGCCAGCGGCTACACCGACGATCTGATCTTGCAGGATCGCGTGCCCGGCAACGACGAGTACATGCGCGTGCTCACTAGCTATTCCGACCGCAACGGCAAGGTGCGCATGATGTGCCTGGGCCATGTGCTGCTCGAGGAGCATCAGCCCCACGGTGTCGGCAACCATGCCTGTATCATTACCGAGCCCAACGACGAGCTCATGGGCGGCGTGCGCAAGTTGCTCGAGGACCTTCACTTTGTGGGCTATTCCAACTTTGACGTTAAGTACGACGAGCGCGACGGCTCGTTTAAGTTCTTCGATTTCAACACGCGCCAGGGCCGCAGCAACTACTACGTTACCAACAGCGGCTTTAACGTTGCCAAGTATGTGGTGGACGAGTATGTGTTCAACCGTCCGTTTGAGCCGGAGTTTGTGACGGCTCAGGACGAGGCCCTGTGGATGGTCGTCCCCATGGGCGTCGTCGACAAGTACGTCAAGGATCCCGAGCTGCGCGCTAAGGTGCATCGCCTGGACAAGGAAGGCAAGGGCGCCGACCCTTCGTTTATGAAGGGCGACTTTGTCTTTAACCGCTGGCTGCGCATGTGGCACACCAAGCTGCGCCACTTTAAGCTGTTCAAGACGTATTACAAGTAGATGAGCGCGGCGCCCGTCCGGTTTGCATCGGGCGGGCGCGGGTATGATACGCGCAATTGCGCAAGCGTCACCAAGGAGGCGGCGATGGAAAAGCTGGGAGTTATCGGCGGCATGGGCGCCGAGGCCACGTCGTATTACTACGACCAGGTGGTGCGTCATACGGCTGCTGCCTGCGATCAGGAACATATCGACATGGTGGTGCTCTCCAAGTCGACCATGCCCGACCGCACGTTGGCCATTAAGACCGGCGAGCATGCCAAGCTGCTGGCGACCATGAAAGAGTGTGCCCAGGCACTCGAGTCGCTGGGCTGTGCGCACATTGCCATTCCCTGCAACACGTCGCACTACTTCTACGACCAGATCCAGTCGTTTACGAAGGTGCCGATTATCCACATGCCGCGTGAGTCGGTGCGCTATGCTCTGGCCGGTGCGGTGATGGGGGAGTGCGAGTTCGACCCCAACCTGAGTATGCCGGCCGAGCCGGTGCACAAGATTGGCATTATGGGAACCGATGGAACCGTGGGCGCGGGCGTCTACGGACGCGAATGTAAGGCTGCGGGTGTTGAGGTTGTCTATCCCAGCGAGAAACGTCAGAACGATGTGATGTCGCTTATCTACGATGACGTGAAGGCCGGACGTGAGCCCGATATGGATAAGTTCGACCGCGTGATGTGGGAGTTCGCCCGTAGCGGCTGCGACCGCGTCATTCTGGCCTGCACCGAGCTCTCGGTGCTGCAGAAATACCGCGAGATGCCCGAGATTACCCTCGACGCCATGGACGTCTTGGTGCGCGAATCCGTCATCCGCAGCGGCGCCCCCTACCGCCAATAGCCCTCGATCTGCCAAAAAGGGACAGGTTTATTTTTGGTAGGTATTATCTGGGGAAACAGTAAAGGCCTCGGCTCGTTTGGTGCGAGCCGAGGCCTTTTGCGTTGGGTGGTTGCTGTCGGTGGTGAACTAGAACAGGAAGCCGATGGCGATGAGGGCGATGCTGACGATGAGCACGGCGATGTCCAGACCCTTGATGGGATAGCGCTTGTACGAGCTGGCGCGTGTGCGCAGATAGAAGCCGCGCTGTTCTGCCGCCAAGGCTGTGGCATCGGTCTTGCCCACGCTCGAGATGAGCAGTGGCACGCACAGTGGCAGCATGAGCTTAAGCTTCTTGATGGGGTTCTTGGTATCGTACTCGACGCCGCGTGCGGTCTGCGCCTCCATGATGGCATTCATCTCCTGACCAAACACCGGTACAAAGCGCAGCGCCGTGGTAAAGGTGAAGGCATAGCGATACGGCACATGCAGCACCTCGACGCAGGCGTTGGCAAGGTCGTTGAGCTTGGTCACCATGAGCATGAGGATGAGTGGTAACGCCACACCCAGCAGGCGCAGGCAGGCCTTCGATCCTGTGATGAGGCCCGTGTCGGTGATAAAACCCCACACCACGTTGCCATCGCGCATAAAGGCCAGCTGGAGCATCAGCATGATAAGCGCGAGCGGAATCAGCAACTTGAGCAGCGAGAACAGACGGTCGACGACGCCGGCGTAAGCTCCCAGTGCGAGCGTGAGCGCCAGAAAGCCCAGCAGCGCCACGTAGGTGTCGGACAAAAAGATGCCGACGATGATGGCGGCGGCGAGGCCCAGTTTGACGACGGGATTCAGGCGATGCAGCAGCGTATCGCCCGGCATGTAGTCGATGACGTTAACCACGGTGGACCATCTCCTTGGTAATTCGAACGACATCGGTGACCTCGCTCACCTGCGCAAAAGCGGGCGAGACGGAAGATGCCAGACGGCGCGAGAGTTCGATGACCTGGGGCGGCTCAACGTAGGCATGCTGCATGAGTTCGATGTTCGAGAACAGCTCGTGCGTGCGGCCGCGATCGAGGATGCGGCCGTCGGCCATTACTACGATGCGCTCGGCAAAGTCGGAGACGACTTCCATGTCGTGGCAGACCATGATTACGGCGCAGCCACGCTCGGCCATGGTACGCACCGTTTCCATGACGGTCATGCACTCGCGGTAATCAAGGCCGCTCGTGGGCTCGTCGAGCACCACGATTTTGGGCTCTACGACCACGACGGAGGCGAGTGCCACCATTTGTCGCTGGCCGCGCGAAAGCGAGAAAGGCGCCTCGTCGGCCGGCAAGCCAAAGCGGTCGATGACGAGTTGGGCACGACGCAGAGCCTCGGCGCGGTCCATGCCGCCAAGCTCCAAGCCAAAGGCGACCTCGTCGAGCACGGTGTCCTTGCAGATCTGGCGGTCGGGGTTTTGGAAAAGGGTCGCGACCTCGCGAGCGATGCGGCTCGTGGGAACGGCTGCGGTATCCAGTCCCGTGACGCGCACGCTGCCCGAGGCGGGCTTAAGCAAGCCTGTGAGCAGTTTGGTGAGCGTGGTCTTGCCGGCGCCGTTTTGGCCGACGATGCCCACGAGCTCGCCAGGATAGAGCGTCAGGCTAAGGTCGTGTACGGCGGCTCCGCCATTGGGATAGGCAAACTCAACATGGTCGAAGGTGAGTACGGGTTCGGCGTCCTTGGCATGAGGGCGCAACGACGGTGCATGCGGGGAACCGGCGGGCGTCTGGGCTTCGATGGCCACGTGTGCGGGGTCGACTATGCCCGAAATCAGGCGCTCGGCCTCATCGACATCCAAGCAGGGGGTACCGCTTACCAGGCCATCAGCCTCGAGGCTATTGAAGATGCGCGTGACGCGAGGGCAGTCGACGCCGATGGCACGGAGCTCGTCGGTATGCGCGAAGACCTCGTGTGGCTCGCCCTGCAGCGCAATTTCGCCATGGTTGAGCACGAGCACGCGGTTGCAGTACTCCGAGAGCAGGGCGACCTTTTGCTCAACGACGACGATGGTGATTCCAAGTGTGCGGTTTGCCTCACGCAGCGTCTCGAAGACCAACGTGGAGCTGGCGGGGTCGAGTGCCGCGGTGGGCTCGTCGAGAACCAAGACGCGCGGACGCATGGCGAGGATGGCGGCGATGGCTACCTTTTGCTTCTGTCCGCCCGAGAGGGTGGCGATCTCGCGGTCGCGCAGGTCGCTGATGCCGACGGTCTCGAGCGTTTCGCTCACGCGCTGCTCGATCTGGTCGTGGGGAACGCCAAAGTTCTCGAGGCCAAAGAGCATCTCGTCCTCGACGACCGAAGCGACCATCTGCGTGTCGATATCCTGCAGCACGCTGCCGACGATTTGCGACACGTCGGTCAGCGAGACCTCGCAGGTGTCGTGGCCGTCAACCATGACGGACCCAAAGAACGTGCCGGTGTAGTGGTGGGGCACGGCACCCGACAGGCAGGCGGCAAGCGTGGACTTGCCGGCGCCCGAGGGCCCGATGATGCCGATGAAATCTCCCTTGTTCACGCTGAGCGAGATGTGGCTGAGCGCCTGCTCGGTTTGCGTGCCATAGGAGAACGAGACATCGTCGACGTTGATGATCGTTTTCATGGATACCTTTCATAGTCAATGGACGTTCTTACATGACCAGTCGTTTAAGAACGTCCATTACAGTCGAAATTGTCAGCCCGGGACTGTCTCGGGCTACGATTGAGGCGCGCCCAGAACGGGCCGCCGACCGGGCGCCCGCG
>UQUL01000016.1 GCA_900544235.1 uncultured Collinsella sp.
TACTACGCGTCTCGTGGGCTCGGAGATGTGTATAAGAGACAGGTGTTACATTCTCCGAGCTCGTCGAGGCTGAGGTTGCCGCCCGCCCCAATATCGAGATCATTCACGGCGAGGTCACCCAGATCCCCGAGGGCCACGTGGTCATTGCCGCGGGCCCGCTGTGTTCACCGGCGCTGAGCGAAGAGGTTATGAAGCTCGTCGGTGGCGATGCCCTTGCGTTCTTCGATGCCGCGGCGCCGATCGTCGATGCCTCCACGCTCGATATGGACGTGCTGTTCTCGCAGTCGCGCTATGAGGAGCAGGGGAGCGGCGACTATCTCAACGCTCCGCTCAATAAGGAGGAGTACGAGGCCTTTATCGAGGCGCTTACCACGGCCGACCGCGTGGTGCTCAAAGACTTTGAGGGCGGCGATCTGTTCCAGGCCTGCCAGCCTGCCGAGGAGGTTGCGCGCACCGGCAAGGACGCCATTCGCTTTGGCGCCATGAAGCCCGTCGGCCTCACCGACCCGCGTACCGGACGTCGCCCCTGGGCGGCGATACAGCTGCGTGCCGAGAACAAGGAGAAGACCGCCTATAACCTGGTGGGCTTCCAGACCAACCTGACCTTTGGCGAGCAGAAGCGCGTCTTCCATATGGTGCCGGGCCTGGAGAACGCTGAGTTCTTCCGCTACGGTGTCATGCATCGCAATACCTTTGTCGACGCTCCGCACGTGCTCGATGGCACCTTTGCCGTGCCCGGTACCGGCGTGCGCCTGGCCGGTCAGATCACCGGCACCGAGGGGTACATGGAAGCCGTGGCGACCGGTCTGCTCGCGGCGCTCAACACCTATGCAGAGGCTATCGGCGCCGATTCCGTCGAGTTGCCCCGCGTGGGCGCCCTGGGTGCGCTCGTGGGCTATGCGACCGATCCTGCCACCGTGGGCTATCAGCCTATGCATGTCAACTTTGGCCTGGTGCCGCCACTCGAGGATGGTAAGCGCCGCAGCAAGCGCGACCGATATCAGGCCTATGCGGACCGTGCGCTCGAGGCCCTCGATGCCTACTTGGCCACGCGTTCCGACTTGTTTGGAGGCGACCGGTCATAGCCTTTGGCCTGTACGACACCGTCGACTCTTTTATCGCCTATATCGCACGCGTTGAGGGGCTTTCTCCCAACACGGTGACGGCCTATGGCTCGAGACTGGAGCGCTTCGCTGCCTGGTGCGAGCGCGAGGATATTGATGCTTTCGCTGCCGACGTGCGCACCATTCGTCGCTATCTTGCTGAGCTTTCGCGTGAGCAGGTGGCTCCCCGAACGCTTGCGGCGCACCTGTCGGCTATCCGATCTCTCTATCGTTGGATGGCTGCCGAGGGGATTGTCGAGGGCGATGCGGTTTCGGCGATCGCATCGCCCAAACTGCCGCGCGACCTGCCGGGCGTCCTTACGACCCAGCAGGTCGAGGCGCTGCTCAAGACGCCTGATACCTCGACGCCCGCGGGATTGCGCGATGCGGCGATGCTTGAGTTGCTCTATGCCTCCGGCGCGCGAATCTCGGAGCTCGCGGCGCTCAACGTGGAGTCTATTGGTTGGTCCGAGCGAACGCTGCGACTTTGGGGCAAGGGGAGCAAGGAGCGTATCGTCCCTCTGTATCGTCGTGCGCTCGAGGCGACGCGTCTCTATATTGAGGAGGGGAGGCCGGAGTTGCTCGCTCAGGCAAAGCGCCGTGACCCCGCTACCGGGCCGCATCCGCTGCTTATATCGGCGCGCGGCAATCGCATGAGCGCCGCGATGCTCCGGCGGCGGTTCCATACGCTGGCGAGGCTCGCCGGCATTCCGGCTGACATCGCCCCGCATGCGATGCGCCATACCTTTGCGACCGACTTGCTCGAGGGCGGTGCGGACCTGCGCTCGGTTCAAGAGCTGCTAGGTCATGCGAGCCTGTCCACGACGCAGATCTACACGCATCTCACACCCGATCGGCTCAAACGTGCCGTGGCTCAAGCCCATCCCCGCGGCGAATAGTGGCTGGGACGTCCCGCGCCGCACTCAGGTGTGTGGTTTTGATTGCGGGTTGGCAGGAAGAGGCATTCCTGCTATCATTCATCGGGTTGCTTCACGGCAACATGTTTTTATCACGCACGCGCGGCTACTTCATACCGTGGTGCCCGGGCTTTGGTAGCACATGTCCGGGTTGGTTTTGGAGGATGACCCCGCGCGGAGGCAAACCACAGGAGGTTTAACATGGCTACCAAGATTAATATCCGCACTCTGCTCGAGGCCGGCTGCCACTTCGGTCACCAGACCCGTCGCTGGAACCCCAAGATGAAGCCGTTCATCTTCGGTGAGCGCAACGGCATCTACATCCTCGACCTCAAGCAGACCATCCTCGACGCCGACCAGGCCTACACCTTCGTCAAGAACGTCGCCAAGGGTGGCAACGTGCTGTTCGTCGGCACCAAGAAGCAGGCTCAGGAGGCCGTCAAGAACGCTGCTGAGCGCGCCAACATGCCTTACATCAACCAGCGTTGGCTCGGCGGTATGCTGACCAACTTCGTCACCATCCGCTCCCGCATCAACCGCATGGAGGAGCTCGAGGCCATGGTCGAGGACGGCCGCATGGCTGTTCTGCCCAAGAAGGAGCAGGCTGTTCTCGGCAAGGAGCTCACCAAGCTCCAGACCAACCTCGGTGGAGCCCGCGACATGAAGGGTCTGCCCCAGGCTCTCTTCGTCATCGACACCAAGCGCGAGGAGAACGCCATCAAGGAGGCTCAGCGCCTGAACATCCCCGTCGTCGCTCTGATCGACACCAACTCCGATCCCGACGAGGTCGAGTACGGCATCCCCTGCAACGATGACGCTATCTCCGCTGTCACCCTTATGTGCGAGCTCATGGCTGACGCCTGCCTCGCTGGCTCTGGTAAGGAGCAGGTCTCCGAGGCCGAGATGGCCGCTGAGCCCAAGGCCGAGTAAATCAGTCTTAGTTAATTCTTTTTCATCTCTTTGAAAGGAACCACAATGGCCCAGATTACCGCCGCTATGGTCAAGCAGCTCCGCGAGATGACCGACTCCCCGATGATGGAGTGCAAGAAGGCTCTCGTCGAGGCTGACGGCGACATGAACGCCGCTGTCGACGTTCTGCGTAAGAACGGCCTTGCCAAGGCTGCCAAGAAGGCTGGCCGTGAGACCAACGAGGGCGCTGTCGCCGCGTTCGTCTCCGAGGATGGCAAGACCGGCGCTCTGCTCGAGCTCTCCTGCGAGACCGACTTCGTTGGCTCTAACGCCAAGTTCACCGGCTTTGCTTCCAAGGTCGCTGAGGTTGTCGCCACCACCGAGCCTGCTGACGTCGACGCTCTGCTCGAGAAGCCGATGGGCGAGGAGACCGTTTCCTCCGAGCTCACCGAGATGATTCACATCATGGGCGAGAACATGAAGATCTCCCGCTTCGCCGCCCGTAAGGCCGAGAACGGCGCTCTCGCTTCTTACATCCACATGGGTGGTAAGATCGGCGTCCTCGTCGAGTTTGCTTTCGAGAAGGCCGAGACCGCTCAGGCTGAGTCCTTCAAGACCTTCGCTCACGACGTTGCCCTTCAGGTTGCCGCCGTCGCCCCGATCTGCGCTACCCGCGATCAGGTTCCGGCCGAGACCGTCGAGCACGAGAAGCAGATCTACATGGCTCAGGCTGCCGAGTCCGGCAAGCCCGAGGCTATTCAGGAGAAGATGGCTGTCGGCCGTCTGGAGAAGTTCTACAAGCAGTCCGTGCTCACCGAGCAGGAGTTCATCAAGGACAGCTCCCTCACCATCAAGAAGTACGCTGAGCAGGTCTCCAAGGAGCTCGGCGACACCATTACCGTCGTTGCCTTTGACCGTCTGGTCCGTGGCGAGTAAATAAGCTCTTGTAGCTGGTAATGAGCAGGCTGTGGGTTTTACTCACAGCCTGCTTTTTCATGGCTCTTATCAGAGCCTTTGATATCATATTGAGAGTCTAATTAAAGGAGGATCGCTTTGTCCGACATCCGATATAAACGCGTGCTTCTTAAGCTTTCCGGCGAAGCACTGATGGGCGACGGCCAATATGGCATCGACCCCAAGGTTACCGACCATCTTGCCAAGCAGGTTAAGGAGCTGCTCGCCGTTGGCCATGAGGTCGGCGTCGTTGTCGGCGGCGGCAATATTTTCCGCGGCATGGCCGGCGCTGCCGGTGGCATGGAGCGTGCACAGGCCGACTACATGGGCATGTTGGCAACCGTTATGAACGCGCTCGCCCTGCAGGATGCCTTCGAGCACAACGATGTTCCCTGCCGCGTGATGAGCGCTATCCAGATGAACGAGATCTGCGAGCCCTATATTCGCCGTCGCGCCATCAACCACCTTTCCAAGGGCAACGTCGTTATTTTTGCTGCCGGTTCGGGCAATCCGTACTTTACGACCGACACCGCCGCGGCTCTTCGTGCGTGCGAGATCGGCGCCGAGATTCTGATTAAAGCCACCAAGGTTGACGGCATCTACGATAAGGATCCCGTCAAGTGCGCCGACGCCGTCCGTTTTGACAAGATTACCTACCACGAGGTTCTCGTCCGCGGTCTGCAGGTTATGGATTCCACGGCTACGGCACTGTGCCAGGACAACCGTATGCCGATTTTGGTCCTCAACATCGATGGCGAGGACACCGTCAAGCGCGCGCTTTCGGGTGAGCCCGTCGGCACGCTCGTCTATCAGGAGGATTAAGCATGGCAGAGAACATCACCGCCCATATGGACAAGTCGCTCGAGTCCCTCAAGCATAACTTCTCCAAGGTCCGTACCGGCCGCGCCAATGCCAACATTCTGTCCGACATCACCGTCGATTATTACGGTGTTCCCACGCCGGTCACGCAGGTTGCCGCCGTCAAGACCCCCGAGGCCCACATGCTGCTCATCGAGCCGTGGGACAAGGCACTCATCAATGCTATCGTCAAGGCCATCGGCGCTTCCGATCTGGGTATTACCCCCAACTCCGATGGCACCGTCGTTCGTCTTCCGTTCCCGGCTCCCACTGAGGAGCGCCGTCGCGAGCTCGTCAAGGAGTGCCGCGAGTACGCCGAGCAGGCCAAGGTGTCTATCCGTAACATCCGTCGCGACTTCAACAACAAGCTCGAGCGCGATGAGGAGCTCACCGAGGACGATGTCCGTCGCGAGCAGGCTAAGGTCCAGAAGCACACCGATGAGTATGTCGCCAAGGTCGAGGAGCTTCTGAAGGAAAAAGAAGCTGAGGTCATGGAGATCTAAGGTGCAATACGACGAGCATAAACTGGTCGAGTACTTTGCCGACGCCCCTGCGGGCGTCGGTTTTTCCGACCTTGACCTCAATAACATTCCGCACCATATCTCGTGCATCATGGACGGCAACGGTCGTTGGGCCACGTCGCGCGGTCTTGCACGCACCGAGGGCCACAAGGCGGGTATCGTCTCGCTGCGCGAGATCATTACCGCCTGCGTGCGCCTGGGCGTCGACGTGCTTTCGGCCTATGCGTTTTCTACCGAAAACTGGAACCGCCCGCAGCATGAGGTCAACGTCTTGATGCACCTGTTTGCCAAGACGTTTATCGATGAGTTGCCGCTGCTTAAGCGCGAAAACGTTCGCGTTGTCTTTTTGGGCGATATTTCCGCGCTGCCCAAGAAGACCCGCGACGTTTTTGAACGCGGTCTTGCCGAGTGCGCCGATCACACCGGTATGACGCTGGCGCTTGCTGTCAACTACGGCGCGCGTGCCGAGATTACCCGCGCTGTCCGTCAGATCGCGCTCGACGTTGCCGCCGGTAAGATTGATCCTGCCGCAATTGATGACGACATGGTGGCTTCTCACCTCTATACCGCTGGCCTTCCCGATCCTGAGCTTGTGATTCGCACTTCTGGTGAGCTGCGCCTTTCGAACTATCTGCTGTGGCAGGTGGCTTATTCCGAGTTCTACGTCACCGATACCTATTGGCCCGACTTTGATCGTTGGGGCCTTGTCGACGCCATTTTGGCCTATCAGGGCCGTGACCGTAGGTTTGGTGGTCTGAGCAAGACCGAGGAGGCTTAATCGTGTCCGATCGTCCCAAGGCATCTGCTCCCAAGACGCCTGCGCGCAAAGCTGCCACTGCGGGAGCGCCTGCAGCGAAGAGCGGCACCGGTTCGTGGCTTGCCGGCTTTATCACCCGTGCCGCCGCCGGTATCGTCTATGCCTTTGTCTTTATCCTGTGCCTGGTTTTGGGTATTGTGCCCACGGCCATCTTTGTTTCTGTCATGAGCGGCCTGTGCTGCTATGAGTTTTTCCGTATGACGAGGCTCGATGGCAAGATGGCTAACGAGCGCATGGGTATCGCTGCCGCCGTACTCTTTCCGCTGTCGGCGTTGGGCGATTCGATGTTGCTGAATGCCCTGCTTTTTGCCCTGATGCTCGCTGTGGGCATTTGGTATGTTTGGTCGCCGCGTACCCGCATCTCTGATGTGGCCGTGACGCTCATGGGTCCCATCTACACTGGCTTTATGCTGTCGGCTATCGTGCTGCTGCGCGATGCCGTGCCCGGTTTTGCCGGCGCCCTGCTTTCGGTGGGCGTTTGCGCGTCCCTTTGGGTCTCCGATTCGTTTGCCTACATCGTGGGTAGCCGTATCGGCAAGCACAAGATGGTTCCCAAGATCTCTCCCAAAAAGAGCTGGGAGGGGTTTGTCGGCGGCATCCTGGGCTCGGTTTTGATTTGGCTCATCCTGTGGGCGACGCACTTCTACAAGCTCAGCCTGCCCTATGCGCTGCTGTGCGGCGTGGTCGTGTCCGTCCTGGGCGTTATCGGAGACCTCATCGAGTCGCGCATCAAGCGCGGTGTGGGCGTTAAGGATTCCGGTAACCTTATCCCGGGCCACGGCGGCATGCTCGATCGTAGCGATTCGCTTATCTTTGGCTGCATTACCGCGCAGCTGCTTTTGATGATCGGAGGCGTGCTGTAATGTCCTTCCAGACGACGTATGGCCCCGATGGACGTCTCCGTGTTGCCATCCTGGGTTGTACGGGCTCTATCGGCACCCAGGCGCTCGATGTGTGCCGCCAGCATGCCGATCGCCTGCAGGTGACGGCGCTGTCCGTTAACTCCAGTACCTCCGAGCTCGTTGCCGCTGCCCGCGAGTTCTCGGTTCCGGCGGTTGCCGTGGCCGATGTCGCTCATGGCGATGACGCCGTGCTGCAGGAGTTGCCCGAGGGAACGAAGCTCGGCGTTGGCGCGCAGGCGGTTTGCGAGCTCGCGCGTCGCGACGATGTCGACTGCGTGCTCGTCGCTATTGTGGGCGCCGCCGGTCTCGAGGCGAGCCATGCGGCCTTGACCTCGAATAAGCGTCTTGCCCTTGCCAACAAGGAGTCCCTCGTCGTTGGCGGCGACTTGCTTATGCCGTTGGCGCAACCGGGCCAGCTTATTCCAGTCGACTCTGAGCACTCCGCCATCTACCAGTGCTATCTGGGGGAGAACCCACGCGAGGCTCATTGTATTTGGCTCACCTGCTCGGGCGGTCCGTTCTTTGGCCGCACCCGCGACGAGCTCGACCGCGTGACGCGTGCCGATGCCCTCGCACATCCCACGTGGGCCATGGGTGCCAAGATCACCATCGACTCCGCCACCCTCATGAACAAGGGCCTGGAGCGCATTGAGGCCATGCATCTGTTTAACTGCGACCTCGATTTCATTAACGTGGTCGTGCAGCGTCAGTCCAAGATTCACTCTATGGTCGAGTTCGCCGACGGCTCCGTGATGGCGCATCTCGGTGCTTCCGACATGCGTATTCCCATCCAGTTCGCGTTCTCGTATCCCGAGCGTTGGGATACCCCGGCGCCTCGTATCGATTTCCGCGAGCTGGGGCAGCTCACGTTTGATGCTGCCGACATGGATACCTTCCGCTGTCTGGCACTGGCCGAACGTGCCGGCAAGACGGGTGGCACCATGCCGTGCGTGCTCAATGCCGCCAACGAGGTCGCCGTCGATGCCTTCCTGAACGATGGCTGCAGCTTTACCGATATCGATCGCATTGTGGAATCCTGCATGGATTCCCACGATATGCAGGCGGTCGATTCGTTTGAGCAGCTTCGCGACATCGATGCATGGGCGCGTGAAAAGGCTGCGCAGGTGCTCGCCGCAACCCGTTCCTAACCCATAAGGATTGCTTTTTCGTTTTATGGATACTGTTCTGAGCGTTCTCTCATCGGTCTTTTGGGGCCTGCTGATGCTTTCCGTCCTTGTGTTTTTGCACGAGGGCGGCCACTTTTTGGCGGCGCGTGCCTGCGGCGTCCGCGTGACCGAGTTCTTTTTGGGCCTGCCGTGTCGCTTTGACATCCATTACACGTCACGTCGCATTGGAACCAAGTTTGGCGTGACCCCGCTGCTGCTGGGTGGCTACGCTGCCATCTGCGGTATGGATCCGACCGACGTCTCGTGCGCCGATCGCGTGCTCGCGGCTATCTATCGTCATGGTCGCGTGACCGTGGCCGACCTTGCCGCCGAGCTCGAGCTATCCGAGGAGGTTGTGCTCGAGGCATGCGCCTTGCTCTTGGGTTGGGGCTCTATCGCGCCTTGGTATGAGGAAGGGGAGAAGCCCTCGCCGAGTTACTATCCCGCCAAGTATCAGACGCTGCCACGAGATGCGGCGGGTTACACCGCCTTTGACGGCCGCCGTTTCGATCGAGAGCATGCGACTACCGAGGGCGATGTGTGGGAGCTGCCGTGCGGCGAAGCCGAGTTCCTTGCGCAAGAGCGTTCGCATACCTATCTGGGCCAGGGTTTTCTCAAGCGCGCCTTTATGCTGCTCGCGGGCATTCTCGTCAATATCCTGACGGGCTTTTTGCTGCTTATGAGCATCTACTCTATTGCGGGTGTCACCGTGCCGATGGATACCAACGTGATCGGTCAGGTTGACGAGGGGTCTATTGCCGCCAAGGCGGGTATCGAGGGCGGCGACGCGATCCTTTCGGTTGACGGAGTATCGTGCTCTACCTGGATGGACGTTTACGATGCCATCGGCAAGGCCGCCGGTAAGGACGATATCGCCATTGAGTATGAGCGCGACGGCAAGCAGCATTCGACCTCGGTTGCGCTCAAAGAGGACGAGCGCCTAGGTGTGTATGCCTCTACGCAGGTGGTCCGTTTAGACCCCATCACGTCGGCTCGCCTTTCGTTCTCCTATGTCGTGCAGACAGCGGAGGGCGTGATGCGCCTGCTCCAGCCGCAGCATACGATGGAGATTCTCGATCAGTCTTCTTCGATCGTGGGCATTAGCGTTATGTCCTCACAGGCTGCTGCTGCCGGCCCTGCCACGTTCCTTTCGTTTGCCGCCCTCATTTCGTTCTCGCTTGGCTTTATGAACCTGCTGCCCATCCCACCACTCGATGGCGGCAAGCTGGTCATCGAGATCATTCAAAAGATTGCTGGCCGCGAGCTTCCGCTCAAGGTCCAGACGATTGTGAGCTATGTGGGCATCGCGCTCTTCGCGCTGCTGTTTGTCTATATGCTTCGTTCCGACATCCTTCGATTTATTCTGTAGGGGAGTGTTTGGATTGTCTTTATCCCATCTTTTGCCGCGCGAGTTGACGCGCCCCGTGCATGTGGGCGGTGTACAGATCGGTGGCGGCGCGCCGGTGGTGGTCCAATCCATGACCTGCACCGATACCGCTGACGCCCAGGCAACGCTTGCGCAAGTGTGCGCGTTGGCGCAGGCTGGCTGCGATATCGTGCGTGTGAGCGTGCCCACCGAGGCCGCGCTTGAGGGTTTCCGCACCATCTGTGCCGAGTCTCCGGTGCCAATCGTTGCCGATATCCACTTTAACTACAAGCTGGCCATTGGCGCTGTGGAGGCCGGTGCCGCCAAGCTCCGCATCAATCCCGGCAACATTGGCGATTGGGCCAAGGTCGATGCCGTCATTGATGCCGCCGGCACCGCGGGCTGTGCGATTCGTATCGGCGTCAATGCCGGTTCGCTTGAGCAGGATATCGCCGAGCGCGACGACCTCACGCAGCCCGAGAAGCTCGTGATGTCGAGCGAGCGCTTTGTGCGGCACTTTGAGGATCGTGGGTTTACCAACATAGTGCTTTCCGCCAAGGCCCATAGCGTACAGACGACGCTCGATACCTATCGAGCCCTGTCGCGTGAGATTCCCCACGTTCCGCTTCACCTGGGCGTGACGGAGGCGGGGACCAAGCTCCAGGGCACCATCAAGAGCTCTGTAGGCTTGGGTATCTTGCTTTCCGAAGGCATTGGCGACACCATGCGTGTGTCGCTCACAGCCGATCCGGTTGAGGAGCCGCCGGTTGCCTGGGGTATTCTGCAGTCGTTGGGCCTGCGTCGCCGTGGCCCCGAGATTGTCTCGTGCCCCACATGCGCCCGCTGTCAGGTTAACCTTATTCCCATTGCCGAGGAGGTTACCGAGCGGCTTAAGAACTACTCCGCGCCGCTTTCGATCGCTGTGATGGGATGTGCCGTTAATGGCCCCGGCGAGGCTTCTGATGCCGATCTGGGCTTTGCTTGCGGACGTGGTCAGGCCTTGCTCTTTTCGCATGGCCAGATCATTGGTAAAGTAGCTGAGGACCAAATTGTCGACGCGCTTATGGCCGAGGTCGACAAGCTTATTGAGGAGAAATAAATGACCCGAGCAATGTATATGTCTAAGCTCTATGCGCCGACGCTTAAAGAGGATCCGGCGGACGCTGAGCTCGCCAGCCACCGCCTGCTGCTCCGTGCCGGCATGATCCGCAAGGAGGCCGCCGGTCTGTATTCTTATCTGCCGCTCGCATGGCGCTCGATCCGTAAGATCGAGAACATCGTGCGCGACGAGATGGATGCTGCCGGCGCCCAGGAGCTCATGATGCCCATCATGGTCGATGCCGAGCTGTGGCGTGAGTCCGGTCGTATCGATGCCTATGGCAAGGAGCTTGTGCGCTTTGACGATCGTCATGGTCGCGAGTTCGTCCTGGGCCCCACGCACGAGGAGACCGTCACGGCCCTGGTGCGCAACGAGCTGCGCTCCTACAAACAGCTGCCCGTTAACCTCTACCACATCCAGGATAAGTTCCGCGACGAGTTCCGCCCCCGCTTTGGCCTGATGCGCGGTCGCGAGTTCATCATGAAGGACGCCTACAGCTTCTCCGCCACGCAGGAGAGCCTGCAGGAGGAGTATGACAAGATGAAGCAGGCCTACGCTAACATCTGCGAGCGCTGCTATATCAAGGCCCTGCCCGTTGTTGCCGACTCCGGTGAGATCGGTGGCGATACCTCCGTCGAGTACATGGCTTTGGCCGACGCCGGCGAGGCTTCGCTCGTCTACTGCGACGATTGCGGCTTTGCTGCCGATGACGAGGCGGCAAGCACCAAGGTCGTCGTGACCGAGGGTCCTGGTGACGGTACGCTCACCAAGGTTGAGACTCCGGGCATGGGCACCATTGAGGCAGTTGCTAAGTTCTTCGGCTTCCCCGAGAACGGCACGCGCAAGTCGCTGGCATTGATCGACTCCGAGGGCAAGCCGGTCGTGGCCATTGTTCCGGGCGATCACGAGCTCAACGATTGCAAGGCCGAGCACGTCTTTGGCAAGGGCTATCGCATGATGACCGACGAGGAGCTTCAGGCGAACGGTCTGCACAAGGGCTTTATCGGACCGGTTAACCTGCCCGATGGCATTCGTCTGGTGTGCGACGAGAGCCTGCGCGATTCCAAGCAGTGGGCCTGCGGTGCCAACGAGGTCGATTATCACTTTACCGGTGCCTGCCCCGAGCGCGACTTTACCGTCGATGAGTGGGCCGATCTGGTCACCGTTGTCGCCGGCGACCCCTGCCCGCACTGCGGCAAGCCGCTCTCCGCTGCCCGCGGCATCGAGGTCTCTCAGGTCTTCCAGCTGGGCACCAAGTATTCCGAGGCCATGGGTGCCACCTTTATGGACGAGGACGGCAAGGAGAAGCCGCTCATCATGGGCTGCTACGGCGTTGGTGTGTCCCGCTCGCTCGCTGCCGTCGTGGAGCAGCACAACGACGAGCACGGTATCGTCTGGCCGGTCTCCGTTGCCCCGTACGAGGTCGCGGTGATTCCGCTCGATCCCAAGAAGGAGGAGTGCGCTACCGTCTGCGAGCAGATCGTTGATGGCCTGTGCGCCGAGGGTATCGAGGTTGTCGTCGACGACCGCGACGAGCGTCCCGGCTTTAAGTTTGCCGACAACGACCTTATGGGCTTCCCGTATCAGGTCGTTCTGGGTAAGCGTGGCCTTAAGAATGGCACCGTTGAGCTCAAGGACCGTGCCACGGGTGAGCGCGAGGATGTGGCGATCGACGAGGTTGTCGCCAAGGTCGCCGAGCTTGTGAAGGCAGCACGCCGTTAATCGACGATTTCGCTTGTAGTTCGATATACGGGACGGCCCCGCATTTCTCCAGATCGGGGAGATGCGGGGCCGTCCTTTTATCTTGTGGCATCCTCGATATCTAAAAGGAAAACCCCACAGCCCATGCGAGCTGCGGGGTTTTCCTTGTGCCTCCGATGCGAAATAAATCGCTCAGATATTACTGATAATCGACGACGTCGATCCAGTTCTTAAGGAACTCATCGTTCACGTTGCGCTTACGAGCGAGCTCGGAAGCGGCAACGATGCTCGTCCACTGACGCACGACCTGCATGGGCATGTCGGCGCGGTCGCAGTAGAGCTCCAGGTAGGCCTCAGCCTGATCCTTGCTGTTGAGCGCAAAGAGCAGGTAGGTGGTAGCAACGTCGGCAGCAGGGGAGCCCTGGGTGGCGTGTGCCCAGTCGCACACATAGAGCTGGCCGTCGTCGCCGACGATGACGTTGGAGGGGTTGAAGTCGCCGTGGCAGACCTTGAACTCCTTGGTCATTCCGTCCAGACGCTCCTGAAGGTTGTAGCGCGTGGTGGCATTGAGCTGATCAAGGCTGTCGATCATGCGGGCGAACTTGTCGCGCTGACGGTTGAGCAGCGGGGAGGTGTAGCCGTGGATCTCGATCTGGAGGTCGACGAACATCTCGAGGTACTCACCAAAGCGCTGGGGCTCGGCAGTCATCTTCTCGGCAAGGGTGGTGCCCGGAACCTTCTCGGTCACGAGCGCCCAGCCGTTGGCGTTCTCGAGCTGGGAAACCTCGAGAGCCTTGGGGCTGCGGATGCCGCACTCATTGATGCGGGCAAGATTCAAAGCCTCGTTGAACACGTCGGAGACAGGCTTGGTCTCGTTAAAGACCTTGACGATCTTGTCGCCCAGGTCGTAAACGACCTTGTTGCCACGGCGGACGAGCTCGGTCTTGGAATCGGGTAGCAGCATGGTTGCATCCTTTCAACGATGCGATAGAAGCGACGGCGGGGGTGTGTGAAACACCCGTGCACCCCCGCCGTTAAAAACCGTGCTAAAACTAGCAGACGGCGTAGTCCTGAGGCTCGCGGCCGTAGTAGGCGTCCAGGTAGAGCTCCTTGATCTCGCTCATGAGCGGGTAGCGCGGGTTGGCGCCGGTGCACTGGTCGTTGAATGCCTGCTCGGTCATCTCGTCGAGGGTGTCGAGGAAGTACTGCTCGTCAACACCGTAGTCGGCGATGGTCTTCTTGACGCCGATGAAGTCCTTGAGCTCCTCGAGCTTCGTGATGAAGTTCTCGAAGACCTCCTTGTCGTCCTTGCCCTCGATGCCGCAGTACTTGGCCATCTCGGCGTAGTTGTGCAGCGCGTTGGGGTAAGGATACTGAGAGAAGGTACCCATCTTGACGGGAGCCTCGGCGGCGTTGTAGCGCATGACGCGGGTCAGGATGACGGCGTTGGCGAGGCCGTGGGGCAGGTGATGGAAAGCGCCGAGCTTGTGAGCCATGGAGTGGTTGAGACCCAGGAAGGCGTTGGCGAAGGCCATACCGGCCATGCAAGAGGCGTTGTGCATCTCCTCGCGGGCGTGCGGGTCCTTGGCGCCGTTCGTGAAGCTGGAGGGCAGGTTCTCAAAGACGAGCTTGGCAGCGCGCTCGGAGAGGCCCTTGGTGTAGTCGGAAGCCATGATGGAGACGTAGGACTCGATGGCGTGGGTCATGACGTCGATGCCGGAGGCAGCGGTCAGGCCGCGCGGGGCGGTCATGCAGTTGTCGGCGTCGACGATAGCCATGTTGGGGAGCAGCGCGTAGTCGGCGAGCGGCCACTTGATGCCGGTCTCCTTGTCGGTGATGATGGCGAACGGCGTGCACTCGGAGCCGGTACCCGAAGAGGTCGGGACGGCGACGAAGTAGGCCTTCTTGCCCATCTCGGGGAAGGTGAAGATACGCTTGCGGATGTCCATGAAGTCCATGGCCATGTCCTCAAACTTGCACTCGGGGTGCTCGTACATCATCCACATGATCTTGCCGGCGTCCATAGCGGAGCCACCGCCGACGGCGATGATGACGTCCGGCTCAAAGAGAGCCATCTGCTTGGCGCCGCGACGTGCGCACTGCAGCGACGGATCGGGCTCGACGTCGTAGAAGCAGTCGTGGGCGATGCCCATCTCGTCGAGCTTGGCCTCGATGGCGCGGGTGTTGCCATTCTTGAAGAGGAACTGGTCGGTGACGATGAAGGCGCGCTTCTTGCCCATGACGTTGCCCAGCTCGTCGAGGGCGACGGGCGTGGAACCCTTCTTGAAGTAGACCTTCTCGGGAGCGCGGAACCACAGCATGTTCTCACGGCGCTCGGCCACAGTCTTAACGTTGATCAAGTGCTTCACCCCAACGTTCTCGGAGACGGAGTTGCCGCCCCAGGAGCCGCAGCCCAGGGTCAGAGACGGCTTCATGCCAAAGTTGTACAGGTCACCGATGCCGCCGTGCGAGGACGGGGTGTTGATGACGATACGGCAGGCCTTCATGACGTGCTCGAACAGGCTGATCTTCTCGGCCTGGGCGGGGTGCACGTACAGAGAGGCGGTGTGGCCCGGGCCACCGGCGAGCACGAGGTGCTCGGCCTTGTCGACGGCCTCCTGGAAGTCCTTGGCGTGGTACATGGCCAGGACCGGGGAGAGCTTCTCGTGGGAGAACTCCTCCTTGGCGGGGTCGGTGGAGGTGACCTCGGCGATCAGGATCTTGGTCTTGGCGGGAACCTCGATGCCGGCGAGCTCGGCGATCTTGGCAGCGGCCATGCCGGGGATGCGGTGATCGAGAGCGCCGTTCTTGAACATGGCGGCACGCAGGGCCTCCATCTCGGCACCCTGCTTGACGAAGTAGCAGCCGCGCTTCTGGAACTCGGCCTTAACCTGGTCATAGATGCTGTCGATGACAGTCACGGACTGCTCGGAAGCGCAGATCATGCCGTTGTCGAAGGTCTTGGAGTGGATGATGGAGTTGACGGCGAGCAGCACGTCGGCGGTGTCGTCGATGACGACCGGGGTGTTACCGGCGCCAACGCCCAGGGCGGGCTTGCCCGAGGAGTAAGCGGCCTTGACCATGCCCGGGCCACCGGTGGCGAGGATGATGTCGACGTCGCGCATGACCATGTTGGTCAGCTCGATGGAGGGGACATCGACCCAGCCGATGATGCCCTCGGGGGCGCCGGCCTTGACGGCGGCGTCAAGCACGAGCTTGGCGGCGGCGATGGTGCACTTGGCGGCAGCCGGGTGCGGGGAGATGATGATGGCGTTGCGGGTCTTCAGGCAGATCAGCGTCTTGAAGATCGCGGTGGAGGTGGGGTTGGTCGTCGGGATGACGGCGCCCACGATGCCGATGGGCTCGGCGATCTTGGTGATGCCGTAAGCCTCGTCGCGCTCCAGGACACCACAGGTCTTGGTGTTCTTGTAAGCGTTGTAGATGTACTCTGCGGCGTAGTGGTTCTTGATGACCTTGTCCTCAAGAACGCCGCGGCCGGTCTCCTCGATGGCCATCTTCGCCAACGGGATACGAGCCTTGTTGGCGGCCATGGCGGCCTCATAGAAGATCTTGTCGACCTGCTCCTGCGTGTACGTAGCAAAAAGCGCCTGGGCCTCTCGCATCTGAGCGAGCTTAGCCTCAAGCGCCTCTACGTTGTCCACAATTGCGGGAGTAGTGTTTTCCGGTGACTTTTTCACCATTTGTGTCTCCTTGCGATCGGAGATTTACCCTACGCCTTGCATGATAGCAAGAAATTATTCGGTGAACGGTAAGATTCCTGTAAAAGGCACACTAAAACGCTTCAATAAACTGAAACGCTTTAAATTAAACTATCTGCCTGCTGCATCGCCCCGCTCATTGGGGACAGACTTACATGAGTGCTTTCACTCATTGGGGACAGACATCGATTTGCCATTTTGCCGTTCTTGACCTATTTTTGCCGCTCATTGGATATAAATAGGTCACAGGCTCAGCATTTCGCGTTCCTTCTCTCCTTTTAGGTGTTGCCTGTTCAGTTTTTGAAAGGAGAGATTATGCCCCGATGCGCCCGCGCCGTTTCGCTCACCGGCTATTACCACGTCTTTGACCGTGGTAACTCTAAACAGATTATTTTTGAAGATGACTCCGACCGCTATCGTTTCCTATCGGATATCTCGGACAGGTTTGCGCGCCATGAAGTGGCGGTTTTGGCTTGGTGCCTTATGGACAACCACTTTCATTTGATGGTTGATGATCCGTTCGACAATCTTTCAAAGGCGATGCAGTGCGCATTGACGGCATATGCTAAGTATTTCAATGGGAAAACGGGGAGAACGGGGCATCTCTTTGATAATCGCTATTCGCGGGTCGCTGTTGAGTCGGACACGCAAGCGGTGCAACTGCTCGACTATATCCATCTCAATCCCGTGAAAGGTGCGCTCGACTCACTCGAGGCGTACCGCTGGTCAAGCTACAAGGCATATGAGCTGGGCTATGATCCCTTTGACATCTGTGATGCGGCCCCTATGCTCGATATTGTCGGAGGCTCCCGTTGCTATTGCGAGCATCTCAAGGAAGTTGTCGAGCGCATCTGGTCAGTGGAGGTTCTTCCACGCCGGCGGATCCCCGATGAGGAGGTCCTTTCCATTGCGCGCGAAGTGCTTCCGAGCATAGATCCTGCGATGCTCAAGGCCCTGCCACGCCCCGATCGCGATGCCTGTCTGCTGAGGCTCAGGCGGGCGCATCTCACGGTCAAGCAAATTGCCCGTATCACCGGCATCGGCGCCACAAGCGTAACCAAGGCCACCGCGGGCTGGAACGAGGCGGCGTGAGGTACGTACTGGTGGCGATCGAAGCGCCGTGAGTTCGTCGATGCACTGTGAGCTTTGGAAAGCACTCATCTAAGTCTGTCCCCAATGCGTGAAAACACTCATGTAAGTCTGTCCCCAATGAGTGCAAAAAGGCGCCCTCCGTAGGGGGGCGCCTTTGGTAAGTTCTATGTGAACGCGAGGTCTTTGACCCGGAGAGTCCGAGGTACTTGTTGGTAAGACCTTATTTAGGAGCGCGCAACCTTGCCAGACTTGAGGCAGGTGGAGCAAACGTTCATCTTGCGACGGTGACCATCGACGACGACGTAGACGCGCTGGATGTTGGGGCGGAACTTACGGTTGGTGACGCGGTGAGAGTGGCTGATGGAGCGACCGGCAACGGGGTGCTTACCGCAAACTTCGCAAACTTTGGACATAACTGACCCTCCTTGGGCGACAAACGAACATGTCGCGTTAACAAACAAGCCTGAACTATAGCACAGAAGCAGCTCCCTGTGCGTAATCTACACAGAGATATTTCTCTTTTGGCGATAGTGCTCACGCCACGGCCCTGGACGTAGATCCGATTTGCGTGCAGCAGAGGGGATTATGCCAGCTCGTGCGTACGTTTTCAAGCTCGTCCCACAAATATATATAGGTTTATTGAGCATTGGGCTCCGTTTACGGATTACTCTGTATTTATGCTCGCAATTAAGCTCGAGGTTGGCTACACTATTCCTTGACCATTAAAGGGGTACGAGATACCCACATGGAATTACATAGCTGCCAAAGAGCAGTCCTTCCTGTGGGTGTCTGGTCCGCTTTAAGCGGTCGGGCATCTATTTTTTTGACTGTGTCAGCAGTCAAGACATGTGAGGAAGGAGATCGATGGGCACGACTTCCCCCAAGGCGGTCATCATGGACGAGACCGCCGTCAATCGAGCGATGACCCGCATCGCGCACGAGATTCTCGAGCGCAACGAGGGCTGTGAAGACCTCGCTCTGGTCGGCATCGTCACGCGCGGCGACCTTCTGGCAAAGAAACTTGCCGAGGAGATCAAGGAGATCGAGGGCGTCGACGTTCCGCTCGGCAGCCTCGACATCAGCTTCTACCGCGATGACTACGCTACCAATTTCGCTCCCGCGATCCACGCCACCAACATTCCCTTTAGCGTCGACGGTAAGCGCGTCGTGCTGGTGGACGACATCCTGTATACGGGCCGTACCATTCGCGCCGCTCTCGACGCCGTCATGGACCTGGGCCGTCCGAGCCGCATTGAGCTGGCAGTCCTCGTTGACCGCGGCCACCGCGAGCTCCCCATCTCGCCGGACTTTGTCGGCAAGAACGTTCCTTCGTCGCATGAGGAGAACGTGCACCTATATATGAAGGAAGTCGACGGCCGCACCGCCGTCGAGATTAACGACGTCGCGCCGGGTTCCCACGTGGGCTCCGCGCCGCTGGGAGGTGAGTAGTACCGTGGCGTTCAACCATAAGCACCTGATCGACATTACCGAGTACTCCGAAGAGGACATCAAGCTCATCCTCGAGACCGCCAATGCGTTCTCCGAGGTCAACGAGCGTGCCATCAAGAAGGTCCCCACGCTCAAGGGCAAGACCATCGTCAACATGTTCAACGAGCCCTCGACGCGCACCCGCAGCTCCTTCGAGCTCGCCGAGAAGCGTCTTTCGGCCGACAGCCTTAACTTTGGCGGCTCCTCGACCTCCACGGTCAAGGGCGAGAGCCTCGTCGACACCGTCGAGACCCTCAACGCCTATAAGATCGACTGCATCGTCGTTCGCGATAAGCACGCCGGCGCTCCCTACATCGTCACGCAGAACTCGCCCGCGAGCGTCATCTGCGCCGGTGACGGCAAGCACAACCATCCCACGCAGGCCCTGCTCGACCTGTACACCATCTGGGAGCACAAGGGCGACTTCCACGGTCTGAAGGTCGCTGTCGTCGGCGATATCGCGCACTCCCGTGTCTGCGGCTCGCTGATCCCCGCCCTTAAGATCATGGGCTGCGAGACCTACGCCGTCGCCCCCGGCACGCTGCTGCCGCCGTCGCCCGAGGTCCTGGGCTGCGACCACGTGACGAGCGACCTCGATTCCGTCCTGCCCGAGCTGGACGTCGTCTACATGCTGCGCGTGCAGCAGGAGCGCCTCGAGGGTGCCCCGTTCCCGACCATTCGCGAGTACCACAAGCTCTTCGGCCTGACCAAGGACCGCGAGAAGCTCATGAAGCCCGACGCGATCATCTGCCACCCGGGCCCCATCAACCGCGGCGTCGAGTTCGACTCCTATATGGCCGACCACCCGCAACGCTCCGTCATCCTGGAGCAGGTCTACGCCGGTATCTGCGTGCGTATGGCTATCCTGTATCTGCTGCTTGGAGGTGCCGATAATGGCCTTGCTTCTTAAGAATGCCCACGTCGTCGACCCGTCCGTCGAGCTTGACGGTGTCGTTGACGTCCTGATTGACGGCGACAAGATCGCCGAGGTCGGCGAGAATCTCGCCGTCGAGGGAGCCGAGGTCCGCGACCTTTCCGGCAAGTACCTCGTCCCTGGCCTGGTGGATATGCACGTTCACCTTCGCGAGCCCGGCTACGAGGTCAAAGAGGACATCGAGAGCGGCACCCGCGCAGCTGCCAAGGGCGGCTTTACCGGCGTGTGCGCCATGCCCAACACCGATCCCGTCACCGATAACGGCACCGTCGTGGAGTTCGTCAAGTCCCGCGCTGCCGAGGTCGGTCACTGCCGCGTCTATCCGTCGGGCGCCATGACCCGCGGTCTTAAGGGCGAGGCCATGTCCGAGATGGGCGATATGGTCGCCCACGGCGCCGTCGCCTTCACCGACGACGGTCGCGGCGTGCAGGGCGCTGGCATGCTCCGTCGCTGCATGGACTACGGCAAGATGTTCGGCAAGGTCTTTATGAGCCACTGCCAGGACGAGGACCTGGTCGGCCACGGCCAGATCAACGAGGGTAAGGTCTCGACCCGTCTGGCTCTCGAGGGCTGGCCGGCTGCCGGCGAGGAGCTCCAGATCGCTCGCGACATCGAGATCGCCAAGCTGACCGGTGCCAAGCTGCACATCCAGCACATCTCCACCGCCCATGGCCTGGAGATCGTGCGTGCCGGTAAGGCCGCTGGCGTTCAGGTTACCTGCGAGGCCACCCCGCACCACATGTTCCTGACCGAGAACGACCTGGACGAGACCTACAACACCTCGCTCAAGGTCAATCCGCCGCTGCGCACCGAGGAGGATGCCGAGGCCATCCGTCAGGGCGTCATCGACGGCACCGTCGACGTTATCGTCACCGATCACGCTCCCCACACCCCGTGGGAGAAGGCCCGCGAGTTCGAGCTTGCGCCCTTTGGCATGATCGGCCTCGAGACCTCGCTGTCGCTCGTGCTCACCGAGCTGGTCAACACGGGCAAGATGAGCGTGGGCCGCATGGTCGAGCTCATGGCCATCAAGCCGCGTGAGATCTTGGGCCTCGACCAGGTTCAGGTCAAGGCGGGCTCCGTTGCCGACCTAACCGTGTTCGACCCCGCCGCAACCTGGACGGTCGGCGAGGACGGCTACGAGTCGCGTGCTGAGAACTCCGGTTTTGCCGGTCGCACGCTCACCGGTCGTGCCACTGATGTGTTTGTCGGCGGTAAGCAGACGCTCGCCGACGGCTGCATCTGCTAGCATAGCCTTATCGCTTTTGTGCGCGGTGCCCTTGCGGTGCCGCGCTTTCTGTTCGTTTTGACCATGCAACCGCATGGGGGATTGGAGCGTCTATGCCCACACCTTCCACTGCACGCATGCACGACTTCGAGGTCGTCTCGAACCAGGAGATCGCCGACGGCATCTTCTCGCTCGTCATCTCGGCCCCCAAGCTTGCAAGTGCGCTCAAGCCCGGTCAGTTTGTGAACATTGCCGTGCCCGGCGATGCGTCCTCGCTGCTTCGCGTGCCCCTGAGCTTCTATCGCGCCGACGCCCAGGCCGGCACCGTCGAGCTGTGGTACGCCGTCGTGGGCGACGACACCCGTCGTCTGTCGCGGATGGCCCCCGGTTCCACCTCTAATCTGCTGGGCCCTGGCGGCCGCGGCTGGCTTGTGCCCGAGGGCACCAGGAAGGCGCTGCTCGTGGCGGGCGGCATCGGTGTTCCGCCCGTGCTGTGCCTTGCCGACAAGCTTGCCGAGCAGGGTGTGGCCGTTGACGTGTGCCTGGGCTTTGGCACCGCGTCCAAGGCCGTGGGCATTGATGAGTTCCGCGCGCTGGGAGCTACGGTCAACGTGTGCACCGACGACGGCTCGTTGGGCACTCATGGCTTCTGCACCGATCCTGCCGCCGAGCTGCTCGGCGAGGGCGGCTACGACTACGTGGCCAGCTGCGGCCCCGCCGTCATGATGAAGAAAGTTGCCGCCGCTGCCGCCGAGGCCGGTGCGTACTGCGAGGTGTCGCTCGAGCGCATGATGAGCTGTGGCTTTGGCGCTTGCAACACCTGCAATGTCGAGACGGTCGACGGTATGAAGGGCGCCTGCATGTGCGGCCCCGTGTTCGATGCTTCCAAGGTGGTGGTCTTCTAGTGGGTACCGTGAACATGGCCGTCGATTTCGGCGGCGTCAAGATGCAAAACCCCATCAACACCGCAGCCGGTACCTTTGGCTACGGTTGGCAGTTCCAGAACTTCTTTGATGTCTCCCAGCTGGGTGCCATCACCACCAAGGGTTGCGCCGCCGAGCCCTGGCCCGGCAATCCCGCGCCCCGTATGGCCGAGATCCCGGGCGGCATGATCAACTCCGTGGGCCTTCAGAACCCCGGCGTGGCTGCCTTTGCCCGTGAGTCCGGTCCGTGGCTCGAGCAGCTCTCCAAGGACGGTTGCCAGGTCATCTGCCAGGTCGCCGGTCACTCCGTTGATGAGTTTGTGCGCGCGCTCGAGATGTATGTCGAGCTGTGCCCCTGGGCTGCCGGCTACGAGATCAACGTCAGCTGCCCCAATATTGCCGCCGGCGGTGCCGCCATGGGCTCCTCGCCCGAGGGCGCCTCTGCTGTTATGGCTGCCTGCCGCAAGGTTACCGATAAGCCGCTGTTCGTAAAGATGGCTCCGGTTAACGTCGCCGAGATCGCCAAGGCTCTCGAGGCCGCCGGCGCCGACGGCCTTTCGGTCATTAACTCCATCCAAGGCATGGCCATCGACGTTCATACCCGTAAGTCTCGCGTGGCCAAGCCCAAGGGCGGTCTTTCGGGCCCGCTGTGCCACCACATCGCCGTGCGCATGGTCTGGGAGGTCGCCCAGGCCGTCGATATCCCCATCAACGGTGTCGGCGGCGTCATGACGGGCGAAGATGCGGCCGAGTTTATCCTGGCTGGCGCCACCTGCGTGTCGGTCGGTATGGCCAACTTTGTCGATCCGTGCGCCTCGATTAAGATCGCGCACGAGCTCGAGGCTTGGGTGGAGTCCCAGGGCGTAAAGGACATCAACGAGCTGGTAGGTGCTTTCGAATGCTAGAGACCGATGCCCGCGACCGCGTTATCGTCGCCCTCGACTGCGACCGTGAGCGTGCGCTCGAGCTCGCCCACGAGCTTTCGGGTCATGCCGCTTGGCTCAAGGTTGGTATGACGCTCTATTACGCTGAGGGCCCCGAGATCGTCAAGACGTTCAAAGACCTGGGCTTTAAGGTTTTCCTTGACCTTAAGTTCCATGACATTCCGCATCAGGTTCGCGGTGCCGCCCGCTCGGCCTCGCTTGCCGGTGCCGACCTGCTTTCGGTCCACGGCTTGGGTTCGGGCGCCATGCTCGCTGCCTGCCGTGAGGGTGCCGAGGAGGCGCGCGAGGATCGCGCCAAGCTCGTCGCCATCACCGTGCTCACGAGCATGAACCAGAATTCGCTGACCGAGATCGGCGTCGAGTCGCCCGTGGCCGAGGAAGCCGCCCGCCTGGCGAAGCTTGCCCAGGCCAACGGCATCGACGGCATCGTGTGCTCTCCGATGGAGGCCCATGACATGCGCGAGCTGCTTGGTCCCGATGCCCTGATCGTGACTCCGGGCGTGCGTCCGGTGGGTGCCGCCTTGGGCGATCAATCCCGCGTGGCGACGCCTTCTCAGGCTATCGAGCGCGGTGCGAGCCACATCGTGGTGGGCCGACCCATTACCGGTGCCGACGACCCTGTTGCCGCATTTGACGCCATCGTTGCCGAGCTGGTCGAAAACGTCGCCTAAAAGATTCCCTCAAGTCACCACTTTTGGGTCTCATTAGCACAAATTAGCCCCTGTGCCTGCGAAAACTTTCCCATCCTTTGTGTGGAATCGCAGGTCGGGGGCTTAACTTTGACCTCCGTATATTGCACTTTTCGCAGGTATCGTCTAACCTATGATGCCGTCGATTGGGCATTTAGTGCGTTTGACGTGCTAAAATGCTAATTATTGCATCAGATATAACCCAACTATTTGGAGGTTCGAATGGCACTCCCTCAGCTTACCGACGAGCAGCGCAAGCAGGCTCTTGAGAAGGCTGCCGCCGCACGTCACGCCCGCGCTGAGCTTCGCGAGCAGATCAAGAAGGGCGAGAAGTCCCTCGAGTCCGTGCTCAACTCCGATGACCCCATCGCTTCCCGCATGAAGGTTTCCACCCTCATCGAGTCTCTCCCCGGTTATGGCAAGGCCAAGGCCGCCAAGATCATGGAGGAGCTCGGCATCTCCGCTACCCGTCGCGTCCAGGGCCTCGGCGTCCGTCAGCGCGAGCAGCTCCTCGAGCAGCTGACCAAATAAGTGAGCGCTCAGGATTCAAAGCTCTTTGTGATTTCTGGACCGTCAGGTGCAGGCAAGGGCACGCTCGTCACTCGTGTGCGCGAGCGTCGCTCGAACCTGGGCCTGACGGTTTCGGCTACCACGCGAGCACCACGCAAAGGTGAGGTCGACGGCGTCAACTACTTTTTCCTGACGCGCAAGGAGTTCGACCGCCGCGTGGCAAACGGTGAGTTTGTTGAGTGGGCCGAGGTCCACGGCAACTGCTACGGCACGTTGGTGAGCGAGGTCACATCCAAACTCGCCTCTGGCTCGTCTCTGATCTTGGAGATCGATGTCCAGGGTGCCCTGCAGGTCAAGGAGCGTTTCCCCGAGGCCGTGTTGATCTTTATCAAGCCGCCTTCGCTCGAGGTGCTCCGCGAGCGTCTGGTCGGTCGCGGTACCGAGACGCCTGAGACGATCGAGCTGCGTATGGCAAACGCCGCCGATGAACTTGCCCTTGCCGACCGCTACGACGACGTCGTGGTGAATGACGATCTCGACCGCGCGACCGATGAGCTCGTTCGCGTTCTCGATATGCATGAAAGGATCTGAGGTCCGTGTCCGTTGTAAAGCCTTGCATTGACGATCTTCTGGAGAAGACCGATCACAACCGCTTCCTGCTCGCCTCGCTTGCCTCCAAGCGCGCCTGCGACATTAACAGCATGCTGCGTGGTCAGCACAACCGCGTGCTCGCCGTCCAGGATGTCGATGACATCACCATTGCGCTTTCCGGCGCCGATACCATCTCGATGGCTATGGACGAGATTGTCGACGGCGACATCTCCTACGATGAGGCCCGTTACGAGAAGGCGCTCGGCCACAAGGTTGCTGAAGCCTAAATGGCGGCTCGCGTCTGCCTGGTCCACTATCACGAGGTTGGACTGAAGGGCAAGAACCGCGCACATTTTGAGCATATCCTCATGGATAACATCAAGGCGGCCTTGGCCGCCTTTTCCGTGAATGCCGTGTCTCGAATTTCCGGTTATATCCTCGTGACCTTTAATGAGCATCAGGCCGACGAGGCGGCGCGCGTCATCCGCACCGTCCCCGGCGTTGCCCGTGTGTCCCTGGCATATCATACGAACCGCGACCCGCAGGAGTACTGCGCCGCCGCCGTGAAGGCGCTGCGCGAATTTGGTCCCTTCGAATCGTTTAAGGTGCATGCCAAGCGCTCTAACACCGACTACGAGCTCACCTCTATTGAAATCAATCGACAGGTTGGCGAGGTGCTGTGCGAGGCGTTTCCCGATAAAAAGGTTCAGATGCATGACCCTGACGCGATGGTGCACGTGCTGGTGGTCCAGGGTAGTGTCTACGTGTATGCGCGCTCTGAGCGCGGCGTGGGCGGCTTGCCGGTAGGATCTGCCGGCAAGGTCGTGACGCTTCTGTCGTCGGGCATCGATTCTCCGGTGGCGACCTGGATGCTTGCGCGTCGCGGCGCCGTATGCGTGCCGGTGCATTTTTCCGGTCGTCCGCAGACGCCCGATACCAGTGAGTATCTGGTGCAGGACATTATTCGCGCCCTTGAGCCGGGTGTCCAGATCGGTCGCCTGTACGTAGTCCCGTTTGGCGACTGCCAGCGCGAGATTTCGGTCACCTGCCCCAGCAATCTGCGCGTGATTATGTACCGTCGCATCATGTATTCGGTTGCCGAGCGCATTGCGCACATCGAGGGCGCCAAGGCTATCGTGACCGGTGAATCACTCGGTCAGGTTGCCTCCCAGACGCTCGAGAACATCATGGCCGTCAACGAGGCTGTCAAGATCCCCGTGTTCCGCCCGTTGATCGGTTCGGACAAGCAGGAGATCATCGCACGCGCTGAGGAGATCGGTACGTTCGATATCTCGACCGAGGCTGCTCCCGACTGCTGCACGCTGTTTATGCCACGTCGTCCCGAGACGCACGCTAAACTCGATGCCGTGCATGAGGCGTGGGAGCTGTTCGATCACGAGGAGATGATTGAGCGTTTGCTCAAACAGACTGAGTACATCGACTTCGAGAGCAACACGTATAAGGCCCCTAAGACCTTAAAACGCAAGCATTCCGAGCTCGCTCCACGTGAGATTTACCAAGATCACGAATAATGTTGTGTATAGACCGGCGGTGTTTTTGCATCGTCGGTCTTTTTCTATCTGGGCATTAGGCGATAAACGGTTCATCTGTCGACGTGTGGCTGAATAAATGGACACTTTTCCGCAAGGTTTCGGTCAGCTTTTGGTTTGACCGCGATAACCGGTGTGGACGTGCGGAGGCCGTAGCGTTCGTTTCCTGACACGATGGTGTTGGGAGGTGTTTGCTATGGCGCAACGCGAGCAACACGAACGGGTTAAACGGATGGACCGCTGGGCAGAAAAGCTGCTCGGCCATAAGGCGGTGGTCGTGGCGATTCTGGTTGTCATTGCCGCCGCGAGCGGCTTGGCGATGGCAAGTTTTGGTGGCCACTCCAGCAACGTGTCGTTTGAGCGTAGTGATGAGGCGGGCGCCTCGGATGTGTACGGGGCCGGGGATGCGTCACCTGATGATGCCGATGAGTCGTCTGCCAAGAGTTCTTCTGCTGCCGAGGTGTACGTCGATGTTGATGGCGCTGTTGCGAGGCCTGGTGTGTACCGGCTCAAAGACGGAGCACGGGTGTCCCAGGCGATCGATGCTGCCGGAGGGCTTACGGCCGAGGCGGATGTGACAGGGCTTAATCGTGCGTCCAAGATTACAGATGGTCAAAAGATCTATGTGCCGACGGCAGGGGAGCAACAGGCGGCTGCAGCGGTCGGTGGGGCCGATAGCGGTGCCGCCACGACTCCTGGTGCGGGGTCATCGCCGAGACTCGTGAACATCAATACGGCTAGTGCGGCAGAGCTACAGACGCTTTCGGGCATCGGGCCGTCTATGGCCCAGTCAATTATCGACGAACGGACGAAAAACGGGGCCTTTGCCTCGGTCGATGACCTTATGCGCGTATCGGGGATCGGTGAGAAGAAGCTCGCCAAAATTAAAGATTGCATCTGTGTATGAGTGCGACCGAGCGCGAGCATGTGATGCCACCGCGCCCATTGATGCCGTGGACGATGGCCCTTTGTGTCGGCTTGTGTGCGAGCTGTGGCTTGGTGCTTAGCGCGGCAGCCGATGTGCTGCTGGGAGGGCGGGCAGCGCCCGTCACTTTGTTTATGGCCATTCCCGTTGCGGCTGCGGCGTGCATCGTTTTGGCACGGTCCTGCATGCGTCTTGTGCGGTGGAAGCGATGGCTGTATGCCGCGGCTCTTGGCCTCGTGGCGGGAGCGGTCGTGTCCGCGGCTTGGGCGATAGGAGCGCTACACGCATCGAGGGCACTGGATAATCGGGCTGCGAGTAGTCTTGAGTTTGTTGTGCACGGCGACCCGTCCATCAATGACGGTGTGTACTCCTATACCTGCGATGCGTATGCGGGCGAAAAGCGCTTGGGTCAGGTACGGCTGTCGTGTGATCGTGAGCTCGGCGCCGGTTCGCTTGTACGTGCTATCGGTCGCATTTCGCGCTTTGAGAATGATACGTATGGACGCTCACGCGTGCTTCGGGGCGAGCTTCGAAAGGTTAAAGTCGTCCGGTTGGTATCGATCGACGAGGGCCCTCCAGGGCCGTTGTCTTGGCTTCGAAACGAGCTCCTTGCCGTTATCGCGCCCGCGAGCGATCCGGCGTGCTCGCTCATTGCCGGCGTTGTCTGCGGACGCTCGGCCGAGCTGCGTGCCCAGCCGGCGGGCGATTGGTTTTCGGTAACGGGCACCGCACATCTTATCGCCGTTTCGGGCAGCCATCTTGCCATCGTGGGGTTTGTGGTTGAGAGCACCCTGCAAAAGACGCGTCTCTCTCGTGGGCTGCAGCGGGGACTGTTGGTGCTGGCCCTCGCTGCCTATGCCGTCTTTACGGGCGCCTCGCCCTCGGCCGTGCGCGCGTGCTGCATGGTGGCGGCGACGCTTGTCGCCAACGGCGCCGGACGTCGTCGGCATGGCCTCTCGGCCCTATTTTTGACCATGGCTATCTTTGTGTTGCTGCGGCCGACAGTACTGTTCGAGATGGGTTTTCAGCTATCGTGCGCCAGTGTTTTTGCCATCCTTTGTTTTTGCCCCTACGCTACCTACGCCTTGGGCGAGCTGGGTGTGCCATCGGGTGTCGCCAGTATTTTGTCTGTCACGCTGTGCTCGCAGCTGGCGACACTTCCCGTAACCATTCCCGCATTTGGGACGTTTTCGCTCATTGCCCCGCTTGCAAATGCCGTGATCGGTCCGGTGATAAGCGTGCTGCTCGCTGTGTCGATTGTGCTGGTGCCCTGCTCGCTTGTGCCGCTGTTGAGCCGCGGGGCGCTCGTGGTGCCTATGATTGTCGCCCGCTGCGCCCTGTTCTTTGAACAGCTCTTTGCCGCCGTTCCGGGCGCATCCGTAAGCGTGCCGCCCGATACGCCCTTGGTATACGTGGTGCCGTTCGCGCTGGCGGTCCTCTTGGTCTGGTGGCCACGCCCCCGCGCACGGAGCATGGCGGTGGGGCTGCTTTGCCTGATGCTTGCAGCGGGTGTTCCGTATGTCTATTGGGATCGATGCGCACCGCCTTCGGTAACGGTCCTCGATGTTGGCCAGGCCGATGCGATTCTGGTTCGTCAGGGTGGCGCCGTGGCGCTCGTCGACTGTGGGCTCGATGAGCGCGTGGTGTCGGCGTTGGTTCGCAATAACGTCCACCATATTGACGCCGTCTTCGTGACGCATTGGGACGAAGACCATTGGGGTGGTCTTCCCGATGTGCTCGATCAGTTTTCGGTTGGAACCGTTGTGGTCGCGGCCGATGCGCTTGACGGCGCGCCTGCCGAGGTCCTGAATCGCCCCGGCGTATCGTATCTGCAGGTGGCCCGCGGAGACACGGTCGATATCGGCGCATTTCGGGCTCGTGTGATGTGGCCGTTTGACACAGTGGATGGTGAGGGTAATGAGGACTCGCTTGTTTTGCTGCTCTCCTATGCTCAGGAAGGAAAGCGCTTGCGTATGCTGCTGACCGGTGATTCCGAGCTCGATCAGGAGCGCGAGTTTGTACAGGAGGTGGGAGATATCGATGTCCTCAAGCTGGGGCATCACGGCTCAAAAGTTTCCGTTGACGCTGACCTGCTGGAAACACTTAAGCCCGAGCTGTCTATCGCGAGTGCGGGCGAGGGCAATCGCTACGGCCATCCATCCGATGTCTGCATCGATGCCGTTCGCGATGCGGGCAGCGCGTTCGCATGCACCATCGAACAAGGAGACATTACCGTCTCGCCGACCGCAACCGGTTTTGCCATGCGATGTCAGCGACCGTGATACTGCCGTTGGCGCGGGACCAACCCGTGGGCTAGAATGGCACGGTACGAACACGAGAGCCTACGGGAGGGGAGCGCGATGTCCGAAACCGGTCTGTTGCCGGCATACTTGATCGTCGGTACCGACGGAGTCAAACGCGACCACGCCGTCTCGCGTATGAAGGCGCGTCTGGAAAAGACGGGCATGGTCGAGTTCAACCTCGACGAGCGCGATATGACCAAAGACCCCGATATCGAGTCGATTATCGGATCGCTCAACACCTTTCCCATGGGCAGCGAGTTTCGCCTGGTAATCCTTGACGGCTGCTCAAAACTCGCCAAAGCGATCTCTGAGCCGCTTGTCGACTATCTGGCGAGTCCCAGCCCCACAACGGTCTGTCTTGTCATCGCTGATTCACTTGCCAAGAACACGCGTCTGTACAAGGCGATTGCCAAGATTGACAAGAAGGCCGTGATCGACTGTTCGGGCACCAAGCGCTGGGAGCTCCCACGCCGCGTGCAGCAGATGGCGACGCAGCACGGAAAGTCCATTTCGACGGCGGCCGCCGAGGAGCTCGTTTCGCGCTCGGGCGAGAACACCCGCATGCTCGATAACGACTTGGCCAAGCTTGCCCAGATGGTCGAGGCGCCGCAAATTGAGCTTGCCGATGTGGAGCGCTGGATCGTGCGCACGGCCGAAGTTCAGCCCTGGGACTTTCTCAATGCGGTCTCGGCCCGTGACATGCGCCGCTCGCTTGAGCTTTTCAATCTACTGCCCGCCAAGAGCTATGTGTGGACCTACACGCTGCTGTGCGGACGCATCCGCGAGCTTATTGTCGCCAAGGCGCTCGACTCTCGTGGACAGGGTCGCGAGCTCGCCGCGACGCTCAAGCTTCAGGCCTGGCAGGTTAAGAATCACCTGACCTGGGCGCGGCGTTTTTCTATGGCGGAGCTTGTCGGTGCGCTCGAGGGCGCGGTCGATGTGGAGCTTGCACTGAAGGGTTCGGCTGATTCCCAGACCGCGCTTTTGCTCTGGATTACGAACATCTTGAGAAAATCGTGATGATACCTGCCTATTTGACAAATTCGTTCTATCCCTTTGAGGGGGAGCGTGCTATAGTAGGCGCTTGCATGACCTCACCGTGTCTCAGAGGTGTCATACATTTTTTTGCAAGGAACTCGAAAGGAACTCCAGAAGTGGCAAACATCAAGTCTCAGAAGAAGCGTATCCGCACCAATGAGGCAGCTCGCATGCGTAACAAGGCTGTCAAGTCCGAGCTCAAGACGCTGACCAAGCACGTCCAGTCCGCCGTCGCCGAGGGCGACGCCGAGAAGGCCCAGGCTGCCCTCAAGACCGTCACCAAGCGTCTCGACATGGCTGCCGCTAAGCATGTCATCCACAAGAACCAGGCTTCCAACCGCAAGTCCGGTCTTGCCAAGCTCGTGAACAGCATCAACGCTTAAGTTGTAAATTTCACACCACACAGATTACGCGCATAAATGGAGCCTGTTTTATGGAACAGGCTCCATTTTTTGTACCGCTCGGGTAAGATAGTCCGCATGAATACTTCTATTGACATTTCCCACATCCGTAACTTCTCGATCGTTGCGCATATCGACCATGGCAAGTCCACGATCAGTGACCGCATCCTCGAGCTCACCCATACCGTCGATGAGCGCGACATGGAGTCGCAGCTGCTTGACACGATGGACATCGAGCGCGAGCGCGGCATCACGATCAAGTCCAATGCCGTCCGCGTGTCCTATGACGCCGACGACGGCGAGACGTATCAGTTCAACCTGATCGATACGCCGGGCCACGTGGACTTTACCTATGAGGTCTCGCGTTCGCTGGCCGCCTGTGAGGGCGCGGTGCTCGTCGTCGACGCCACGCAGGGCGTCGAGGCGCAGACCGTCTCCAACGCGACGCTCGCCATGAACGCCAACCTGGATATCGTGCCCGCCATCAACAAGATTGACCTGCCGTCGGCACACCCCGACGAGGTTAAGACCGAGATCGAGGATGACCTGGCGATCCCTGCCGACGATGCCGTATGCGTATCGGGCAAGACCGGCGAGGGCATTCACGATCTGCTGGAGTCTATTGTCTTTTTGATCTCGCCGCCCAAGGGCGATGCAAACGCGCCGCTCAAGGCGCTCATCCTGGACTCGTATTTCGATGAGTACCGCGGCGTCGTTGCCACGGTCCGTGTCTTTGACGGCTCCATCAAGAAGGGCGATACCCTGCGCATGATGCAGGCCGAGGGCGACTTTTTGGTCGATGGCGTGGGAGTCAAGCGTCCCGCCGAGACCCCGGTCGATGCGCTGACGGTCGGCGAGGTGGGCTACGTGGTCACGGGTCTGAAGGACCCCGAGGCCGTTCGCGTGGGCGATACCCTTACGTGGGCGTCGAATCCCTGTCCCGAGCCGCTTCCCGGCTACCGCGAGGCCAAGCCCATGGTCTACACGGGCCTGTTCCCGATCGACAACAAGGATTACGAGAATCTGCGCGACGCTCTCGATAAGCTGCATGTCAACGACCCGTCGTTGGTGTGGGAGCCCGAGACCTCGGTGGCGCTCGGCTTTGGTTTCCGCGTTGGCTTCTTGGGCCTGCTGCATATGGAGGTTGTCAAGGAGCGCCTGGAGCGCGAGTTCAATCTGGACCTGATCGCCACGAGCCCCTCGGTCGACTACCACGTGTACAAGACTGACGGCGAGATGATCGATGTCCGCAGCCCGCAGGATCTGCCCGAGGCCACGCGCATCGAGCGTATCGAGGAGCCCTACCTTAAGGCCAAGATCATCTGCCCGCCCGAGTACACGGGTGCCGTCATGCAGCTCGCTATCGAGCACCGTGGCGTCACGACCGATATGATCCACCTGACGAGCAAATCGGTCGAGATGCGCTTTGATATGCCGCTCGCGGAGCTCATCCTGGACTTCTTCGATCAGCTCAAGAGCCGCACCAAGGGCTATGCCTCGCTCGACTATGAGTTCAACGAGTATCGTCCCTCCGAGCTCGTCAAGCTCGATATCCTGCTTTCGGGTGATGAGGTGGACGCGCTTTCGTTTATCGTGCACAAGGACAAGGCCTTTGGCCTGGCCCGCGGGCTGTGCGACAAACTCAAGGAAATCATTCCGCGTCAGCTGTTCGAGGTGCCTATTCAGGGCGCCATCGGCAACAAGATCATTGCCCGCTCCACCGTCAAAGCGCGTCGCAAGGACGTTTTGGCCAAGTGCTATGGTGGCGATATCTCGCGTAAGCGCAAGCTACTCGAGAAGCAGAAAGAGGGCAAGAAGCGCATGAAGGCCATCGGTTCGGTCGAGGTTCCGCAGGAGGCCTTTATGGCGATCCTAAAGGTAGACGAGTAAGTCCATGGCGCTTTCTGAATACAGCAAGCGGCTGCTGGGCGCCTATGCCGAGCAGCCGTTCCTTATGGCTCCCATGGCGGGCGTAACCGACCCCGCCTATCGCATCATGTGTCGCCGCCGCGGTGCCAACCTTGCCTACAGCGAGATGGTGAGCGTTGCGGGCCTTGCCTATGCCAGCAACAAGACGTGGCGCCTGGTGTTGCCGGCCGACGAGGAGCAGCAGATCTGCGTGCAGCTCTTTGGTTCCAAGCCCGATCAGTTTGCGGGTGCCGTCGCTGCCGTCGAGGAACGCGTGGGCGATCGCCTGTCATTGATTGATATCAACATGGCCTGTCCGGCTCGCAAAGTCGTTACCAAGGGCGAGGGCTCGGCGCTTATGCGCACGCCCGACCTGGCCGAGAAGATTGTCGAGGCAGCGGTCGGCGCGGCGCACGTGCCCGTGACCGTCAAGATTCGCAAAGGCTTTTATGCCGAAGACCGCAATGCCGCGACGTTTGCCCAGATGCTTGAGGGAGCAGGGGCCACCGCGGTGGCGGTACATGGTCGCTGCGCCACGCAGCTCTATACGGGCCAGGCCGATTGGTCGGTCGTCGATGAGGTGGCCGACGCCGTCGAGATTCCCGTTATCGGTTCGGGCGACGTTTTCTCGGCCGAGGATGCGGCGGAGCGTCTGCGCAGCTCCGGCGCCAGCGCCGTGTTCATCGCGCGCGGTATCTATGGCAACCCCTGGGTGTTCGGCGATGCCCGCGCCCTTGCGCTCGATGGCACGCCGGTGCCGTCTCGTTCCTCACGCGAGCGCCTGGATGCCCTGCGCGAGCACCTGACACTCACGCACGAGCTGTTGCCGCTCATGTCGCGTGCCCGCACGTACGCGAGCTGGTATCTAAAGGGCATGCCCCATGCTGCCGCCTGGCGCGCCCAAGTGGTGCGCTGCTCCACATACGAGGAGTTCATGGCATTGGTCGATGATATCGAGTGCGATGTGGTGGCCTGCGAGGCCGCACTTGCCGCCGGCGAGTCGGTGCCCGCTCATCCGCTGGAGGCCTAACGGTGGCTGTTACCGCGCTGTACGTGCACGTGCCGTTTTGCGCCCAAAAGTGCCGGTACTGCGACTTTGACTCGCGCAGTTTTGCTCCGTGCGACCTGAGCGCTGCGCTCGATGCCTATTTTGAGCAGTTGTATGCGCGCCTTGATGCCTTTGGAGACGTTGGGGCGCTTGCGCAGATCCGTACCGTCTATGTTGGCGGCGGCACGCCGTCGCTGGCGGGGGATCGTCTGGTAGAACTTGCCTGGCGTATCTCGGCGTGGTGCAAGCCTGTTGAGTTTACCTGCGAGGCCAATCCTGAGTCGTTGACTTCGCAGCTTGCGGCGGCGCTTGCCGGGGTGGGCGTCACGCGCATTTCTCTGGGAGTCCAAACCCTCGACAACGCCGAGCTTGCCGCCATCGGCCGCATTCACGATGCCGATCGGGCGCTCGTTGCCATCGCGACTGTCAAGGACGCAGGGCTCGATGTGTCCTGCGACCTGATGTGCGGACTTCCCGGGCAGACCGCCGTAAGCTGGCAGCGCACGCTCGATGGTGTGTTGGCGGCGGCGCCGCATCATGTGTCGGTGTACCCGCTCACGCTCGAGGAGGGCACTTCGCTCTACCGCATGGCGTGTCGCGACGAGTCGCTCGAGCCCGACGAGGATTTTCAGGCTGCATGCATGGACGCGGCGCGTGAGCGCCTGGGTGCGGCCGGCTATCACCCGTATGAGGTGGCAAGCTACGCGCTCGACGGCCATGAGTGTGCCCACAACATTGCCTATTGGACCGGACAGGGCTATCTGGGTTTGGGTCGCTCTGCCGCCGGCATGCTCGACGCCGAGGATTTCGATCGCTTGGCCGGGCTGTTTCCCGACGTGCCTGCTCGCGGCGATGCATATCGCGTGCGCTTGGTGCAACGCGACGATGCCGCGACGACGTTTGATGCCGAGTATCTGTCGCAGCGCGAGGCTACGGCCGAGGATTTGATGCTTGCCTGCCGCATGACGCGTGGCATTGGGCCCGACCTGTTGGTTCGCTCGGCAAACGTGATCGCTGCAGATGAGTTGGCGGCGGCCTGTGACCGTGCGCTCGAGTTTGGCCTTACCACCTGGGCGCCCGACGGCGTTGAGGGGCTTGCGGGGCGCGTCACCTCGAAAGACGTTATCGCAGGTCGTGCCCACGCTCGTTTAGCGCCCACCCACTTGGGCTGGCTCGATGGAAATGTGCTGTTCGAGCTGTTTTGGGGTCTAGCCTAGGCCGCTCGGGTAGAATTACCGCAATATATACGCTGCTGTGAGCAGGAGGTTGCCGCGCATGGCGACGATGAACGAAAAAGATTACTACGAGATTTTGGGTGTCTCCAAGGACGCCACCTCGCGTGATATACAGAAGGCCTTCCAGCAAAAGGCCCGCAAGCTCCATCCGGACGTCAACAAAGAACCGGATGCCGAGGAAAAGTTCAAAGAGGTTTCCGAGGCCTATGCCGTGCTTTCGGACGAGCAGAAGCGTGCGCGCTACGACGCCATGCGCTCGGGCAATCCCTTCGCCGGCGCTCCTACGGCTTCTCCCTATGGCGGCGGCTACGCCGGTAGCGCGGGCTATGGCAATCCCTTTGAGGGCGGCTTTCCCTTTGGTGGCGCCTGGGGCCAGCCGCGTCGCGGGCAGGCTGCCTACAATCCCGAGAACGGCGCCAACGTGGTCGTCGATATTAAGCTCGACGCCAAGGAGGCCAAGGGCGGTGCCCGCAAGACCGTCCGCTATACGCGCTTCGATACCTGTGGTCACTGCGGAGGCTCGGGTTCTGTCTCGTCCGAGCATGCACATACCTGTCCGAGCTGCGGTGGTCGCGGCCACATCGATGTCGACCTGTCCTTCCTGTTCGGTGCCGGCACGTTCCAGTCGGTCTGCCCCGAGTGCGGCGGTTCCGGTAAGGTCGTCGCCGACCCCTGCCCCGATTGCGGCGGCAGCGGGCGGACCCGTGTGACCTCCGAGCAGACGATTGAGTTTCCTGCCGGTACGCACGATGGCGACGAGGTCCGTATTAGCGGTATGGGTCACGCCGGCACCAACGGTGCCTCGGGTGGCGATCTGGTCGGTCGCGCCCATGTTGAGGCCGAGCGTCTGGAGGGCAAGGCCCGTACCGGTTTTTACCTGATGGGCATCGTGGCGCCGTTTTTGGTGCTGTCGGCCATCTCGGGCGTGTTCTCAGCCTTTGCCGTGATGTGCTTTATTCCGTTTGCCATGGGCTTGTTCATGGTGCTCTCGGACGGCGTGCTGCATCGCAGCCTGCTGTGGTGGAAGCGCGGCGCGATGCAGTTTGTCAACGGTTTTGCCAACGGATTTATGTTTGCGCTCGTGTCGGTTTGGTTTGCGAGCTGCTCGCAGCGTGCCATGCTTTCGCCCTACGCAATGCAATAACATCAAACCCTCTGTTTGCGGCCGGCCCAGCTTGGGTATAGGACGCACTGTGACAATAATGAAAGTCGGAAGGATTCGGTCGTGTCGGAAAATAGGGATTACTACGAGGTGCTTGGCGTCGACAAGGATGCCGACGCGCGGACGATTAAGCGCGCGTTTCTAAAGAAGGCCCGTACCGTACACCCGGACGTTTCGGACGACCCCGAGGCCGAGGCCAAGTTCAAAGAGCTCAACGAGGCATATTCCGTTCTTTCCGACGAGCAGAAGCGTGCTAACTACGACCGTTACGGCACTGCCGAAGGCCCTGGTGGTTCGGGCTACGTCGACATTAACGATATTTTTGGCGGCATGGGTATGGACGACCTCTTTTCGTCGTTCTTTGGTGGCGGTGCCGGCGGTGGCGCCCGAAATCGTCGTGAGCGTCGTCGCGGCCGCGATATGGCCATCTCCCTTTCGGTGACCCTTGAGGAGGCGGCACTCGGTTGCAAAAAGACAATCAGCTATGACCGCCTTGCTCCCTGCGAGGATTGCAACGGCACCGGTAGGGCCGAGGGCGCACAGGAAAAGCAGTGCAGCCGCTGCCACGGCACGGGCTATGTCACGACGGTCCAGCGCTCGTTCCTGGGCCAGGTTCAGTCCTCTTCGCCTTGCCCCGACTGCCATGGCGAGGGCACGGTCATCGATCATCCCTGCGAGACCTGCGACGGTCAGGGTCGTACGCCTTCGCACGAAAAGATCGACATCGATATTCCCGCCGGTGTTTCGACCGGTCGCCAGCTGCGCGTGAGTGGTTTTGGCGAGGCCGGCCTTCGCGGCGAGCCCTCGGGCGACCTGATCGTCAACGTGCGCGTTGCCGACCATGAGCGCTTTAAGCGCAACGGTGACGACCTGTACCTGGTGAGCGATATCTCGATTGCGCAAGCTGCGCTCGGCTGCGAGATCGAGGTCGAAGGCATTATGCCCGACGAGGTCGTTAAGGTGACGGTTCCCGCCGGCGCCCAGTACGGCGACACCGTGAGCGTCAATAATTACGGCATGCCGCGCATTGGCGGTGGCGGTTCGCGTGGCCGCCTGATCGTGCAACTGCGCGTGGTCGTTCCCACCAATCTTTCCAATAAGCAACGCGAGCTGCTCCGTGCTTTTGCCGATGAGATGGGCGATGACGTCGCTTCCGGTAAGAAGTCGGTGACCGACCGTATCAAGAGTGCCCTCGACGATATCCTCGATTAAGGAGCCCGCGTGCTCGCACCCCATATTTCCGTCGTCAACCTCGGCTGCCGCGTCAACCGGGTTGAGTCTGACCGTATCACTGCCGATCTTATGCGCCTGGGATTTGCTATTGTGGAGCCCCAGGATGCCGATCTGATCGTCATTAACACCTGTGCCGTTACGGGCGAGGCCGAGGCCAAGACCCGTAAGGCCGTCCGTCATGCGCTGGCCTATCCGGGCGAGCCTTACGTGGTCGTAACCGGCTGCGTCGTCAACCTGCATCCCGAGGAGTTGCTGGAGCTCTCCGATCGCGTGATCGCCGAGCCGTCCAAGATTGACGTCGCCGAGCGCGTCTGCGAGGTGCTGGGTGTCGAATCCGATAGCGTTCCCGCCTGCAGCGATGGCGAGGTGGTCGATGCGCTCGGTCGCTCTCGCCTGGGCGTGAAGATTCAGGACGGCTGCAACCATCGCTGCACCTATTGCATTGTGTGGAAGGCACGCGGCCCCGAGCGCTCCGTGCCCGTCGAGTCCGTGCTCGAGCAAGTTCGCGAGGCCCAGGAGGCCGGCGTGCCCGAGGTGGTGCTGACCGGTGTGAACCTGGGTGCCTACGATGGCAAGAGCGCGACCGACGAGCACGTCGAAATCGATGAGCTGCTCGAGGCCATCATGGAGCGCACGTCTATTCCGCATGTGCGCATTTCCTCGGTCGAGCCCATGGATATCTCCGAGCGCCTGCTTAAGGTTATGGCGCGCTATCCGCAGCGTATCGCCCCGTTTTTGCACCTGCCCGTGCAGTCCGGCTGCACTGCGACCCTGCATCGCATGGGCCGTCCCTATAGCGCCGAGGCCTTTGAGGACACGGTGCGTATGATTCGCGCCAACTTGCCCCAGGCGTCCCTTTCGTGCGATGTCATCGTCGGTTTTCCTGGTGAGACGGACGAGGAGTTCGAGGAGTCGCTGGCGCTGTGCCGCCGTGTGGGTTTCTCGCGTATGCACGTGTTCCGCTACAGCAAGCGTCCCGGTACCCTTGCTGCCGACATGCCCGACCAGGTGCCACCCGAGGTTATGGCCGAGCGCAGCCGCCGTATGCGGGCCGCCGCACAGGAGCTCGCTATTGCCGACGCTCGTCGTCGCGTGGGCACGGTCGAGCGTGCCGTGCTCGAGTATGGTGACAACCTGACGCTCGGCTCGTTCCATCATGCCCGTCTTGACGATACCTGTGGACTTACAGCCCCGTGCCTGCTCGATGTTGCTATCATCGGAGTCGATGATTCCGGCTTGGTCCATGCACGCAGGGAGGTTCATGGAAGCCTCGAAGATTAGACTTACCGTTCCCGAGGGAATTGATCCCTCGCGCGTTTTGGGCGTCGGCGACGGCGTTCTTCGTGCGCTTGAGAGTTTGGTTCGCGCTCACGTGGTCGCCCGTGGCGATAGCATCGCCGTGAGCGGCGACCCGGACGAGGTCGAACTCGTGGCGCGTTTTTTCGAACACGCTTTTCGCGAGGCGGCCGCCGGGCGCACGCTGTCTGTCGACGATGTCTCTCGCTGCCTGGCTGTCTTGCGCGACGGTGAGCACGAGGCTACGTCGCTTCGCGATGACGTGCTGCTTTCGTATCGCGGCCGCGTCATTCGCCCCAAGACGCTCGGGCAAAAGCGCTATGTGGATGCCATCCGCTCGCATACCATCACGTTTGGCTTGGGTCCTGCCGGTACCGGTAAGACCTATCTGGCTATGGCGCTCGCCGTTGCCGCGCTCAAGCGTCACGAGGTGGGCCGTCTGATCTTGACGCGTCCGGTTGTCGAGGCGGGGGAGAATCTGGGCTTTTTGCCCGGCACCCTCGAGGAAAAGATCGATCCCTACATGCGTCCGCTTTACGACGCCCTATTTGACATGATGGATCGCGAGCGCACCGATGAGCTTATGGAGCGCGGCGTGATCGAGATCGCCCCGCTTGCCTACATGCGCGGCCGCACGCTGAGTGATGCCTTCGTGGTGCTCGACGAGGCGCAAAATACCACGCCCGAGCAGATGAAGATGTTCCTGACACGCCTTGGGTTCAACTCCAAGTTCGTGATTACCGGCGACCTGAGCCAGCGCGACCTGGTGGGTCGTCGTGGCGGCTTGGCGGATGTCGAGAAGATTTTGGGCCGTGTCGATGATGTCGCATTTTCGCACCTCGAGCGTGCCGACGTGGTGCGCCATGCCCTGGTGGGTCGTATCGTCGAGGCATACGATACTTATGATGATGTGCGTGAGAAGCGCGTACGTGACCGAAAGGAGTCCCGTTGAGTGTGTTGATCAGCAACGATGCCGAGCTCGATACGCTGCTCGACGCGCAGGAGGTGGAGCACATCTGCGAGGTTGTGCTTGCCGCCGAGGGCGTTGAGCGTGAAGTCGAGATTTCCCTTTCGTATGTCGACGAGGACGAGATGCACGAGCTCAACCACGAGTGGCGCGGTATCGACCGCACCACCGATGTGCTCTCGTTTGAGTGCGATTCGGCCTTTGACGATGATATTCCCGCCGATGAGACGCTCGAGCTCGGCGATATTATCTTGGCCCCGCAGGTTATTGCCCGTCAGGCCCCCGGTTTTGGCAATAGCCCCGCTGACGAGTGCCGTCTGATGCTCGTACACGGCATGCTGCACCTGCTGGGCTATGACCATATCGAGGACGACGAGGCCGAGGTCATGGAGGCCCGCGAGGACGCCATCCTGCGCGATCTGGCGCTCGAGCGCGGCGAGGACCCCAAGCTAGTCCATGTCGGCCCCATTACCAACCACGCCCACGACTAGGAGCCGTCTATGATTCCCGGATCGAACAAGGACCATCCGTCCTTCTTAAAGTCGTTCTCCTACGCCATGGAGGGCTTCGTTACCGCCGTCAAGACCGAGCGCAACATCAAGGTCATGCTCGTGGCGGGCGTGTGCACCATTATTGCCGGCTGTATCGTGGGGCTCGACATTGCCGAGTGGGCCACGATTATCATCTGTTGTGGCCTGGTGATTCACGGCGAGCTGTGTAACACCGCTATGGAGGCTATCGTCGACCTAGCGACCCAGGAGCTCCATCCGCTGGCTAAGCGTGCGAAGGACATCGCCGCCGCCTCTGTATACGTTCTTTCCATCACCGCCGCGATTGTGGGCGTGCTGGTATTTGCCCACGCGCTCGGCTTTATTTAGAAAGGGATTCCCATGTCCGACAATATGCAGCCTATCGATGAAACTCTGGACGACGAGTCCCTGGATGTGGTGGATGCCGAAGCGTCAGAGGCCTATGAGGATGTCGAGGAGTTCGACCCGTTTGAGGGCATGAGCGACGAGGAGCTCGACGCCCTGTGCGACGAGGGCGACAGCCTCGCGGGCTTTGGTGACGTGGAGCCCGGTTTCCGCAGCGGTTTTGTGGCCCTGGTCGGTCGTCCCAACGCCGGCAAGTCCACGCTGCTTAATGCCTGCTATGGCAAAAAGGTCGCCATCACCTCGCCGGTGGCCCAGACGACCCGCCGCCGCATGCGCGCCGTCGTCAACCGTCCTGGCTACCAGCTGGTCTTTGTCGATACCCCGGGTATTCATAAGCCCAAGGACGGCCTGGGGTCCGAGCTCAACAAGAGCGCGTTGTTCGAGCTGAACGATGTCGATGTCGTCGCGTTTTTGATTGATGCCACCAAGCCGATCGGCAGGGGAGACGCCTGGGTTGCCGAGCGCGTCAAGAGCGCCCGTTCCAAGAAGGTCCTGGTGCTCACCAAGGCCGATGAGGCCGACCCCGCACAGGTCATGGAGCAGCTTAAGGCCGCCCACGAGCTCATGGAATATGACGACGAGATCGTGACGTCGTCGGTCAAGAACTTCAACGTCGACGCCTTTATCGAGACCGTTGCGCACTTTTTGCCCGAAGGTCCGCGTTGGTTCCCCGAGGACATGGGTACCGACGCTTCCGACGAGACGCTCGTTTCCGAGTTTGTGCGCGAGAAGGTCTTGCGCCGCACCCGCGACGAGATCCCGCACTCCGTGGGCGTGATCTGCGATGCGCTCGAGCAGACCAAGAAGGTGCTGCGCGTGCACGCTACCATTTACGTCGAGCGCGAGGGCCAAAAGGGCATCATCATCGGTAAGGGCGGCGAGATGATCAAGCATATCGGTATCGACGCCCGTCGCGATCTTGAGCGCATCTTTGGCACGCAGGTCTTTTTGGAGCTGGACGTGAAGGTCAAGGCCGGCTGGCGTGACGACGAGGCCCAGATTCGCCGCTTTGGCTACAACGCCGAGGACTAAGGGCGCGCGGCACGCATGGCAGGCTCCCGGACATATCGCACCAAGGTGCTCGTCCTCGACAAGACGAAGCTCAAAGAGACCGACCTGATCCTGACGATGCTTGACGAGCGGGGTCGGCAGGTTCGTGCCGTGGCAAAGGGTGCGCGTAAGCCCGGCGGGCGGTTGGCGGCGCGCTGCGAGCTGTTCTGTACCGTCGATATGCTGCTTGCGCATGGACGGTCGCTCGACGTGGTTTCCCAGGCCGAGCTTATGGAGGCTCCGCTCGGCGTTGCGCCCGATTACGAGACGACATGCGCGGCAAGCGCGATCGCCGAGGTCGCGCGCGTGTGCTCGTTCGAGGACGCCGAGGACCCGTTCACCTTTGCTATAACGCAGCGAGCGCTTGCCCTGGTGGGCAGTGGGCTCGACACGGCACACATGGATCTACTTGTGGCGGCATATGTCTTTAAACTGCTGTCGCACGTTGGCTATCGACCCGATTTTTCGGCCTGCGTGCTGTGCGGAGACCCCATGTTGTCGTATTTTTCGCCCCAGGCGGGCGGTCTCATGTGCGGGTCGTGCGCTTCGAGCGTTCCGGGTGCCGAGCTGGTGTCGACCGGCGAGGTCGCATGGCTGCGCGCCCTCATGTCCATGACCTTCGATGCACTCATGGCCGAGAGGATCGACCCCCATACCGCAGCCTTTTTGTTGGGGCTTTCGCATGTCTGGGCCGCGACGCACACCGATCAGCGCCTCCGTGCGATGGAATTCATGTTGGGTCGGTGATGATGCGCAGGTGCGGACTGCTTGTGGTAACATACCGACCTGTTGGTACCTCGATCTTGGATGCTCGCTCCACCGGCGACTTCCCAGTCCGAGGCGAATAGCGTCGCCCGAGGGCGACAAGAAACGAAAGGTGAAACAATGACTGTTTCTAAAGAGCGCAAGGCGGAGCTGACTGCCCAGTTCGGTAACACCCCGGTCGACACCGGCAACCCCAAGGTTCAGGTCGCCATCCTGTCTGAGCGCATCAAGGAGCTGACCGAGCACATGAAGTTCCACCAGAAGGACTTCCACACCCGTCGTGGCCTGCTCATGCTCGTCGGCCGTCGTCGTCGTCTTCTCTCCTACATCAAGAAGAACGACATCGTCGAGTACCGTGAGCTCATCAAGGCTCTGGGCATCCGCGACAACATCCAGTAAGGATTTGTACATGCTAAGAGCGTCCTGCGCAGCGGGGCGCTCTTTTTGTGTAAGGGCGCGAACAATCACGCTCTGAAGCGTGGCGGGGGCAGGGGGCCCGCGTCACATGAGAAGCCCGCAGGTAAGGGGCCTGTGGGGTAAAGGAGAACAATGACACTCGTATCCAAGACCTTTGAGCTGTACGGCAAGACCTACACCTTTGAGTCCGGCGAGCTTGCCAAGCAGGCCACCGGCGCCTGTCTGGTCAAGCAGGGCGATACCACGATGCTCGACACCGTGGTCGTCTCCAAGGAGCGTAAGAATTACGACTTCTTCCCGTTGACCGTCGACTTCAACGAGAAGATGTACGCCGCCGGCCGCATCCCGGGTGGCTACCTCAAGCGTGAGGGCCGTCCCAGCGAGAAGGCCACGCTTACCGCGCGCATGATCGACCGCCCGATTCGCCCGAGCTTCCCGGACGGCTTCCGCAACGAGGTGCACATCGTCGCCACCTCGCTCGTCGCCGACCAGGTCAACCCCTTCGACGTCATCAACGTCATGGGTGCTTCCCTGGCCATGACGCTTGGCGGCGTGCCCTTCGAGGGCCCGCTTGCCTGCGTGCGCATCGGCCGCAACGTGGAGACCGGCGAGTTTATCGTCAACCCCACCTATGAGGAGCGCGAGAACTCCGACCTGGACCTGGAGCTGGGCGGCTCTGCCGACTTCATTTCGATGGTCGAGGCCGGCGCCGAGGAGATCTCCGAGGACGATATGCTCGCCGCTATGAAGTTTGGCCAGGAAGCCCTTGCTGCCTTCTGCCAGGCTCAGGACGAGTTCGTCGCCGAGTGGGAGCAGGTCAACGGCCCCATCGTCAAGAAGGAGTACCCGCTCGACCAACCCGTCGAGGAGGTCCAGGAGCGCATCTTCACCCACTACGACGAGATGGCAGCCGCCCTTCGCGACGCCGACAAGCTCTCCCGTATCGGCAAGGTCGAGGCTCTGAAGGAGTCCATCCGTGCCGAGTTCACCGAGGAGGAGCAGGCCGCTTGGGAGCGCGAGATCCCTGTGGCGCTCAAGAAGCTCGAGAAGAAGGCCATGCGCACCATGGTCGTCGAGACCGGTGAGCGCGTCGACGGCCGTGCCGCCGATGAGATCCGTCCCATCATGGTGAAGGACAACTACCTGCCGCTCGTTCACGGCTCCGGCCTGTTCCAGCGTGGCCAGACTCAGGTGCTCTCCGTCCTGTCACTCGGCATGCTCAACGAGGGCCAGCGTCTGGATACCATCGAGCCCACCGAGGGCAAGCGCTACATGCACCACTACAACTTCCCGCCGTTCTGCACCGGCGAGACCGGCCGCATGGGCAGCCCCAAGCGCCGCGAGATCGGTCACGGCAACCTGGCTGAGCGCGCTCTGCTTCCGGTGCTTCCCGACGAGAACGAGTTCCCCTACGCCATCCGCGTCGTCTCCGAGGTCATGGAGTCCAACGGCTCCTCTTCGATGGCTTCGACTTGCGGCTCCACGCTCGCCCTTATGGACGGCGGCGTGCCCATTAAGCGCCCGGTCTCCGGTATCGCCATGGGCCTGATCCAGGAGGAGGGCAAGACCGTGGTCCTGTCCGACATCCAGGGTCTCGAGGACTTCCTGGGCGACATGGACTTTAAGGTCACCGGCACCACCGAGGGCATTACCGCCCTGCAGATGGACAACAAGGCCACCGGCCTCACCTTCGATATCCTGGCCCGCGCTCTGCAGCAGGCCAAGGAGGGTCGCGCCTTCATCCTGCAGAAGATGCTCGACGTGATTCCCGAGCCTCGTCACACCACGCGCAGCACCGCTCCGCGCATCGTCTCCATTCAAGTTCCGACCGATAAGATCCGCGACGTCATCGGTTCCGGCGGCAAGGTCATCCGTGGCATCCAGGACGAGACCGGCGCTTCGGTCGACATCCAGGAGGACGGCACCGTCTTTGTCGGCGGCACCGGCGAGTCCGTGGACCAGGCCGTCGAGCGCATCAAGCTCATCATCAAAGTTCCCGAGCCGGGCGAGGAGTACACCGGTCGCGTTGTCTCCATCCAGCCCTTCGGCGCCTTCGTCAACCTGCTGCCTGGTAAGGACGGCCTGCTGCACATCTCCCGCGTCGCCAAGGGCCGCGTGGAGAAGGTCGAGGACGTCCTCAACGTGGGCGACGAGGTCAAGGTCGTCGTCATCGAGGTCGACGATCGCGGCAAGATCTCGCTCGATCGTCTGGACAAGCCCGAGGCCCCGGCTCGTGCCGAGGGTGCCTCCGAGGGCGACGGCGAGCACTTCCAGCGCCGTGAGCGTCCGCGTCGTGAGCGCTCCGAGCGCAGCGACCGCCCGCGTCGTCCCGGCGACAACGGAGGCCGCAAGCCCCGCCGTCACCACGACGCCGAGTAACAGCTAAACATAAGCAGCTCAACAAGGGCGATTCCGTACAGGGGTCGCCCTTTTGCTATTCCCGGCGGTGTCCGCGGATAAAGTTTCCTGCTCTACAGTCCTGCTCACGACGGAGGCCACATTAAGTGGCCTCCTGTT
>UQUL01000017.1 GCA_900544235.1 uncultured Collinsella sp.
CATGCGAACCTCCAGTCCGGACCGCCCCGCGGTCCAACTTTCTGTCCGCACCCCCAGATGAGCCGTTTAGGCGGTTTTTGCGCCCGTCCGGTTAAGAAAAGCTGCCAGATGCGTACACATCACGCAGCGCGCGGGCTTGGCGCTGGCGATCGGCCCAAACAACAGACCGAGCCCCCGATGGTTATCCTTGAGCGCGGCGACCATCTGACGGGTTCGAGGCGCCTCGAGCATATCACGCATACGGGCGGAACGCTCGATTGACGACACCCCATGCGGGCTCAGACACAAATTCTCGATGCAGGCGACCAGTCCGGCAAAGTAGAACTTTTGGGTTGCCAGCTTGAGCCGACCACCGCTATCTGCTTCCGAGAGTGAGTCCGTAAGCTCGTCGAGCGCCCGGGTGTCATCGGATACCTTGGCATACATGGTGGGATCAAAGGCATCTGTAAGCTTAGGTGCCGCCGCGTGGAAACAAGCGTCGCCGCATCCGGAGACGCGCTGCGCCCGCGAGAGCGAGCACGCCATAAACCCAACTGTGCGAAACGCCTTGTCGTACAAAAGGCATGCCTCAAACAGCGGACGGCTATACATCACGCCAGAGGTCTGAACGACTAGGCCGCCTAAAATCAACTGGGACAGCCCGGTCACCATCGAAGATTTGCTATCAATGGAAATATGAGCAGCATCCAAGACGCGCGAATGGCGCTCTCGATGTGCATCATAGCGGTCGAGCGACACCGTGGGGAGCACTATGTCTGCCGCAGTATCGCACGCGATATCGACCATCTTGGAAAGAGACTGCGGAGCAAACCACTCATCGGCGTTCATGGCGATGATTTGAGAGCCGCGCGAGGCAGCAAAACCGGCACGAAGACAAGCGCCGCGCTTCGCGTCCTCGACGTCAATCAAATCAATATGGATGTCCCTGTCGGCGGCAACTTGAAGCGAATGGCGCACACCAGGCGCAGCATCGCGGCAGACAACGACAATCTGCAAATCGTAGAGGTCTTGGTTCTGGATACTCTCGAGCGCACGCATCGCATAGCTGGGCGAACCTTCTACCACAAGGATCACCGAAAGTCGCGGATGCGAGCCACGTCGAACCAAGTTATCCGTCCTCTCGACAGCAATAAATCAAACCGTGGTTCATGGTACACCCCGGCAATAAAAGCAATGAGACACCAGTTGTATTGCACGTCAAGAACAGATGTTGCACACGCGCAGCCCACAGATGACAGGTGTCGACGCACGACGCGTCGAGCCCTCCCCTAGTCGAGCACGACAAGCTCGGCGGGATCGTAATCCACCCCCATAAACGTAAGGCCGCAGGCAGGAGCCGTGGGGCCCGCAGCGGTACGGTCGCAAGCATCGATGACCTCGCGCATCCACTCGGGTTCACGGCGATGCATGCCAATCTCGACAAGCGTGCCCACGATCGTGCGGACCATCGAATGCAGAAACGCATTGCCCTCGATGGTAAACGTCAGGATGTCCTCGCCAAACGCAACCTCATGGCCAAACTCGGCACGCATCACGCAGCGATGCGTGGGCTTGCCAACGGCCGAGGCAACCTTGCAAAAGGTCTTAAAGTCCTGCTCACCCAAAAGCGCGGGACAGGCCGCAGACATGGCCTCGACGTCCAAGGGATAGCGATGCCACCACACGGCACCCCGTGAGAGCACGGGACGCGCGTCGCGATCGGCAATACGGTACGTATATGTACGTGAACGCGCATCAAAGCGTGCAGAAAAGCCTTTACGGGCCTTGTAGACCTCGTTTATGGCGATATCTTTGGGTAGCAGGGCATCCATAGCCCGCAGCCACCTACGGCGCGTACAAGCGAGCTCAGCGTCCGTTACGGGCACGCTGATGTACTGAGCCACGGCATGTACGCCGGCATCGGTACGCCCCGCGCACGTCAGGACAATCGGACGGCGCAGGAGCGTCTCGATAGCGCGGCGCAGCTCGCCCGCAACCGTCGTCTGACCGGGCTGCTCGGCAAAGCCGCTGTAGGACGAGCCATCGTAGGCCACGCGGAAAACGAGCGTGGCATCGAGCTCGGGAATCGAATTGAAATCAGACGGCGCGGTCATGGACGCTCCCAACAAACAGGCAATGGCATTTCGACAAAAAAAGAGGGGTACGCGAACGTACCCCTCGAATATAGCCTATGCAGACGGATTGTCTACTCAGCGGTCTCCTCAGCAGGAGCCTCCTCGGCAGCCTCGACCTTCTTGGGAGCAGCGGCCTTCTTGGGGGCCGGAGCAGCCTTCTTGGCCTTAGGCGTGCAAGGCTCGGTGACGAGCTCCATGATAACGATGGGAGCGTTGTCGCCCTTGCGGTTACCGAGCTTCATGATGCGGGTGTAACCGCCGTTGCGGTCCTGCCACATGCCCTGAGCAGCCTTGTCGAAGATCTCGGCAACGAGCTGCTTATCGCCGAGCTTGGCGATAGCCAGACGACGAGAGTGCAGGTCGCCCTTCTTGGCCCAGGTGATGATCGGATCGACGACCGAACGCAGCGCCTTAGCGCGGGTCTCGGTGGTCTTGATGCGGTCGTTCTCGAAGAGGGCCTTAGCAAGGCTCTTCTTCATGGCCTTGGTGTGGCTCGCATCGGTGCCGAGCTTCAGGCCCTTCTTAACGTTATGACGCATGGTCTAGTTTCTCCTCAAATATGCGAAGCATTAAGCCTTCAGGCTCAGGCCCATGGACTCAAGCTTGTCCTTCACTTCCTCGATCGACTTAACACCGAAGTTACGGATGTTGAGCAGATCGTTCTCCGAGAACTCAACGAGCTGACGGACCGAGTGAATGCTGGCGCGCTTAAGGCAGTTGTAGGAACGGACGGAAAGGTCCAGATCCTCGATCTGCTTGTCCAGCTCGGCGTTGTCGTTGGTGACCTCGGGAGCGAAGATCGAAGCCTCCTCCTCGACCTCGGGGGTCTCGGCAAGGTTCATAAAGGCGGCCATATGCTGGTTGATGATATTGGCAGCCTGGACCACGGCGTCGCGCGGGGCGATGGAGCCGTTGGTCTCGATCTCGAGGACAAGGCGGTCGTAGTCGGTGTGCTGACCGACACGGCAAGCCTCAACGAGCTTGGCGCAACGGGAAACCGGCGAGTACAGCGAGTCGACGTGGATCACACCGATGGGATCGTTGTCGCGCTTGTTGGCCTCGCCAGAAACATAGCCGCGGCCATAGCCGATGCGCATGCTCATGGTGAGATGGCCACCCTCGGTGAGCGTAGCGATGTGCTGCTCGGGGTTGACCAGCTCAAACTCGGACGGAATAAAGAAGTCCGCACCGGTGACCTCGCAGGGGCCGTCAACCGAAATGGTGGCGGTCGCCTCGTCGGTCGTGCCGAGAGCCCTGAAGACAAGACCCTTGACATTCAGGACGATGTCGGTGACATCCTCGACCATGTTAGGGATGGTCATGAACTCGTGCTGCGCACCATCGATCTGAATAGCCTCGACGGCGGCACCCTCGAGCGAGGACAGAAGAACGCGACGAAGGGAGTTACCCAGAGTATCGCCGTAGCCACGCTCGAGCGGCTCGACGGAGACACGAGCAGACGTCTCGTTGATCTCTTCGACCTGAACCTGAGGCCTAATGAATTCTGACATGTATTACCTCCAGCCTCAGCAGCCCGGATGGACTACTTAGAGTAGAGCTCGACGATGAGCTGCTCGTTGATATCACCGCTGATCTGCTCACGCGTCGGCAGAGCGAGCACGTTACCAGACAGCTTCTCGATATCGACCTCGAGCCAGCCAGGGACCTCAAAGCGCTCGGAGGAAATCAGGGCCTCCTTGATGGGGAGGAGGTCACGGAACTTCTCGCCGACAGCGACGACGTCGCCGGCCTTGACGCGGTAGGACGGGATGTCCACGCGCTTGCCGTTCACGGTGAAGTGACCGTGACGGACGGACTGACGAGCCTCTTTGCGGGTGCGGGCGAAGCCAAGACGGAAGACGACGTTGTCGAGGCGAGACTCAAGGATGATCATGAGGTTCTCACCGGTGACGCCGTTCATCTTGCGGGCCTTGTTGAAGTAGCCGTGGAACTGCTTCTCCAGAACGCCATAGATGAACTTGACCTTCTGCTTCTCGCGCAGCTGCATGCCGTACTCAGATTCCTTGCGACGGCGCTTGGGCTGACGGATAGATTCCTTCTTGCTGCTGTAACCGAGCTCAGCGGGATCGATCCCGAGCTGACGGCAGCGCTTAAGAACAGGAGTCCTGTCGATTGCCATATTGATACGATCCTTTCAGTTACACGCGGCGACGCTTCTTGGGGCGGCAGCCGTTGTGCGGAATGGGGGTCTTGTCCTGGATGCTCGAGACCTCGAGGCCAGCAGCCTGGAGGGAGCGGATGGCGGTCTCACGACCGGAGCCGGGGCCCTTGACGAAGACGGAAACCTTCTTCATACCGTGCTCCATGGCCTGCTTGGCAGCAGCCTCGGCAGCCATCTGGGCAGCGAACGGCGTGGACTTACGGGAGCCCTTGAAGCCCACCTGGCCAGCCGACTTCCAGGAAATGACGTTGCCCTGGGGATCGGTGATCGAAACGATCGTGTTGTTGAACGTAGAACGAATGTGAGCCTGGCCCACGGAAATGTTCTTACGGTCCGCGCGCTTCAGACGGGCAGCGCGAACGTTCTTCTTAGCAGTAGCCATCTATCTAGCGCTCCTTATTTCTTCTTCTTAGCACCGATCTGACGCTTCGGGCCCTTGCGGGTACGAGCGTTAGTGTGGGTGCGCTGGCCGCGGACCGGGAGGCCCTTGCGGTGACGAAGGCCGCGGTTGCAGCCGATGTCCATAAGGCGCTTGACGTTCTGGTTGCGCTCACGGCGGAGGTCGCCCTCAACCATGATCTGGTTCTTATCGATATAATCGCGGATGGCGTTAACCTCATCCTCGGTGAGGTCCTTAACGCGCGTATCCACGTTAACGTTGCACTCGACGCAAATCTTCGTCGCAGTGGTGCGGCCGATGCCGTAAATGTAGGTCAGACCGATCTCAACGCGCTTCTCACGCGGGAGGTCGACACCATTAATACGGGCCAACGTAGTCTCCTCTCTTAACCCTGACGCTGCTTATGACGGGGGTTCTCGCAAATGACGAGGACCTTGCCATGGCGCCTAATGATTTTGCACTTATCGCACATCTTCTTGACCGAAGGACGTACCTTCATCGTTCTTCCTTTCGGTAGCGCTCAAACTACTTCCCTACTATCTACTCGCCCAGCCGCAGGCGTTTAAAACTATGGCTGGTCTTCACACACAATCCGACCGTAGGTTGAGCTAAGCCTGCAGTCGGAAATGGAGTGCGTGTATGCGTGCCGCTATTTGTAGCGATAGGTGATGCGGCCGCGGGTCAGGTCGTACGGGGAAAGCTCCACGACAACCCTGTCACCGGGGAGAATACGGATGTAATTCATTCGGATCTTGCCAGAAATGTTGCACAGAACCGAATGACCGTTCTCGAGCTCGACCTTAAACATGGCGTTGGGCAACGGTTCCTTTACCGTACCCTCGAGCTCAATTGCGTCTTCCTTCTTCACAAGCAATCATCTTTCTCTAGAAAACGACAGCGATTGAGTATTCTACAACACGTATGCACGCATCGTAATAACTTCGTAATGGCTCCACAACTAAGTGGAACTTGTTACATTTCTCCGCCTTGGAGCGAACACCAAGCACCTTGGGCATCCGTGGTGAGAATCACCGGACCGTCATTGGTAATGGCGACGGTGTTCTCGTAGTGCGCGGCGGGCAGGTGGTCGTTGGTCGTAACAATCCAACCGTCGGAGCCCGTGCTCACATGGTTGGAACCCATCGTAACCATCGGCTCGATGGCAATGACCATGCCGGCCTGGAGGCGAACGCCCCTCCCCTTCTTTCCATAGTTAGGAACATTGGGGTCCTCGTGCATCACGCGGCCAATGCCATGGCCCACATAATCACGAAGCACGCCGTAACCGTGAGACTCGGCGAGGGACTGAACGGCATAACCGACGTCCCCGATATGGTTACCGGGAACAGCCTGCTCAATGGCAGCCTTAAGGCAATCACGCGTGACCTCGCACAAAGCCTTGGCTTCGGGCGTGGGGGTACCGACGAAAAACGTCCAAGCGTTATCGCCGACCCAACCGTCGACAACGGCTCCCGTATCGATGGAGATGATATCGCCATCGCGCAGGATCATGTCGGGGTTGGGAATACCGTGAACCACGGCATCGTTGATCGATGCGCAAATGGTTCCCGGGAACCCGCCGTAACCCTTAAAGGCCGGGGTGCCGCCATGCATGCGGATAATCTGCTCCGCGAGCTGATCGAGCTCAAAAGTCGAAACGCCGGGGCGCACCATGGCTCCAACGTGGCGGAGCGCCATCTTAGATAGCGCTCCTGCCTTCTTCATCTGCTCGATTTGCGTTGCAGACTTAATCTTGATCATAGACCGAGAGCCTCTTTGACATCCCCGTACACGGTCTCGCGAGCCTGGTCACCGTTGACCGACTTGAGCAGACCCTGGCCACGATAGTAGTCGACGAGCGGGCTCGTGGACTTCTCGTAGACGTCGAGACGGTTCTTGATGGTCTCGGGCTTGTCGTCGTCGCGCTGATACATCTCGCCGCCACACTTGGGGCAGGTAGCATCGGCAGCGGTGCCGGTGTAACCGCATGCGCGACAGGTGCGACGCGAAGACAGACGATCGATAATGACCTCGGGGGCCACATCGACCAGAAGGGCGCAGTCGATCTCGCGACCCATGGCGGAGAGCTCGGAATCGAGCGTCACAGCCTGGGCGGTGTTGCGCGGGAAGCCGTCGAGGATGAAGCCCTGCTGGGCGTCATCGGCGGCAAGGCGCTCCTTGACAAGGTCGATCACGAGCTGGTCGGGAACGAGCTCGCCAGCGTCCATGTACTTCTTAGCCTGAATACCAAGCTCGGTGCCACCCTTGACGGCAGCACGCAGCAGGTCGCCCGTGGAAATGTGGGCGACGCCAAACTCGGCGACGAGCTCCTGTGCGACGGTGCCCTTACCGGCACCCGGAGCTCCGAGCAATACGAGGTTCATGAGCAATCCTCCTCTAGCCTATTTAAAGAATCCATCGTAATCATACATCTTGATCTGGCCTTCGAGCTTATCGACCGTGTCGAGCACGACGCCGACCATGATGAGGATGGACGTGCCGCCAAATGCCTGGATCAGATGGTTACCCGTGAAGGAGAAGATGATCGAAGGCACGATGGCGATGAGCGCCAAAAAGACAGCGCTGGGAAGCGTGATCTTGTTGAGCGCGTTCTTGATGTAGGCCGCGGTAGCCCTACCCGGACGGACGCCCGGAATAAAGCCGCCCTGCTTCTTAAGGTTATCGGCCGTGTCATCGGGGTTGAACACCATGGAGGTGTAGAAGTAAGCGAAGAACACGATGAGGACAACGTTAAGCACCCAGTTGAGCCAACCGGTCGAAAGCGCGGAGGCAACTGCCTGAATCCAGCCGATGCCGGGGAAGAACACGGCAATCTGAGCCGGGAAGTACAGCAGCGCCGAAGCGAAGATGATCGGCACGACACCCGCGGTGTTGACCTTGATGGGCAGGTAGGTGGTCTGGCCACCCATCATGCGACGGCCCACGACGCGCTTAGCGTAGGAGACCGGGATGCGGCGCTGGCCGCGCTCAAGGAAAACAATCAGCGGGATAACCAGCAGGATGATGGCGCAGATGATCACCATGGTGATGATGCCACCGGCGTTGCCCTCGGTGCTGGAGAAGATAGCCTGCGGCAGACCGGCCATGATGTTCGCGAAGATGATCAGCGACATGCCATTGCCGATACCGCGCTGGGTGATGAGCTCACCAATCCACATGATCAGCATGGCGCCCGCAGTGAGCGTGCCGACGATCATGAGGTCGAAGATGATCTCGGGAGCGCCGGCGCCATTGAAGCTGATGCCGAAGCTCTTAAAGAGGAAGAGGTAACCCACGGAGTTGAGGATTGCCAGAGCCAGGGTGAGGTAACGCGAATACTGCGTAATCTTGGTCTGACCGACCTCGCCCTCGCGGGCAAGCTCATGCAGGGAAGGCACGACGGCCTGGAGCATCTGGAGGATGATCGAGCTGGTGATGTAAGGCATGATGCCCAGCGAAAACACCGACACATAGCTCAACGCGCCGCCAGAGAAAAGATTCAGGAGGGCCATAGCACCTGCGGCGACCGAATTGTTATCGGTCGAGAAAAGGCCCAGCATCCCCTGGAAGGGAATGCCGGGCACAGGAACGTGCGCACCAATGCGGTACACGACGAGCATAGCTATGGTAAAAAGAATCTTTTCGCGCAATTCTTTGATGCGGAAAGCATTCTTAAGACCATTTAGCACGGCAGCTCGACCTTTCCGCCGGCGGCCTCGATCTTGGCCTGCGCAGAAGCGCTGACCTTGTCGACCTTGACCGTGAACTTCTTGGTGAGCTCACCATTGCCGAGCACCTTGACGGGCTCGAACTCGCTCTTGGTGATGCGAGCGGCCTTAAGAGCGGCACCGTCGATCACAGCGCCGTCCTCGAACTTACGCTCGAGACGCTCAACGTTAACAGCGGTGTACTCGATACGACGGGGGTTGCGGAAGCCCGGAAGCTTGGGCAGGCGCATAGCCAGCGGAGTCTGGCCACCCTCGAAGCCGGCACCCTTGGTGCCACCAGAGCGGGAACCCTGGCCCTTCTGGCCGCGGCCAGAAGTGGTGCCGTGACCCGAAGAATTGCCACGGCCGACGCGCTTGCGATTCTTGGTGGAACCGGGCGCGGGAGTAAGATCGTGAAGCTGCATTTGCTACTCCTCTACAATCTCGACAAGGTGCTTGACCTTGAAGATCATGCCGCGGACGGACTCGTTGTCAGCAATCTCGCGAACCTCGCGGATCCTGTGGAGACCGAGGGCACGGACAGTACGGACCTGGTCCTGCTTGCAACCGTTGGTGCTGCGGACCTGCTTGATCTTGATGGTGTCAGCCATGCTTAGTTCTCCTTACCGACGAACATCTCGGAGACCGTCAGGCCACGGCGAGCCGCGACGTCCTCAGGGCTGGAGAGCTCCTTGAGGCCCTCGACGGCAGCCTTGATGATGTTGAGGCCGTTGTCGGTACCGAGGGACTTGGACAGGACGTTCTTGATGCCAGCAAGCTCAAAGAGGGGACGCACAGCGCCGCCGGCGATAACGCCGGTACCCTCGACAGCGGGCTTAATGATGATGCGGCCGGCACCAAAGTGGCCGAGAACCTCGTGCGGGATGGTGCCCTGCTCGGTCACCGGCACGTGGAACATGTTCTTCTTGGCATCGAGAGATGCCTTGGAGATGGCCATGGGCACCTCAGCGGACTTGCCCATGCCAACGCCGACGTTGCCCTTGCCGTCGCCAACGACGACGAGAGCGACGAGGCTCATGCGACGACCACCCTTGACGGTCTTCGACACGCGGTTGATGTAAACGACGCGCTCCTCGAACTCGGAGGCCTCGCGCTGCTGCTTCTGATTACGAGCCATGTGCTACATACCTCCTAGAACTCGAGACCGGCGGCACGAGCACCGTCGGCGAGGGCCTTGACGCGGCCATGGTAGATACGGCCACCGCGATCGAAGGCGACCTTGGTGATGCCGGCCTCGATGGCGCGCTTGCCAACGAGCTGACCGACCTTCTCCGCAGCCTCCTTGTTCGAGGTGTGGGTGCCCTTGAACTCGGCCTCGAGGGTCGAGGCGGAGACGAGCGTCAGGCTGGAGCCCTTGCTGTCGTCGATGATCTGGGCATAGATGTTGGCGTTAGTACGGGTCACGCGAAGACGCGGACGCTCGGAGGTACCCGAGACCTTGCCGCGAACACGACGCTGACGACGCTTGAGGCCTTCCAGCTTCGCCTTATGCTTGTTCATACGTAAACTCCTAAAAAGGTTGATCTTGCCAGCACCTGACGGGGTGCTGGTCTTATGCGAGTGAGTCGGTTACGACTACTTGGCGGCCTTACCCAGCTTGCGGCGGATGTGCTCGCCAACGTAGTGGATACCCTTGCCCTTGTAAGGCTCGGGAGGACGATGGCCGCGGATCTCAGCGGCGATCTGACCGACCTGCTGCTTGTTGATACCCTTGACGTTCACGTGGGTGTTGTCGGGAACCTCGAAGGTGATGCCCTCGGGAGCCTCGACGATCACGGGGTGCGAGAAGCCCAGGGAGAACTCGAGGTTCTTACCCTTCTGCTGCACGCGGTAACCGACGCCGGCGAGCTCGAGCTTCTTCTCGAAGCCCTCGGAAACGCCAACAACCATGTTGTGGATGAGGGCGCGGGTGAGGCCGTGGCGGGCACGGGTCTCACGCTCGTCGTCGGGACGGGAAACGGTGAGGACGTTGTCCTCGACGTTGATAGCGAGCTTCTCAAAGACATCGAGCTCGAGCTGGCCCTTGGGGCCCTTGACGACAACGTTGTTGCCGTTGACTGCCACTTCGACTCCGGCGGGAATCTGGACAGGCTTATTACCGATACGAGACACGGTGATCTCCTTTCCTTCTACCTACCGAGCGAATTACCAGACGTAAGCGATGATCTCGCCGCCGACGTTGTGCTTGCGAGCATCGCGGTCGGTCATGACGCCATGGCTGGTGGAAATAATGGCGGTACCAAGGCCACCGCGGACGCGGGGCATGTCGGCAACGCCGGTGTACTTACGCAGGCCCGGCTTGGAAATGCGGCGGATGCCGTTGATGACCTTAGCCTTCTTGGGACCATACTTAAGCGTGATGTGCAGAGTCTTCTGGGGAACGGTGTCCTCGACATCGTAGCCCTCGATGTAGCCCTCCTCGTGCAGAACACGAGCGATCTCGACGAGCTTCTTGCTGCTCGGCATGGAGACCGTGGCCTTGTTCACAGAGTTAGCGTTACGGATGCGCGTAAGCATATCTGCGATCGGGTCTGTAAGGTTCATACAGATTCTCCTTCGTTCTTGATGAACACGTGCTCTTGGTTCTTCGCCGCCCTTAACGGCAAAGCCTTTTTAGCGCGTTTTCCCTGTTCCAAACTGATGCTTGAAACGCTGGTAGTGACTTACCAGCTGGCCTTCTTAACGCCGGGAAGCTCGCCCTTGAGTGCAAGCTCGCGGAAGCAGACACGGCACAGGCCGAACTTGCGGTACACAGAGTGCGGACGGCCGCAGCGCTGGCAGCGCGTGTACTCACGAGTAGAGAACTTCTGCTTGCGATTGCACTTGACGATCATCGATGTCTTAGCCACTTATATCCTCCTCACATAGAGTATTGTTCGCCCCAAGCGCCGCCCCCTTGTGGGAACGGCGCTTATAGGGCAGGTGAACCTATTTCTTGAACGGGAAACCGAAGGCGTCCAGAAGGGCCTTGGCCTCCTCATCGGTGTTGGCGGTGGTCACGAAAGTGATGTCCATACCACGCTGGTGATCGACGGAGTCGAAGTCGATCTCGGGGAAGATGAGCTGCTCGGTGACGCCCATGGAGAAGTTACCACGGCCGTCGAAGCTCTTGGCGGAGATGCCGCGGAAGTCGCGGATACGGGGGATCGCGACGGAGGTCAGACGATCGAAGAACTCCCACATACGGTCGCCACGCAGGGTAACCTTGCAGCCGATCGGCATACCAGCGCGCAGGCGGAAGGTAGCGATGGACTTGCGGGCACGGGTGATCATCGGCTGCTGGCCGGTGATGGCGCGCAGGTCGCGCACGGCACCGTCGATGGCCTTGGAATCGGTAGCGGCCTCGCCGACACCCATGTTCACGACGATCTTCTCAAACTTGGGGATCATCATGACGTTCTCGTACTGGAACTTGTCCTGAAGCTGCTGCTTGACCTCGTTGTTGTACTTGGTCTTCAGACGCGGCACATACTTCTCTTCTGCCATTGTTCACTCCTTCTTGGGGTTTTAAGCACGGGGCGTGGCCACGATGGGTTGTCCTCGTGCCTCCTGGCTGCATCCGCGCCGCTCATGGCATTTTGCGGTTTGGACTCGACACAGCAGGAGCCGACAAAACAATCGGTACTATACGCGCATCGGGAGCGTATTTCCAGAAAAACCTCGTCTGCCTGCACAACTCCACAACTCCCCCGCACAAATGGGTCCCAAAAAGCAGTTGCGGTGAAATAGGGACTGTTGGGCGGCCTAACAGGCTTAAACAATCCGTATTTCACCGCAACTTATTGGTGGGGATGCGATTAGCGCTTGCGGGGGACGAGTTTGGTGCGGCGCAGGTGGATCATCTCGGCGGCGATGGAGATGGCGATCTCCTCGGGGTCCTCGGCCTCGATGGCAACGCCGATCGGAAGGTGCAGCTCGTCGATCTGGTCCTGCGTAAAACCTTCCTGCTCCAGGCGGGCACGCACAAAGGCCGTCTTGCGGCGCGAACCCAGACAGCCCAGGTAGGCAGGCTTGGCACGCATGGCCTGAATCACCACGTCGATATCGGACTTGTGACCCGCCGTGGCGACGACCACCAAGTCGCGCGGACCGATGGGACACAGCTCGCTCAGGTTCTTGTAATCGACCAGGCGACGATCGTAGACACCGGGCACCCAATCGGGGGTCAGCGTGCCGGGGCGGTCGTCGCACGCCACGACGGCAAAGCCCGCCGCCGTGAGCACCCGCGCCGTCGCGGCGCCCACGTGTCCGCAGCCAAAGATGTAGGTCAAGCCCTCGGGGCAGAGCGTCTCGATGTGCGCCGCGGGAATCTCAGAGGCCGCGTTGGTGTAGGTGACCTTACTCCCCTCTTCCGTCAGCGAAAGCCCGGGGCAACCCACAATGGTGCGGCGCGACTCCTCGCCATGGTATTCGGCAGCGTCGCTTTCGAGCGCGCTTGCGATAAACGGCTCAAAGTCGATGACGAAGTCGCCGATGCGCCGATAGACCAAGACGTCGGCAATTTCCTGGAACAACGGTGCCTGGGTCGCATCCAGATGCAGATAGCACAGGCAGATGGCTCCGCCGCAGATCATGCCGGTATCGGAGTTCTCGCCGCCCATGGTGTAGCGGACCAGACGCGACTGTCCCGCGCTCAGGAGTTCGCGCGCCTCATCCAGCGCAAAGAGCTCAATCTTGCCGCCGCCGATAGTGCCCGCCTGGCCACCGTCGGCAAAGACGGCCATCCAGGCGCCCACGCCGCGCGGCGACGACCCCGCCGTGCCGGCCACGACCACGAGCTCGCACGTCTCGCCAGCACGCAGGGCGGCAAGCGCCGCATTCACAACATCGAGCTTTTCCATTGCCGCCTTCTATCCTCTAAAGATATCGGTGAGCATAGCGAGTGCCTCGAGCACGCCACCGCCGACCGACGTCGCCTTGTCCGAAATGTAGTTGATATAGCTGGCATCGCCGCGCGGATCGACATCGGCGCATTTAAAGCCCTCAGTCACCTGTACGCCGTTCGCCAATAGCCCGCGCAAGCAGCCATCAATCTGCGTGACCATGGGAGTATCACCGGCGTAGCCAATCACGTCTCCGGCGCTCACGATGTCGCCGATTGCGTGGTCGGACCGAAACACGCCGGCGACGGGGCTGTGAATAACGCGCTCCCTGCCATAGCCGGCGATAATGCCCGGCACGCCCGTGTTGGGCTGGGGCGAACCTTGGGTAATGACACGGCCCAAAAAATGCCCACGCATAGTCTCGACCACGGCATCGCAATCGACCGGCGCGGTAAAGCCCGGCCCCACGGCGATGACGGCAGGCGCCATGTCGCGCGTGGTGCCCAGGTTGCGCTTGGCTAAAATCGCATCGACCACAGCCGCGGGCTTCAGTTCGTCGAGCATCTGCGCCTGGGGGTCCACCACGACGGCGACGTCTCCAGCCCCGGTAATCTCAAGCGCCTCGGCCGACGTCTGCGCCAGGCGAGCGCGAATGCCCTCAACCTCGACCTCGCCCAGGCGAATGGCCTCGCAAAAACTGATTGTGCGGCGGATGCACGTGGGAACCGCGATATCGGCCATAACGACCGACACGCCGGCGCGTACCAAGCGAGCGGCGACGCCCGTGGCGATATCGCCGGCGCCGCGAACATAAACGAGCATTCCCGGGACACCTCCCTGTGCTACGGTTTGAGCAGAGCAAAAGCGGTTCGACCGCTACTCTGATGATTATTTATTATCACAGTATTATACGGCGGTGAACAGATGGAAACGGTTAGCGGCAATCTTGCCACGGCGCTCAGGATCGAGCCGGGCATTACCGCGATTATCGGCAGTGGTGGCAAGTCGACGTTGCTGAAGACGCTCGGCCTTGAGCTTATGCGCGCTGGCGGCCGCGTGCTCCTCTGCACTACCACGCGCATGTTCCCCGTCGCTGGCGTGCCGTGGGACGGGTCGAGCCGTCGCCTGGACGCCGCGCCTTGGAAGCCGGGCGCCTCGCATGTCCCCGGTTGCACCTGCGAGGCCTGCGCGGGCATGCGCCGCGGAAGCATCTGCCAGACGGGTGTCTTGGACCCCCAGACGGGCAAGCTCTCCTCCCCTGCCGAGCCGCTCGACCAGCTGGCGCAGCGCTTTGACTACGTCCTGGCCGAGGCGGACGGCAGCAAGCGGCTCCCGCTCAAGGCGCACGCCCCGTGGGAGCCGGTCGTTCCCGCCGGCACGGCCAACGTCATCTGGCTCGTCGGCGCCTCGGGACTCGGCAAGCCCATCAACGAAGCCGTCCACCGCCCCGAGCTCTTTTGCGAGCGTTGCGGTTGCGAACCCACCGACATCGCCACGCCCGAGCGTGTCGCCCAGGTGCTCAATTCCGAGCTGCGGATGCTGAACCTCAACAATGCCCGCATCATGCTCAACCAAGTCGACACGCTCAGCGACCCCACGATGGCAGATCGCTTCGAGGCAGCTCTCGACCGTCCCGTCGTCGCCAGCAGCCTCAAATAGCCGGCCCCATCTCGTCAGTTGCGGTGAAATACGGACTGTTTGGCCGCCTAACGGCCGCAAACAGTCCGTATTTCACCGCAACTGCGGAGGGGACACGGCATCTTTGCTGCTAGCGGGGGACGTAGCGGCCGGGTTGGGCTCCGGTGGGCTCGCCATCGCGCGCCGCCAGCACACCGTTCACAAACACGGCCTTGGCGCGACCATGCGCCTCAAAGCCCTCGAGCGGCGTGTAGTCCACGGCCTGATGCTGTGTCGCCGCGCGAATGGTCCAGCGTGCCTTGGGATCCCACACGCACACGTCGGCGTCGGAGCCCTCGGCAAGACAGCCCTTGCGCGGATACATGCCGAAGACGCGCGCCGGGTTCTCGCTCATCAAGCGGCACAGATCCTCGGGGCCCAGTTGCCCTTCAAAGCTCGTGGCAATCGCGACGGGACGATGCTCCACACCGGGCCCGCCGTTGGGAATCGCGCGGAAGTCGTCGCGCCCGCGGTCCTTTTGCCCGTGCAGGTTAAAGCTGCAGTGGTCGGTCGCAATCGTATCGATCTCGCCGGCCACAAGCGCCTCGCGCAGCGCGGCACGGTCGCCGGCATGGCGCAGCGGCGGACTCATCACGTACTTGGCGCCCGCAAAGCCGTCCTCGCCCTGCTCCAGATAGCAGGTGTCGTCGAGCATCAGATACTGAGGGCAGGTCTCGACATAGATATTCTTCTGCCCGCGCGCCTTGGCCGCACGAATGGCCCCGAGCCCCAACTTGGTCGAAAGGTGCACCACGTTGACTGGGGCGTCGCCGGCCAGGTGCGCCAGATACAGCAGGCGGCTCACGGCTTCGGCCTCACACACGTCCGGGCGGCTGAGCGCATGCCCCTCGGGCCCATGAATCCCCTGCTCGTACACGCGCTTCTGCAGCTCATTCACCAGCGTACCGTTCTCGCAATGCACGCACAGTATGCCGCCAATACGCTTGAGCTCCTCGAGCACCTCGAGCGTCTCGGCATCGTCCAGGCGCAAATGATCGTAGGCAAAGTAGGTCTTAAACGACGATACGCCCGCCTCGCGCATGGCCGAAAGATCGGCGCGGTTGCGCTCATTCCACTCGGCGAGTGCCATATGAAAGGCGTAGTTGGCGGTGCAGGTGCCGTCGGCGCGATGATGCCACTCGACTAAGGCATCGGGCATGGTCACGCCGCGATCGGCCGTCGCGTAGTCGACGATGGTCGTGGTACCGCCGCAGGCAGCCGCACGTGTGCCGGTCTCAAAGCTATCGGCCGTCCAGTCCATGCCGGTCCAGCACTGCATGTGCGTGTGCCCATCGATAAAGCCCGGGAACACCCAACAGTCTGTGGCGTCCTGGACGGTATCGTCCTCGCCCGGCTCAATCGCCGCGGCAATCCGCACAATCTTGTCGCCCTCCATGGCAAGATCGGCGCGGCGAAGCCCCTGGGGCGTCACGAGCGCGCCGTTTTTGATGATGATCATGTTGCTCCTTATTGATTAATACAGTTGGCCACGCGATCAAAATACGAGCAGGCCGCGATATGCTCCGTTATGCGTCGCTGTCCCTCGGCGGTATCGACATCCCACAGCTCATAGGCGCGCGCTTCGACCAGCGCAACGTCGACGCGCCCTTTGAGGATCGAACCGCCGCCGTCCTTGCCCTCAAGACACATAAGTGCATCGAACAGTTCCGCCGGAAAGAGCACCGGGCTCGAAGGCTCACCGTTGCACGCAAGACGCACCGGATGTTTGCGGCCACGCTCGTCAAATGCACGAACCATGGCCTCAAAAGAATCCGAACTCACGAGCGGCTGGTCGCCCGGCAAAAAGAGGCAACCTTTCCAGTTGCGTTCGACTCCCCACGAAAGGCCCGCACGGACGCTTTCGCTGCGCAGCTCGCCATCGTGCAGCACGCACGGGCAATGCTTGTCCTCGCAAATCTGAGCGACCTCGGGCCAACGCGTCGAAACCACGACGTCAAAGCCCCGGGGAACCGAATCGATGGTCCGGGCAATCAGCGGCTCGCCATAGATATCGGCAAGCATCTTGTTAGAGCCAAACCGCTTGCCCTCGCCCGAAGCCATAATGACGCATCCAAGTTTCATGGTGATACCTCCCCTGAAACCATCGTACCCATAACTCGCGCCGCGGGCATCCACATCGAAAGCGCTTATCCCGCACGCCCGCGATACAAAAAAGGGGCACCCCGCTGGTTGGCAGAGCGCCCCCTTTACATGGCTTACCTCAACCCGGCTTTAGGCCTGGAGCCAACGGGCGGTGTTGCGCTCGTCGAGGGCCTTGAGGGTAGCGGCGGGATCGGCAACCTTCTGCAGGAACATCATGGCAGCGATGGCGTACGGCTTGTAGCTGGCCTCCTTGTACATGCCCACACGGTGCATGTCGAAGACGTCGGCGTTGACCTCGCCGTGCTCGCAGGAGACACCGGAGATGTCGGCAGGCAGCGGGTGCATAAAGATGGTGTCCTGGCCGTTGGCGGTCTTCTCCATGAGCTCGGTCGTGGAGCACCAATCCTGATGGGTGGCGTTCTGGGCGAGCAGCTCCTTCTCGAGCGCAGCGATGCCGGCGTCGTCGCCCTCGGCGTACAGATTGGTACGCTTCTCCATGGCGGCAAACGGAGCCCAGCTCTTGGGGATCACGATGTCGGCGCCCTCGAAGGCCTCGGCCATGGTGTTGACCTGCTTAAAGGTGGTGCCGGACTCGGCGGCATAGCCGCGGGCGCGCTCGACGACCTCGGGCATGAGGTCGTAGCCCTCGGGGTGGGCCAGGGTGACGTCCATGCCAAAGCGGGGCAGCAGGCTGATCAGCGACTGCGGGCAGGACAGCGGCTTGCCGTAAGAGGGCGAATAGGCCCAGGTGACGGCAACCTTCTTGCCCTTGAGGTTCTCGAGGCCGCCAAACTCGTTGATGAGGTAGAGCATGTCGGCAGAGGACTGCGTGGGGTGGTCGGAATCGGACTGCAGGGAGATGAGCGTGGGACGGTGATCCAGAACGCCGTCCTCGTAGGCCTGCTGAACGGACTCGGAGACCTCGGCCATGTAGGCGTCGCCCTTGCCGATGTACATGTCGTCGCGGATGCCGATGACGTCGGCCATGAAGGAGATCATGGTAGCGGTCTCGCGGACGGTCTCGCCGTGAGCGATCTGGGACTTCTTCTCGTCCAGGTCCTGCAGCTCGAGGCCGAGCAGGTTGGCGGCCTTAGAGAAGGAGAAGCGCGTACGGGTGGAGTTGTCACGGAACAGGGAGACGGCCAGGCCCGAGTCGAAGATCTTGGACGAAACGTTGTTCTCACGCAGCTCGCGCAGTGCGTCGGCGACGATGTAGAGAGCCTTGAGCTCATCGGTGGTCTTGTCCCAGGTGTGCAGGAAGTCGCTGCCGTACATACCCTTAAAATCGAGGCCGTTCAGCTGCTCGACGAGCTCGGTAAACTTAGCGTCCATGGAAATGTCCTTTCTAAAGATGAAACGATCGCAATGAGTAGATGTGCTCCGGCATGCGCGTGTGGCTAGAACATGCAGAGCACCATGACGAGGACCCGCCACCGTTGAGGAAGCATGGGAGATAACGACCGCGGGCCCCAAGTCAACAGGGGGTGCCGGGGACACGAGCAGCCCCCGGCTCAACAAAATCGAGGAATGGGACTAATCGATCTTGTTGTTGGTCAGACCGGCGCGGAACACGGTGGCGTCGCCATCGGCCTTGCTCGGATCGTAGAGGTTCAGGGCAGCCACGTACATGGCAGCAGCGGTGACCAGGTCGTCCTTGTAGGTGACCTCGTTGGGAGCGTGAGCCTGAGACTCGGCACCCGGGCCAAAGCCCACGCAGGGGATGCCGTAGCGGCCCTGGATGGAAACGCAGTTCGTGGAGAAGGTCCACTTGTCGCACAGCGGGCGACCGGTGCGCTTGTCCATGCTGGGCTCGCAGCCGATGCGCTCGTCACCGAACATGGCCTTGTGGGCGTCGACGAGAGCCTTGACGTGCGGAGCGGTCTCCTTGTTGATCCACGTGGGGAAGTAAGCCTCGGTCTCGTAGACCTCGCCGGTCCAGGACGGACGGTCGTACATGTACATGGAGACCTTCACGTCGTCGCCGTACTTCTTGGCGGCCGGCAGGTTGCGGATCTCGTCCAGGCAGGACTCCCAGGTCTCGCCGGCGGTCATGCGACGGTCGATGGAGATGGCGCAGGAATCGGCCACGGCGCAGCGGCTGGGGCTGGTGTAGAAGATCTGGCTGACGGTGCAGGTGCCGCGGCCCAGGAAGCGGGCATCCTCGTAGTGCTCGGGGTTGTACTTGGGGTCGAGCATCTTGACGAGACCCTTGATGTCGGTCGACTCGTCGCAGCCGTTGTTGTTGAGGGCGCGGACGTCGGCGATGATGTCAGCCATCTTGTAGATGGCGTTGTCGCCGCGGTCGGGAGCAGAGCCGTGGCAGGAGGTACCGTGAACGTCGACGCGGATCTCCATACGGCCGCGGTGACCGCGATAGATGCCGCCGTCGGTGGGCTCAGTGGAAATGACAAACTCGGGCTTAATGCCGTCCTTGTTGTAGATGTACTGCCAGCACATGCCGTCGCAGTCCTCTTCCTGGACGGTGCCGACGACCATGATCTTGTAGCCCTCGGGGATGAGGCCCATGTCCTTCATCATCTTGGCAGCATAGGTAGCAGAAGCCATGCCGCCCTCCTGGTCGGAGCCGCCGCGGCCGTAGATGATCTCGTCGGTCTCGTAGCCCTCATAAGGATCGGCATCCCAGTTCTCGATGTTGCCGATGCCGACGGTGTCGATGTGGGAGTCGATGGCGATGATCTTGTCGCCCTCGCCCATAAAGCCCATGACGTTGCCCAGGCCGTCGACCTTGACCTCGTCATAGCCAAGGCTCTCCATCTCGGCCTTGATGCAGGCAACAACCTCACCCTCCTCGCAGGACTCAGAGGGATGGGAGATCATAGCGCGCAGGAAGCGAGTCATATCAGCACGATGAGACTCAGCAGCAGCCTTGATAGCGTCGAAATCGAGTTCTTTAGCCATTGTTCATAACCTTTCAAACGAAGGAATCTACCTGTGAGGTGGCGGAGCGATACCTATTTACTCCGCCCCAACGATTAGCAAGTGGGATATTCGCCTTCCCAAACAATGCGGCGATACTGGTCGGGATCCGTATCGCCCTCGGTGGAGAAGCAGAGCACGGAGCTCGTCTTGTCCAGGCCGATGAGCTCCTTGAGCTCGGCGTACTCGGGATCGAGCATGAGGGTCTCGACCAGGCCGGTGGTCACAGCGCCGGACTCGCCGGAAATGACGCGCGGGTCGCCCTTCTCGGGAGCGCCCAGGGTGCGCATGCCGCGAGCGGTGACCCAGTCGGGACAGGACACGAAGGCGGTGGCGTGGTTGCGCAGGATATCCCAGCCCAGAATGTTGGGCTCGCCGCAGCACAGACCGGCCATGATGGAAGGCATGTCGCCGTCCACGATGCGCGGGTCGCCGTCGCCGGCGGCAGCGCCCTTGTACAGACAGGCGGCAGGCGCGCACTCGACCACAACAAAGGTGGGCGGGTTATCGGGATACAGGTTGGTGAAGTAGCCCACCACGGCACCGGCGAGCGAACCCACGCCAGCCTGGACAAACACGTGGGTCGGGCGGTTGATGGCCATCTCGCGCAGCTGCTCGGCAGCCTCGGAAGCCATGGTGCCGTAGCCCTCCATGATCCAAGACGGGATCTTCTCGTAGCCCTCCCAGGCGGTGTCCTGAACGATGACGCCGCGCTCGCAGGCGTCGGCCTCGGCGGCGGCCATGCGCACGCACTCGTCGTAGTTGACCTCTTCGATGGTCACCGTTGCGCCCTCGGCGGCGATGTTATCGAAGCGGGGCTTAGTGGAACCCTTGGGCATGTGAACGACGGCCTTCTGGCCCAGCTTGTTGGCAGCCCATGCCACGCCGCGGCCATGGTTGCCGTCGGTGGCGGTAAAGAAGGTGGCCTGGCCAAAGTCCTCGGCCAGCTGATCGGAGGTCAGGTAATCGAAGGTGCAGTCGGCAACGTCCTTGCCGGTCTCGTCGGCAATGTAGTTGGCCATGGCAAATGAGCCGCCCAGAACCTTAAAGGCGTTGAGGCCAAAGCGATAGCTCTCGTCCTTAACGCACAGGTTGGAAAGGCCCAGGCGCGCAGCCTGACCATCCAGGCGGGCAAGCGGAGTGACGGTGTACTGGGGGAACGACTGGTGGAAGGCGCGGGCCTTCTTCACGTGGTCGAGACTCATGATTCCCAAGTGCTTGTCATCGCTCTTGGGCATCGTGTTGCTCGCCCACTGGATCTTATCGGCCATACGGTGAACTCCTTAAGTCCTCTCTTGCCGGCCCCCGCATACGCGTTTCAGCCCGATCCCATTCACACGGCTGAACTTTTATGTGGATGCCAAACAAAAAGTTTGTTAGTAATGTTCTATCACACTTTTTGATTGGCAAACCTAACAAATTGTTTGTTGCCGTAATCGGTACTTTTTCGCCGCCGAACGGTCATGAATTGCCTTGTTGATGGATTTGTTTGCGGTCATGTGTGGTTTATGGCACAGTGAGCCCAAACTAATTTTTAGGAAGGCACCTATGACCCCCGCACAGATTGAGTTTTATAAGCGCCTTGCACACGGCTTGGCGCTCCAATTTGGCCCCAACTGCGAAATCGTCGTCCACGATCTGGAGACCGAGGACGTGGACCACTCCATCGTAGTGATCGAAAACGGCCACGTCAGCGGACGCAAACTGGGTGACGGCCCCAGCCATATCGTGTTTGAGTCCATGCACGAGGGCACCACCGACGTACACGACCGCGAGCCGTACCTCACTAAAACCACCGATGGCAAGCTGCTCAAGTCCTCTACCATCTTTATCCGCAACGACGAGGGCAAGCCCGTCGGCATTTTGGGCATCAACTTTGACATTACGCTCATGAAGGCTTTTGAGCGTTCGCTCGACGCCTTTACCGGCACCGGCGGCACGGGCTATACCGAGCCCGAGCCCATTACCAAGAACATCGGCGACCTGCTCGAGGACCTGCTGCACGAGTGCGAACAGTTTGTGGGCAAGCCCGCGGCACTCATGACCAAAGACGAGCGCATTCGTGCCATTGGCTACCTCGACCGTCGCGGCGCCTTCCTCATTTCCAAGTCGAGCGAGCGCGCCTGCGAGTTCTTTGGCATCTCCAAGTACAGCTTCTATAGCTACCTCAATGAGGCCAAGGCGGCGGCCGGCGACAAGTAGGCACTCGCCTGGATTGCCCCTCCCCTTTTGGGCGCGAGTTCTGGAAAGCACGAATCCAAGACCGAGCCGCTTGGGAAGTTCCATATAATCGATGTCATTAGTATTTCGAAAGGATGGGACAGAATGGCGTTGAGCAAGGCATCATGCACCGGTCGCGGATTGATTCCGGCAATTGGTGGACATGTGCACCGCATGTTCGATGAGGGTGAAGACGACCTGTTTTCGCTAAGCCTTGACGACGTGATGGATGATCGCCCGTGGACCGCCGACGAACTCATGGGCGGCGGGGCTCGCCCGTCAAGCCCCAATCCCGCGCTTGCGCCTAAGCCCGCATCTGCGCCGACTCCTGCGCAGTCGCCTGTTTCGGCGCCCGCGCCTACGCCCGCACCCACTTCGGCGCCCACGCCCGCTCCCCGCCCCGCAAGCGACCCGTCCGAGACGGCGGCATTTCTCGCTGCAGCGACGCAGGGCAAATCGGCCGACAGCACTGTTATGTACAGCGCCCAGCAGTTGCCTGTTCCTGCGGCACGCAAGCCTCCGGTCGCAAGGCTCGATGAGCCCGTTGCCCATCAAGTTGCCTACGATTCCTGGGCTGCAGCCGATCTGGATGAGACCTCTACCGGCATGCCGGCGCTCGATGTTCCAGTTAACCCGCTTTTTGCCGCCGACACGAGCGCCGCGGGCTATGAGGGCGGTGCGACATATTCCGATTATTCCGATGGCCATGCTGGCACCGGTCGCATCGAGACCGAGGATTATGGCACCGCATCGAGCGATTATCTCAACGATCCGTACGCCGCCACGCCTGCACCGGAATATGACCCGGAGGCCGCATCCGCGCCGGCGTATACCAAAAGCACGGGCGAAGAGCGCTTCGCCGATTATTACGTCGAGGAAAAGGCGCTGCGTTTCTCGGAATTTCCGCAGGCAGTCAAGGTTGCCTTTATCGCCATTATCATTGCCCTGCTCGGCGTCATTGCGTTTGAGGGATTCCAGCTGTTCCGCGGCCCCACCGCGTCCGAATCGGCAACGCAGCAAAAAGAGGACGACAACCAGTACCTGGACATCAACACCCTCAAGGGCGACCCCAACGACGGGGACGATGAGTAGCGAGAGCTGAAGGCGGCCGCAGGATCCCGCATCCAGCGCCGGCTTCTAAGTGCTGTTTTGTCATCCAGCCACACTTTTCCGAAGTTTTAAGGTGCCTATTTCGACACTTTTCCGTACTTTTACACGGCTGATTTCGACACTTTTCCGGATGAAAGCCGAATAATCACTTGGGAAACCAACGCCATCCGCGCGTCATTTCGCGGATGGCGCTTGATTTCTGTCCGTACACGTTGATAGACTTCCTCTTGCCTGCAAGGAGCGGGCGCGTTTTATCCAGAGTCGGGGTAGAGAGTTGGCTCCACGATCCCGACGCCAACCGGCCAAGAGGCACGGTGGCCCTGCCAACATCGATGAAAGGAGTCCGTATGGACAATTTCTCCGTGCGCAGTGAGCGCAACTTCCACAACCTGGTCGTCAAACCGAATCACATGCATCTTCTGGATAAGCCAAATGGCTACGCCTCGGCCATGGTCAAGAGCAGCCTCTCCCACCAGATGCGTTTTACGGTGCAAAAGCTCGAGGAAGAGCTCTGCGTTGCCGGCAATCCGCACGTACTGCAGATCAAGCTGCTCGGAAACGACTCTCGCGAGCCTTTGAGCTGGAAGCTCTTTACCGACGGCGCGTGCGTTGCGGACGGATCCGGCGCCTTTGCCCGCGGGTGCTTCTACGAGGGAGCCGAGGTATTCCTGGACCTGTGCCGCGACGCCGTCGAGGCTGCCGAGCTGCGCCAGTGGAGTCAAAGGGAGTACGAGCTGCTGAGTGCCGCGCGCGGGATTGCGGGGGGGGTGTAGGAACAGAAGCCTCATGACGGTGGCCTCAGCTGGAATGACGTATCGCTCGATGAATGATCTCAACAACGTAGCCGATGCGCTGCATTTCACCTCAAAGGCATTGAGCGATCGGGCGGCGTCTAGCATTTCTTTGATATCCCCAATTGATTGTTCCGAGAAAGTCTCTTCATGCCTTCATAATCGCCCTTACGAGAAACTTTGACAAGACAGGCGTCCATATGCCGTCTCTAAACTAACGAGCCGTTCGCGGAAAGAACATCTGGCTAACGTGAGCCAAAGATATACTGGTATCGTTGCAGCAATTATGGAAGATCGGTGCCGCCAATGACCTCCTTGAAATTCCCCAGGCGCTTTGCACTTAGCCTGCTCGTCCCGTTGTCCGCCGCCGTAGCGCTGGCTTTGCCCTCAACCGCCCTCGCCGCGTCAGACCCGAACCCGCCCAGCATATCCAACGTAACGATATCCGCAACGGCCGTCACGGCAGGCTCCACGCTGCGTGTCGGCTACGATGTAGACGACCCCGATGGGGTGCGGTCAGTCACGCCGATAGTCGAGGTCGTCGTCGATAGCGATGACGGGGACCAAGGCAACAGCTCCCGTCTCGTCTTCCAGTCGACCGGCGACACGACCGCGGGCTTCGATATCCCCACCTCCCCGAGCGACCGGCCTTGCAGGTATCGCATCATCGGCCTCGGCGTGACCGATAGCCTTGGATGGGTTACCGATGTCTACGACGCGGCGTATGCCGAGGAGAAGGGGCTCGACTGTCCGACCTTCACCACCGACCCCCTCGAGTATGAGGTGACCGAGGGTCCCGCGGACCAGAACCCGCCGACCGTGTCCGCCGTGTCGCTCTCGAGCAGGGAGGTCGCGACCGGTGCCGACTTCCACATCTCTTGGTCCGTCGCGGACCCGGACGGCGTTCGCTCCGTTTCCCCCATACTGCGGCGGGGCTGGGAGGATACGGACGACGGCGGAGCCGTTTCGTCGGCCTATTATCACGGAAGCTCGTCTGCCGACGGGTTCGACATCACGTTCAACAGCAATAGGATCGGAAGGCACAGGCTGATCGGCCTTTCGGTCACCGATGGCCTAGGGTTCGAGACCGATGTGTACGAGAATTCCTACGCCAGGGCCAACGGCATCTCGGGCGCGACTTTCTCGGTTGCCGACCCGAGCGAGCTGTGCTTCGAGGTGACCGGCAGTGCGATCGACCGGAACCCGCCCACGGTCTCGAACGTTTCCATCTCCGCGAAGAGGGTCCCTGTCGGCGGGGTCCTCCGCATCTATTGCAATGTAGACGACGCGGACGGCGTGAAGTCTGTCTCCCCGATCCTCGGCGACCCCGGCTATGTCGAAGACCCGAACTCGGCAAAAACTCGCAAAATGTTGAGCTGCAGCTACGATGCGGCAGGAGGCTATATCGAAATCGAGTTCCCCACGTCGCTCTCGATGGGCTCGTTTGAAATCCGTGCCCTCGCGGTCCTCGACAAGGCGGGTCATGAGACCTTCGTCTACAGCTCCGCCTACGCCGAGCGTAACGGCAAGACCGGCGTCCGGACCTTTGATGTCGACGACGCGGGGGACGTCACCTTCGACGTGACCGCCCCGCTGTATGCCGCCACCAAGGGCAACGGGCAGGCATATGCAAAGGGCAACGAGGACGGTCTGACCTTCCGCTTCAGCGGTCCTCTCGATGAGTTCACGCGTCTCCTCGTGGACGGAAATGAGGTCTCCGCTGAGAACTACACCGCAACCAAGGGCAGCACGATTATCGAGCTCAGGCCGGCCTACCTGGACACGCTTGCCGCCAGCGGGCACACCGTCACGGCCGTCTGGAAGGACGGGACGGCGACCGATGCATCCTTCACCGTGGAGGGGAAGGTCCAAGGGGAGCAGGCGGGCGGCAAGACCGATGCAGATTCACCCGGCGACAACAAAAGTGATTCTGCCACTCCTGAAAAGGACACCGACGAGGCGTCTACAAAAAGGTCGGGACGCACGACAGCCGATGGACCAAAGCTCGCCGCAACCGGCGACTCCGCTTGGATGGCCGGCATCGCATTAGCCATGGCGGCCACGGCCTGCTTCACGGCAGCGAGAAGGCTTGAGCCCAAGCAGCATAGGCACGAACAGTAGCTCAAAGCGAACTCAACTGGGAAGGGCAGATGGATAGCCGTCCTTCTCTTACAATCAACCCAATCCGCTGAAATGCAATCAGTTAACGAGTTTCGCCAGACGCTCGGTCTCTACCCCGCTCTGGCAAGCCACCAGGCGATGAGATAATGCCCACGACTATCAACGTAAGCAAGGAGCGCGCTATGGCAGACAACGAGATCAAACCCTCGACGGACGGCGGCCGAGAGGAACTCGTGGCAAAACAGCTCGCATCCACCAAAATCCACCTCGCGCTCACCCAGGAGCGGGTGGACGTCTCCAGCGCCATCAAGCTGCCGCTCGAGCGAATCCCTCAGCTCGGCGTGGCGCTGGCCTCTCTCCCCTCGACGTTCCGTACCGTCTCCAACACAGTAAGCGTGCCCATGCTGCTCCAGCCGACCGATAAGCTTGGCAATCCGCTTGACCCGTCGATACTCCAATCGTTCAAGGACGGCAGTGGCCTCATGGGATCCTATCGCGATGCGGCCAAGGGTTTCGGGCAGGCGCGCTTCCACGTAGTCGAGGGCGACATCGCCACAAGCGTCACGCAGGTGCCTTACGATCCAACATCGCTATTCATGGCAGCCGCAATCGCGCAGATAAACCAAAAGCTCGACTCCATCCAGGAGTCCGTCGACGAGATGTTCGAGTACATGCGTCAGCGCGACAAGGCCAACATGCGCGGCAACCTCAAGACGCTCGCAGACATCCTCAACGGTTACGGCCTCAACTACAGCAACGCCACCTACATGGCAAACGCCCATATGAAGGTGCTCGACATCAAGCAGTCGTCCGCGCAGGACATGGAACTCTTCCGCTCGCAGGCGCAGGCAGATCTGAAAAAGAAAGGGTTCATCGAGGTGCGAGACGGCTTGGGCAGACGCCTCGACAAGGTGCTCGAATACCTCAAAGACTGCCAGCTCGCCACCTACATACACGCATTCTCGCTGTTCCTCGAACCCATGCTCGCCCAGAACTTCGAGCCCGCAAAGCTCGCGGATGCCACCGCGAAGATCGAGGCCGATTCGCTCGCCTACCGTAAACTCTATACCGAGTGTTACAACGCCCTCGAGGCGGGAACTGCCGACACCGTCGATGCGGCACTGCTGGGCGGCATCGCGTCCGCGGGGAAATTGCTCGGTCACGCCATCGCAAAGACCCCCGTGGGCGACCATACACTCATCGACGAGGCGCTCGAGGGTGCAGGAGAGGACATCGGCAGGTTCAACGACAGGCAATCCGAGAAACTCCTCGAAAAGCTCCATCAGGCAAAGACGCCTGACGTCGCGCCGTTCAGGCAGAGCGTAAAGGAGATCGATACCCTCTACAACCGCCCCACGCAGATCGCCGTGGACGCCGAGAACGTCTACATCCTGCCTGCCAAGCAGCAGGAAGAGTAGCGATACGCGCCAGGCACGCGCCATGCAGGCAGCTAACACCCCTACCTCCCCTCCGCCTTCAGCTTCAGCAGCAGGCCACCCAGCTCGGGGCATTTGCTGGAAAGGCGCGTCTGGGCTCGCTCGCCCATCCCCCACCGTTGGCGGACTTCTTGGGCGCGCGGACTCACGTGATAGTCCCCCTCCATCATCTGCTTGAGCAGCTTGGCGGTTACGCGCGCATCGGCTAAGGCGCTGTGGGCGTGACCCGTCGACTCGTCGAACTCGATGCCAAACCATGTCGCCGCGTCATTCAAAGAGACACACCCGTGGCTGCCAACGTCCATGATCGAGGTGTAATACGCCTGCAGGTCGGCCCAGTCCGTAGGAAATGCGGAAAGGTCGATGTGCTTTACCTGGCACTCGGTCAAAAGCTGTCGACGATCCGCTCCGCTCCAGCAGACCACCTGGGCGGAGTAGCGGCCGATCCAATCGCTGAGCCTTTTGATCACCACATAGAGCGGATCGGCCATCGCGGTGTCCACGGCCGATATCCCCGTAAGCTCGCGGACGGGAAACGCAACGCCTTCGGTAAATTCCGTCTGCACAAACTGCGAAAACTCGCCCATAACGTTGCCGTGGTAATCGAGCTTGACGGCGCCGACCTCGATAATCTCGTTGCGCAGCCCACGGCGCTGGCGCTGCTTTGGCACCGGCGCAAACTCAAAGTCCAGCACGATCTGGCGCGCAAAGTTCGTCGTATCGATAGCCGAGATACACGGCGTCTTTTCAGCTGACACGGTTAGGGCCTTTCTCCGTTGCTTGCCGCTTGTTACATAAGCGGCTACATTGCCGTAAGGATAGGTGGCCGCGCGGACATGAAAGCTGGGCGCAATGCCATGCGCCGGTCGCACGCCATGCAGACGGCCCCAAGAGAGTCGCCCGCTCTATTCAAATGCATGAAAAAGATTTAGGCCCGGTGACTTGAATCAGCGGTCATCCCGAGCCCATCAATATGCAGTGTACCTACAGAGGGCTGGTTAATCAAACGGGCTTTCGGTGACGAAGACCTGCGCGTCTACCCCCAATCGCCCAGCGTCGTCTTCTGCCGCCCTTACGAAAGGCTGCTATTCGAGGGAATCACGTTGCTGTTATTATCGAACATATATTCGTATTTATGACCGCGCTTTGATAGAATGGCAGTTGTTGACGGCAGTTCCATGTGCCGGGCAGCGCCCTCCATGCGACGGGAGGTGATGCCCATGACCGATCTGATTGATTTCGTGAAGCTCCTGACCGCTTTGGTCTCGCTCCTCACGGCGCTTATCGGACTTTCCGAGGCACTTAAGCAGCGTACGAAGCAAGACGATATGAGAAAGCCATTTGGGTCGCCTCCCCCGCGGCGCAGCTTCTTTCCGCGGGCTCGGGATGCCACAATGGGCTTTGAGTATCGGCCCGTGCGGTAGCCCTTACCGCACCTGCGGGGAGGAGGCTTCCCATGCCCCATGTTACCTCCATCGGCCTGGACGTCCACGCGCGATCGGTCGCCGCCGCGGCGTTCAACCCCTTCACCGGCGAGGTGGTGCACCGTGACTTCGGGACGGACGCCGCCGAGATCGCGGAGTGGGCCCTCGGGTTCGAGGAGCCCAGGGCCTGCTACGAGAGCGGCCCCACCGGCTTCCACATGGCGCGCGAGCTGCGCGCGCTCGGCCTCGACTGCGCCGTGGCCGCCGTCTCCAAGATGCAGAGGCCGGCGGCGGACGCGCGCCGCAAGAACGACCGGCGCGACGCCGAGTTCATCGCCCGCATGCTCGCCACCCACAACATCGTGGAGGTCCCGCTGCCCGATGCGGCCGTCGAGGCCGCCCGGGACCTCGACCGCGCCCTCGACGACGCCACGGCGGAGTACCGCCGCGCCAGGCAGCGACTCAACATGTTCCTGATCAGGCTGGGCCACGTCTGGGACGAGCGCAACGCCGACGGGACGAGGAAGGGATCCTGGACGCGCGCCCACTGGAGGTGGATATCCGGGATCAGGCTCGAGGGGCCCCAGCGCGACGTGCTCGAGTACTACGTCACGGCCGCGAGGTGCGCGGAGTCGGACCGCCGGCAGCTCGAGAAGAAGGTGCTCGCCCTCGCCCGGACCGACCGGTGGCGCCCGGCCGTCGAGGCGCTCTCCTGCATCAAGGGAATCGACACCCTGACGGCCTTCAGGCTCGCAGCCGAGGCGGGCTCCTTCACGAGGTTCCGGACGGCCCCGGCCTTCGCGAGCTGGTGCGGGCTAGTCCCGTCGGAGCGTTCGAGCGGCGAGACCGAGCGGCGCGGCGGGATAACCAAGACGGGCAACCGGCTCGCCAGGACGGCACTGGTGGAGTCGGCGTGGCACTACCTGACGTGCACGCCCCGCCCGAAGGCCCCGACGCCCGGCGCGGACGTCCCCGCGGCGATCCGGGCGCGCGCCGACGCCTGCACCGCCAGGCTCTGCCGCCGCCGCGAGGCGCTGGCGGCGGCGGGCAAGAGCTCGTGCAAGGCAAACGCCGCCGTCGCGCGCGAGCTCGCCTGCTGGGTCTGGGAGATCGGGCGCCGGGCGGAGGGGACCCTCAGCTGACCCCGTCGGACAACAAGCCTCCCGCCGGGAGGGCCCGCGCCTCGACGCATCGCCGGCGCGCGTTCACGAACCCTTTTTGGGCAGCCCAAGGGCCGCGCCCGTGAACAAGACTGGTTTCGGACGAGCGCGCCGGACGGAGAATCGAAATGCGGTGGGGTGCGCGGACATACCGGGCTGACCGCCGGCAGCGCGCCCGCAAGAGCCCGCGGATATTAGCTTGCCAGGCAAGCGTCGACTAAACGTGCAGCGTGCGCGGGCCCTCCCGACGGGAAACGAAAAAGCCCGGTTTAAAACCGGGCTCGAACAAACACGCCTATTGACAATGGCTTTCTCATATTAAAGAAGACGATATGAGAAAGCCATTTGGGTCGCCTCCCCCGCGGCGCAGCTTCTTTCCGCGGGCTCGGGATGCCACAATGGGCTTTGAGTATCGGCCCGTGCGGTAGCCCTTACCGCACCTGCGGGGAGGAGGCTTCCCATGCCCCATGTTACCTCCATCGGCCTGGACGTCCACGCGCGATCGGTCGCCGCCGCGGCGTTCAACCCCTTCACCGGCGAGGTGGTGCACCGTGACTTCGGGACGGACGCCGCCGAGATCGCGGAGTGGGCCCTCGGGTTCGAGGAGCCCAGGGCCTGCTACGAGAGCGGCCCCACCGGCTTCCACATGGCGCGCGAGCTGCGCGCGCTCGGCCTCGACTGCGCCGTGGCCGCCGTCTCCAAGATGCAGAGGCCGGCGGCGGACGCGCGCCGCAAGAGGGGTCGACGCCGTTAAGGCATTGACCCCTTGAACTAAGTAACGGCGCTGCCCAGCTATCACCCTTGGGCTGCCGTCGACTTTATTCTACCTACGGTTGCCAGGTTTAACAAATGAATTTTCAGTAATGGAGCCCCGGAGCCCGCTCGCTCAACCACCTGGCCATCGGATTAGCCGGATTCTGGGACACGCCTTCCGTCCCAGGCCTCTACCGGAAAATGCGTCCCACCCTGAGGCTCAATTCCGGAACACGGTTTCCGTTTGAAGCCCCGATGGGAAAGCGTGTCCCGTTCCGAGAGCTCATTCCTGGATGCAGTTTCCGCTAGAGATGCCACCGGGAAAGCGTATCCCATTTTGGAGCCAAATTCCGGGTCGTAGTTTCCGCCTGAGGGCCGATCCGGAAACGGCATCCCATTCTGAAGCCGAAATCTGGGACACGCTTTCCGCCAAGGGTTGCAAAAGGAAAGCACATCCCATTCCCAGCATCAAATCAGGACGCGCTTCATTATCCCCGCCCTCACATCTCGGCAAACGAGATCAGCTTGACGTCTCCCCTACTCTCCGCGGCATCCCGACATCCCTGCGTAAAGCCGCTTTTTGAGAAAAGCGCATAGCTTTTTCGTTGCCGTCTAAAGAGCTCGCTTCGATGCACGAGCTTTTGCAGCACGTCTTCGCCCGCCGGTTCATTGCGCCATTTACACTCCGCAAACAGCGCAGTGTCCTCGCCATCGTCAACAATCAAGTCGATTTCTTCCTGCGTATGCGTGCGATTGTCCGTCCCCCACCAGCGCCCGACGCTCGCCGGAACCACATCGAGTTGGCCCGCCCGCGCGAGTTCGTACACGTATTGCCTGCATATAAGCTCAAAGACCGTACCCATGTAATCCGATACGTGCGGCTCAATGCGCTCATACGCCATCTCGGCCATATCGTTTTGAATCAGCCCGATGTTCTGCGGAACAAACTTGTACCAGAACCTAAACATCTGATCGCTCAGCAGATACACGGCTCGCTTATTGCTCGTCTCGTTTAGGGGCAGCTCGCGCTCGACAATCCCAAGCGACGCCAGCTTATCCACATAGCTCTTTACGTTGCTCGCGGGGATTCCCGTAGAGCTCGCAATCTCCGAGATCCTCGAGCGTCCCTGGGCAATTGCTTGCACAATCGCATCATATTGCTCGGGATTGCGGCACTCTTGCAACAGCAGGTTACTCGGCTCCTCAAAGAGATAGCCCGTAGGAGTAAGAAAAAGACGTTTGATGTTGTCCTTGAGCGATACGGCAGGATCGACTCTCTCGATATATGCAGGAATGCCGCCCGTCATGCCATAGCAAACCGCAGCGTCTTCGCGACTCATGCTCTGCCACAGGCCGAGGGTCGTCGTAAAATCGAGCGGCATGATCTTAAACTGGGCCGTACGCCTACCGTATAGCGGGCTCTCGTAGCCCAGCACCTGTTCCTCCATAAACGAAAGAGACGAGCCGCATAGGATCAGCATGAGTCTGGTCTCTTTGTATAAGTGGTCGATCTTGTCTTGCAGCAACGAGCTGATTTCGGGATTCGATTGGGCGAGATAGGGATACTCGTCAATCACGACAACCAAACGTTCCGTGCGAGCCATGGTGGCCAATGCATCGAACGCTTCGTCAAAACTACGAAACGACACGCCTGCAGCACCAACCGAGCCTGCAAGTATCGCCTGGCTAAAGCCGTGCAGGTTTGCCTCCGCATTGGTACGACGAGCTTGAAAGTAAATAGCCTTCTTGCCTTGGATGAACTCTGTGATAAGGCGCGTTTTACCCACGCGACGGCGGCCGTAAATCACAGGCATCTCAAAGGAGTCCGTGCCATACAGTCGATTGAGCTCGGACATTTCCGCTGTTCTTCCGATAAACATAGGGCCATCCTTCCCTTACGTTATAGCTAGCTATATTATACCTTCCTATAATATAGCTAGCTATAACGTAATTCGACAAGCGGCGCACGAAAAGGGGCGATACACCGCCGCACGTGGACCGTTCCGGAAAATGTATCCCGTTCTGGAGCCAAAAACTGGGCCGTAGTTTCCGCCAAGCATCCCATCCGGAAAGCGCGTCCCGTTCTGAGTGGCAATTCCGGTACACAGTTTCCGCTCCAAACAAAAGGCCCCGGCTCGCGATGGAGCTGGGGCCAAAGGCGCAGCATATACAGTTGATGTTGAGCGCGAACGGCCCGTCAACAATGGCCGTCCGCGCTCTACCCTACCCGCGGCGACGAGCGCGGCTGTAGGGCGTATCCACCATGGGCAGATCCGGACGCAGCTTGCCGTCAAACGCGCGGTAGGCGTTCTGCACGGCGGGCGCCGTGGGGATCGTTGCGATCTCGCCGATGCCCTTGCCGCCATATGCCACAGGCAGCAGCTCGTCCTTCTCCACGTAAATGGCGTGGATATCCGGAATCTCGGGCGCACGGAACAACCCGAGCGTACCGTACCTTGCCTGGGGTACGCAGTCCTTGAGCGGCCAGTCCTCGGTAAGCGCATAGCCCATACCCATGAGCACGCCGCCTTCGATCTGACCCTGGATGGAGATGGGATTGACCACCTTGCCGGAATCGTGCGCGGCATAGACCTCGCTCACGCGGCCGTCATCGTCCAAAATGACCACATGCGTGGCAAAGCCGTAGCAGATGTGGCTCTTGGGATTGGGAACGTCGGCGCCCAGCTTGTCGGTCGGCTCCAGATACACGTAGCCAAACTCGCATCCCTCGAGCGCCTTGATGGCGGTCGCGGGATCCTGGGGATGCATGCCCTGGCCGGCGACGAGTTCCTGTGTACGCAGCTGATAGGCGCGACCGTCGTCGTACTCGATCTTGACACCGTCACCATGCGCGCTCACGGGAGCATCGGGTGCGGGCTTGCCGGCCTCGATACCAACCATGGCATCGCGCAGCAGGAAGGCGGCACCGCGCACGGCCTCGCCGGTCACGACCGTCTGACGCGAACCAGACGTGGTGCCGGAGTCGGGAGCATTCTCGGTGGAGCACTCGCCGTTGGCGATGCAGCTCAGCGGCAGACCGCAGGCCTCGGCAACGTCCTGCAAAAAGACCGTGTTGCAGCCCTGGCCGATGTCGGACGTGGCGGCATAGACCACGGCGCGGCCATCCTCGACGCGAATCTTGCAGCGACCGGCATCGGGCAGGCCCACGCCAACGCCGGCATTCTTCATGGCGCAGGCAATGCCGGCGTGTCCGGGATGCGCGTAGTAGGCATCCTTGACCTCGAGCAGTGTCTCTTTAAGCGCCGTGGAGCAGTCGGCAATCTGGCCGTTGGGCAAAACCTCGCCCGGCTCGATGGCGTTTCGGTAACGAATCTCCCACGGATCCAGGCCGACCTTCTCTGCCAGCAAGTCGATCAGGCTCTCGAGCGCAAACTCGGATTGGCAAACGCCAAAGCCGCGGTACGCGCCGGCGGGCGGGTTGTTGGTGTAGTAGCCATAACCGCGAATGTCGGTGTTCTGGTACTTGTAGGGGCCGACGGCATGCGTGCAGGCGCGCTCGAGCACCGGGCCGCACAGCGACGCGTAGGCGCCGGTGTCAAAGTTGATCTCGCAGTCCAGACCGGTAAAGTTGCCCTTGGCGTCGCAGCCCAGCGTAAAGGTGCCGTCCATGGCATGGCGCTTGGGATGGAACGCGAGCGACTCGGCGCGCGTGAGTTTGCACTTCACGGGACGCTGGAACTTATATGCGGCGAGCGCGGCCAGGTGCTGGATGGACACGTCCTCCTTGCCGCCAAAGCCGCCACCCACGAGCATGGTCTCGACGACCACGCGCTCGGGCTCGTTGTCCCAGCCAAACATGTGGGCACACTCTTTGCGTGTGTCGTAGGCACCCTGGTCGGTCGACTGCACCTTGACGCCGTTCTTGTACGGGAAGGCGACGGCGCACTCGGGCTCCAAGAAGGCATGCTCGGTAAAGGGCGTGGTAAAGCGCTGCGTCACGGTGAACGCGCTCTCCGCCAGCGCCTTGGCGGCGTCGCCGCGCGTCACGTGACGGCTCTGGCACACATTATCCCTGAGATCCACCGTGTTGCCAAAGGCAAAGAAGCTGTCATGCAGGCGCGGGGCGTCGGCAGCCCTGGCCTCGGCGATGTTACGCACGGGCTCCAGAGGCTCGTAATCGATCTTTACGAGCTTCTTGGCCTTCTCGAGTGTCGCTTCGTCCTCGGCGACCACCAACACGATGGCGTCACCCACGCAGCGGGTGATATCGCCCGCCGCAATCATGACGTCCCAGTCCTGGATAAGGTGGCCGACCTGGTTGACCGGCACGTCCTCGGCGCGCAGGATGCCCACCACGCCGGGCAGGGCCTCGGCCTTGGAGGTGTCGATGGAGAGCACACGGGCGCGCGGGTACTTGGAGCGTACGGCGCTGGCATAGGTCAGACCCGGCTGATCGAGCTCGTCGATGTCGTCGGGATACTTGCCCTCGCCGAGCACCTTCTTGCGCACGTCGATACGAAAGGCACGCTTACCCACGCCGTAGTCGTCGCCGCGCTCCAGGTCCTCGTCGATCTGCTTTTCACCACGGAGCACCGCAGCGGCCAGCGCAATGCCCTCGATAATCTTTTTGTAGCCGGTGCAGCGGCAGACGTTACCGCGAATGGCGTACTTAATCTGCTCCTCGGTGGGCTCGGGGTCCTCGGCAATGAGCGCTGCACCCGCCATGACCATGCCGGGAATGCAAAAACCGCACTGCACGGCGCCCACGGCGCCAAAGGCGTACACAAAGGCCTCGCGCACGTCCTCGGGCAGGCCCTCGACGGTCACGATGTTGCGACCGGCGGCAAGAGCGGTGGTCAGCACGCACGCCTTGACGGCCGCACCGTCCACATGGATGGTGCAGGTACCGCAGGCGCCCTCGGAGCAGCCGTCCTTGGCGGAGTGAATGTGCAGGTCGTCGCGCAGATAGCGCAGCAGTGGCTTGTTCTGAGTCGTCGTGCACTCGACGCCGTTAACGGTAAAAGTGAATTCCTGTGCCATGGTGATTCCCTTCTACACGCCGGCGGCGATGCCGGTGCGGTCGTGGATGGCGCCATGCGGGCAGACGACGGCGCACATGCCGCACGACAGGCAGTCCACGCCGTCGATATGGGCGCAGTTGTCCTCGATGCGGATAGCGCCGGCAGGGCACTTTTTGGCGCACATACCGCAACCGATGCAGCTCGTGTCGCAGACCTTGCGCGCAATGGCACCCTTATCGGTGTTGTTGCAGCGCACCAGAATGTTCTGGTAGCCGGGGACGAAGGCAATCACGCGCTGCGGGCACGCCATGCCGCACAGGCCACAGCCCGTGCACTTGGAGCGGTCCACGCGGGCGATGCCATCGACCAGCGCAATGGCGCCGTGGGGGCAGGCCGTGACGCAGGCGCCACAGCCAATGCAGCCTTCGCTGCAGTGGGCGTCGCCGCCTGCGGAGGCGCAACCGCTTCCGCAGGCAACGTAGGCCACGTTATGTTGAATGGATTTGGCCATAAGAGACTCGCCTATTTCTTAAGAAGGTACGAATAGTTGTCGCGCACAGCCCTGATGGTCAGGCGGACGGCCTCGGGAAGACCGGTGTTGACGGCATCGACCGAGACGGTGCGGACCGTGCCGGCGACGCGAACCTTAAAGTGGTCCTCGTCCACGGCCAGGAAGCCCTCGTTCTCGGAGTTCTCCATGTCCTCCTCGCTCCAGAACAGGGTGAGCTTGTCCTTGTAGGGACGACCCTCCTGGTAAGGGCAGAACACGGCGCAGTTGCCGCACTCGTTGCACATGCCGTCGACATGGACGACCTGATGCTTGGCCAGGCCCGGCACCTTAATTGCCACGTTGGCGCGGTTGGGGCACACGTCGCAGCAGACCTCGCACACCGAGCCGCAGCCCAGGCAGCGGGTCTTGGTGCAGTTGCGCTTGTCGCGGCACAGCGACCCCTTGCGCTCGTAGCAAGTGTCCTCGCGGCCGGCCTGCTCGTTGCAGTCGGCGTACTTGTTAAAGTCCACGTCGGCGATGGCACGGGCGACCTCGGCGGCATCGGCGATAGCCTCGACCACGGTGGCAGGACCGCGGCGGCAGTCGCCCGCAGCCCAGACGCCCTCGACGCCGGTGGAGGTGGCGGCAAGGCGGCCGCGACGGTCGTGCTCGACGCCCGCGGCATCGTACAGGCTGGCGTCGATGCCCTCGCCCACGGCGCAGATCACCGTGGTGGCGGGAAGCTCAACAGTCTCGCCCGTGGCGACGGGGCTGCGGCGGCCGCTTGCATCCGGCTCGCCAAGCTCCATAACATCGCAGGTCAGCACGGCGCCGTTGAGTGCCTTAGGTGCCAGCAGCTCGCAGAACTCAACGCCGTCGGCAAGAGCAAGATCGAGCTCTTCCTCATCGGCGGGCATCTGCTTCTTGGTGCGGCGGTAGACCAGGCGCACGTTCTTCACGCCGGCCAGGCTCTTGGCCACGCGGGCCGCGTCCATGGCGGTGTTGCCGGCGCCAATGACCACGACGTCCTCGCCCAGCTCGAGCTTCTCGCCCTTCTTGGCGGCCTCGAGGAACTCCAGCACGTCGAGCTCGGCGCCCTCGCCCAGGCCCGCAGAGCCGGGCATCCAGGCACCGGTGGCCACGACCACGTCGGTAAAGCCCTGGTCCTTGAGCTCGTCAATGGAATCAACGCGAGCGTTGAGCTGCACCTTGGCGCCAAAGGCTAGGCAGAGCTCGGCATCGTGGGAGATATCGTCGCTCGCGATACGGAACTCGGGGATCACGTGGCGGACCACGCCGCCGAGCGAATCGCGGGCCTCAAAGATAGTGACGGGCACGCCGGCACGCGTCAGGAAGAACGCCGTCGCCAGACCGGCCGGGCCGCCACCGATAACGGCAACGTTGTGCTCGCCGTCGTTGGCAATGGCCTGGGCGCGCAGCTTGGGCAGCACGGCGGTCATGGCCTCGCGGGCAGCCTTGAGCTTGCTGGCGCGAATCTGGGCACCCTCGGGCTCGTAGAACGCACGCTCGCAAGCGCGGCCGCAGGGATGCGGGCAGATGGTGCCGGTGATAAACGGCAGGGCGTTGCGCTCGATGATGATGTTGAGCGCGTCCTCGAAGCGGCCCTCGTCAACAGCCGCCAGGTAGGCGGGAATATCCTGCTGGATGGGGCAGCTCGTGCGGCACGGCGCGGTAAAGCAGTCGGAAAGCGGGCTCTTGCCGGCAACCTTGCGGTCGGGCAGCGGACGCAGCGGCTTCTTGTAGAGCGGGTTGGTGAGCGAGTCGGCCTGGATCGCAGTCACGGCCTCGAGAGAGACGCCCTCAAACGGCTTGCCGTCCAGATCGCCAAACTCACCGGACATCTGGCTAAAGCGCTCGTAGCCACCGGGCTTGAGCACGTCAGTCGCCAGGGTAACGGGCCAAATGCCGGCATCGTACAGGGCGCGGATGTTGTAGACCGTGGCGCCACCGGAGTAGCTGATGCGCAGTTTGCCATCGAACTGCTCGGTAATGCGGCGGGCAGCCTCAATGGTCAGTGAGAACAGCGAACGGCCGGACATGTACATCTCGGTGGAGGGCAGCTCGTTCCTCGTCACGTCGACGGGGAACGTGTTGGTCAGCTTGACGCCAAACTCCAGGCCGCGCTCGGCGCACAGGGCAATCAGGCGCTCGAACATAGGCACGGCATCGGCCCACTGCAGATCCTCGCGGAAGTGCGTGTCATCGAAGACGATGTAGTCAAAGCCCAGCTCGTTGAGGCGCTGGCGGGCAAACTCATAGCCCAGCAGCGTGGGGTTGCACTTGATGTAGGTGTTGAGGCCCTTCTCGGTGATCAGATAGGTCGCGATGCGCTCGATCTCGGCCGGCGGGCAGCCGTGCAGGGTAGACTCGGTGATGGAGTTGGAGACGCGTGCCGGGATGGACTCGACAAATGCGGCGTCAACATGCTCAAACTTGTCCAGGTTGGCGAGCGCCCACGTACGGCACTCGTTCCAGACGTCGGAGCCGCTGGCGTCCTTCATACCCTCGATGTAGGCGTCGACCTTGGGGCTCTTGATGCCCTCCAGGTCATAACCCACGGACATGTTGAAGACAAAACCGTCCGGGCTTCCCAGGCCGTACTCGCGAGCGATGAGGTGGCAGGCGAACCATGCCTTCACGTACTCGGCAAAGGCCTGCGGAACCTCGAGCTCGGTCGACCACTCACAGTTGTAGCACTCGTCCTGCGCCACGATGCAGGGCTTGTTCACACACTTGGAGAGCTCCTCGCCGTCCATAACCTGGACGGTCTTGAGCTCAAAGAAGCGGGAACCGGCCACGTAGGATGCCACGATGTTTTGGGCAAGCTGCGTATTGGGGCCGGCGGCCGGGCCAAACGGAGTCTCGATGCGCTCGTCAAAAATGGGAAGCGCGCCCTCCTGGTTGGTCGTGACCATCTTGCGCACGCCAAAGATGGCGTCCTGGGTCTTGTGCTCCTCGATGATCCAGTTCATCAGCTGCGAAAACGGGATCGGCCTCATGATGTCGCTCATAATGAGCTCCTCTCTGTAACGCCCGGCGAGACCGCGCGGCGGGCGCAAATACGGTGTAGCGCTAGCACAGCGCCGGCGACCCCGCGGAGGCCGCCTATACGCGCGTCAGATGCGGCGAAACATCCGGCGCGCGTGAATCTACTTGTGAATTAGTAGGTGCGATCGTTGAGCGTGCTCCAGAGCTTCTTGGACTCAGCCATGGTCCACGCGTTGATCTTTTCCTCATCGATACCGACGAACTCGCGATCCTTGTACAGGACCTTGCCGTTGATGATGGTGGTGCGGCAGTTTTTGCCCATCATGCCAAAGAGCATGTGGCCGTCGATGTTCTCCTCGCTCAGCGGCGTAAAGGGCTTGTAGTCCATAACGATGACGTCGGCGGCAGCGCCGGCCTCGAGCACGCCGAGCTTGCGATCGAAGTACTTGCTGGCCATCTTGGCGTTGTTCTCGAACAGCATGGTCATGGCCTCGCACCAGCCCACGTTGGGCATGGCGGCGTTGTGGCGCTGAATGATCAGGAAGACCTTGAGGCTCTCGAGCATATCGTGGGTGTAGGCGTCGGTGCCCATGCACACGGGGATGCCGCGGCGGAAGAACTCGAGCACGGGGGCGCAGCCCACGGCGTTGCCCATATTGGATTCGGGGTTGTTGACCAGCCAGGTGCCGGACTCCTTGACGATATCCATCTCGGCGGGCGTCACGTGGATGCAGTGGCCGAGCATGGTGTCGGGACCGAGCAGGTTGTGCTGCAGCAGGCGCTCGACGGGGCTGATACCGCCGCGGTTGAGGCGGGAGTCCCACACGTCGTTCATGCCCTCGCACACGTGGATGTGGAAACCGGTCAGGCCGTTGTTGGCCTCGGCCATCTTGTCCATGGTCTCGTCCGACAGCGTAAAGGTGGCGTGACCGCCAAACATGGCGGCGATCATGTGGTTGTCGTTATCGCGACGCTCCTTGGCGGCCCACTGGGCAAACTCGGCGTTCTCGGCAATGGCCTGGTCGCATTTTTCCTGGCCGCGGCGATCGGAGACCTCGTAGCACAGGCACGAACGCATGCCCAGCTCCTGAGCTGCATCCTTAATGGTAAAGAGGCTTCCCGGGATCTCGCAGAAGCTCGCGTGGTGATCGAAGATCGTGGTGACGCCGTCGCGGATGGAGTCCAGGATCGTGGCATAGGCGCTGGCCTTGGTACCGTCGAGCGTCAGGTTGTCGTCGATCTTCCACCACTGCTGCTCAAGATTCTCCAGGAAGTTGGTGGGGTTGCAGCCCTTAATGGCAAGGCCGCGGGCCAGACCCGAGTAGATGTGGGTGTGGCAGTTGATGAGTCCGGGCATGATGAGGTTGCCCCGGGCGTCGACGTACTCGGCATCCGGGTACTTGGCCTTGAGCTCGCACTCGGGGCCCACTTCGATGATCGTATCTCCGTCAATGGCGACCGCACCGTTTGGAATGAACGGGGCCTGAGCATTGCGGGTAAAGACGGAACCGTTAGCGACCAGAAGCATAAATGCTCCCTTCAACATCAGGGGCGGGGTTTGACACCTCTGACATGGCGGAGTGCGAAGCGCCGGCCTACACCGGAAACGGGCCCTCTCCCGTCAACGCTTCACCAAAGGGACAAACCCTTTGAAGTGCGGCTTGGCACCGCATGACGTCGGCGGACGAGGCGATGCGCCCGCCGACGAATAGCACCGAATTGGTTACTTCTTGCTCTCGGGCAAGACCAGATCCACGGCAGCGTCCTTGGCAGCATCGATGTGCTGAGCCACGACCGGCGTCTGCGGAAGGATCAGGTTAAGGACAATGGCCATGATGGCGGTGGGGGTTACGGCATTGGAGCCGATGACGGTGGACACCCAGGTGGGCATACCCTCACCGGCAAGGCAACCGCTGGCCATCCAGATACCCAGGCCAAAGACGACGGAGGTACCGACGATGGTGGTGGTGCGCTGCGTGAGGCCCTCGCGGGTGAACATGCGCACGCCGTTCATGGTGATGGTGCCAAAGACGCCGACGGTCGCGCCGCCGATGACGGGCTGCGGGATAGCGGAAAGGACGGCAGAGAGCTGCGGGAACAGGCCGGCGATGGCAAAGACGGCCGCGATGATCACAAAGACCCACTTGTTGACGACCTTGTTGGAGCAGATGATGCCCACGTTCTGGCCAAGGGCGCTGGTGGGAAGACCGCCCAGCAGGCCGCCGACCATAGAGGTGAGGCCCTGGGACACGATAGCGCCGGAGAGCTCGCGCTCGGTGGGCATACGGTCGATGGAGCCCAGGCAGGCAGCAGAGACGTCGCCGATAACCTGGATGGCAACCATGGGGAACACGACGGCGAGGGTAATGCAGACCTCGGGATCAAACTCGAGCGCATAGGGCATGAGCTTGGGAAGGGCGAAGACCTGGGCGGTGGCGACGCTGGAGAAGTCGATCATGCCAAAGGGGATGGAGACGATCATACCAACGATCATGCCAAAGAACACGGATCCCAGCTTGAGCGTGCCCTTGCCAAAGTTGGCGAGCGCAAAGACCACGGCGAAGGTGATAAGAGCGACGCACCAGGCCTGCGGGGTGCCCCACAGCGGCGTACCCATACCGCCGGCCATATACTTGACAGCCGTGGGATAGAGAGAGACGCCAATGGAGAAGATGACCGTACCGGTCACGACAGGCGGGAACAGCCACTTGATCTTGCTGTAAGCCAGACCAAAGAGGACCGCGACGGCGCCGCCGACGATCTCGCCACCCAGCAGCGCACCAAAGCTAAAGCCCGAGGCACCCATGGCCTGCAGGGCCGGCAGGAACGCAAACGAAACGCCCATGACGATGGGCAGGCCGCCGCCGATGCGACGGAAGGGAGCGAAGGCCTGAAGGGCCGTGTCGATCGCCGAAAGAATGAGCGCGACCTGGATGATGTCGGTGCTCTGCTGGCTATTAAAGCCGTAGACGCCGGCCATGATGACCGCCGGGGTAATGATGCCGGCAAACGATGCCAGTACGTGCTGAAGGGCACACGGGATCATTTCCTTAACGGGAGGCATGCCTTCGCGAGTGAACAGGGCTTCAGTGCCGTTCGTAACCGTCTCCTGGGTCATTTGACCACCAATCCTCGAAGTAGTTGTTTTCGCATCTAACGCTCTATTGTGACGCAGTGCGGGGTTGAGGTTGTGCCTTCATTGCATATCGTATTAAAGATGATTCTCATTCTCAATAATAATTTTTTGTTATCAGACCATTCTTCAGCTGAAATAACGCATTTCCGCAGGTCAGGAAAGTGTCTGGTCAAAATAACATCTAACTTTTCTTTTGGTCAACCGTTTACCGCTAAATTCCTACCGTTCGTCTGCATTACGCAATGTACCTGCGGATATACGAGATGGTGGGCAGCGTGTTACCATGAGAAAAAATTGTTATGAACATTTCCGTTTTCACCCAAAGGAGTTGCCCGTGAACGAGACCGTACGCCGCTTTTTGCCGATGGTCGATTTTCTGGAGCAGATACTCGGCAAAAACAGCGAAATCGTGCTGCACGATTTCTCGGATCCCGACCACGCCATCGTCGATATTCGCAACGGCATCGTGAGCGGCCGCAAGGTCGGCGGCCCCGCCACCGATCTGGCGCTCAAGATCATGCACGACCCCAAGTATCGCGACCTGCCGTTTATTACGGGCTACGAGGGGCGCGGTGCCGGCGGCAAGACGTTGGAGTCGGCGACGTACTTTATCCGCGAGAATGACGAGATCGTCGGTATGCTCTGCGTCAACACCGACCTCTCGACCGTACGCTCCATCAACGCCATGGCGCAGCAGCTCATGGCGTGCTTCGACGCGGCGCCGACGCGCACGGAGCCCGCCCCTATCGAGGTCGAAAGCCTTTCGGAGTCCACACAGGAGCTCATCGACCGCAGCATTGCCGAGTTGCTGAGCGCGCGCGGGCTGGATGTAGCGTCGCTTGGTCAGAGCGACCGCGTGGACGTCATTCGCCACCTCAACGGCAACGGGGTGTTCATGCTCAAGGGCGCCGTGGCCTGCGCCGCCACCGCGCTGGGCATCTCGGAGCCCAGCGTCTACCGCTACCTGCAAAAAGTTCGCAAGGAGGGCTAACGAGCAAAATGGAGCGCGGCTCCACAAGCGATCCGTCACTTAACAAAAGACCCTGCAGCTCTGAACTGCACCCCAAAACTTGGACGGCTTAAATAAGAACTACGCCGCAAGGGACT
>UQUL01000018.1 GCA_900544235.1 uncultured Collinsella sp.
TGGCGAGATGGTTTTGGTTTGCTGCTCGGACAGTCCTGCGCAAGACGAAGGCCACATTAAGTGGCCTTCTTTGCGTGCGGAACTCGCGACAAACCAAAACCATCTCGCCAGCCCAGCGACCATGGGGTCCCAAGGTTTTCAAAAAAGCGGTCGGCGCGTAGGTGCGCCGACCGCCGATACATGGGATCTGATATTTTTTACCAGCTAGGGCCTTTTACTCGTCTAGGAGATCTTCTGGCATGTCGTTGCCGTCGCCTAGATCGACTGGGGCTTCTTCGGGGGCAGAGCCGTCTTCTGTTGCTTCGCCTTCGGGCTTCTCTTTGGCTGCCGTCATGCGGGCTACGGCGCATACGCGGTCGTTGTCGTCGACGGTCATCATCTTGACGCCCTGGGTGGCGCGGCCGGTCTGGCTGATCTCGTCGGTCTTGACGCGAATGACCGTCGCGCCCTCCGTCACGATGAACAGCTCGTGCTGTGGGCCCACCGTCTTCATGGCCGCAAGGTTACCCTTACGCTCGGTCATTTGGATGGTGTAGACGCCCTGGCCACCGCGATTCTGCTCCGGGTAGTCCGCGACCGGCGTGCGCTTGCCGTAGCCGCGCTCGGTGATGACGAACAGATCGCCGTTGCCGTTAGTGACTTCCATGCCCAGAACGCTCACGCCGTCCTTCATACCGATACCGCGAACGCCGCTGGTATCGCGGCCGGTGGCGCGCACCTGTTCCTCGGAGAACATGATCGCCTTGCCCGCGGTGGTGGCCAGGATAATCTTGTCGCCCTCGCGCACGCGGCGCACGTTCAGCAGCGCGTCGTCGTCACGCAGGTTGATAGCGATCAGGCCATCACGGCGGCTGCGGTCATATGCGCTCATCACGGTCTTCTTGACCATGCCGCTCTTGGTGGCAAACATCAGGTACTCGTCGGCAGGGAACTCGCGGCAGCTGATGACGCTCGCGATCTTCTCGCCCTCCTCGAAGGGCAGCAGGTTGACGATCGCGGTACCGCGCGCCTGGCGCGTACCCACCGGCAGCTCGTGCACCTTCAGGCGATAGACCTTGCCCTTGCTCGAGAAGAACAGCACGTACTCGTGCGTGGACGCGATGAACATCTCGTCAATAACATCGTCCTCTTTGAGGTTGACGCCCGACACGCCCTTGCCACCGCGCTTCTGGGCACGGTAGGCAGCCACCGGGATACGTTTAACGTAGCCGGTGTGGGTGATGGTCACGACCATATCCTCGTCGGCGATGAGATCCTCGACATCCAGGTCCTTCTCAACCTGGCTGATCTCGGTGCGGCGCTTGTCGCCAAACTTCTTGGAGATCTCGCGCATCTCTTCCTTGATGACGCCCAGGATCTTCTCCTCATGCGCCAGCAGGTCCTCGTAGTAGGCGATGGCGCGGCGCAGGCCGTCCAACTCTTCTTGGATCTTGTCGCGTTCCAGGCCGGTCAGGCGGCGCAGCTTCATCTCGAGGATGGCCGTGGTCTGCTCGGGCGTAAAGCCAAAGCGCTCGATCAAGCGGCTGCTGGCCTCGGAGTCGGTCTGCGAGGAGCGGATGATGCTGATGACCTCGTCGATATGGTCGAGAGCCATCAGGTAACCCTCGAGGATATGCGCGCGGGCCTGGGCCTTCTTAAGGTCGAAGCGGGTGCGGCGGGTAACGACGTCGACCTGGTGGTCGATGTAGTGCTGCAGCATCTCGCGCAGGCTCAGGCATTTGGGAACGCCGTTGACGAGTGCCAGGTTGTTGGCGCCAAAGGTCGTCTGCAGCGAGGTGTACTTATACAGATTGTTGAGCACGACCTGCGGAATGACGCCCTTCTTGAGCTCGATGACCAGACGGATGCCCTTCTGGTTGGACTCATCGCGCATATCCGAGATGCCCTCGATGCGCTTGTCGTTGACGAGCTGGGCGATCTTCTCCTGCAGGGTGCCCTTGTTGACCATGTAGGGAATCTCGGTAAAGACCAAGCGGCTGCGGCCGGTCTTAGTGGACTCCACATGTGCCTTGGCACGCACGGTAATGGAACCGCGGCCGGTCTCGTAGCTCTGCTTAATGCCGGCGCTGCCCATGATGATGGCGCCGGTGGGGAAGTCCGGACCGGGCATGATCTGCATGAGCTCGTCGACGGTGGCGTCGGGGTTGTCGATCAGGTAGCAGGTGGCCTCGATCGCCTCGGTGAGGTTATGCGGGGCGATGTTGGTGGCCATGCCGACGGCGATGCCCTGACTGCCGTTGACCAGCAGGTTGGGGAAGCGCGCAGGCAGCGCCACGGGCTCGGCGAGCGATTCGTCGTAGTTGGGCTGCCAGTCGACGGTATCCTTCTGCAAGTCACGCAACAGTTCCATGGCGGGCTTTGCCAGGCGGCTCTCGGTGTAACGCATGGCCGCCGCACCGTCGCCGTCGATGTTGCCGAAGTTGCCGTGACCGTCGATGAGCGGCGTGCGCATGGAGAACCACTGCGCCAGGCGGACCATGGCCTCGTAGACCGCGGAGTCGCCGTGCGGGTGGTACTTACCGATAACTTCACCGACCGTCCAAGCTGACTTCTTGTGCGGTCGGTTGGGGTAGATGCCGCTCTCGTTCATCGCGTACAGGATGCGGCGGTGAACCGGCTTTAAGCCGTCGCGCACGTCCGGTAGGGCGCGCGCCGTGATGACCGACATCGAATACTCGATGAACGACTGCTTCATCTCGCGACCGAACTCCGAAATCTGGAGCTGGCCGCCGTTGATATCCTCGCCGGCCGAGGCGCCACGGTCGACTTCGCCAAAGCTCTCCTCGAGCTCGGCGTCGTCTTCTTCCTCATCATCATCGGCATCGGGGTTATAGGCGTCCGGGTCGCCGTCCTCGCCCTGCTCAGCACGGGCAAGCAGGCGCTTCAGATCATCGGGCATACCGGCATCGCCGGCCTCGTCCATACCCTCGTTATTGTTGATATCGTCTGCCACGTTACCTCCTCATGGTTTGCGTGGTCCATTAGTTCCCAACCACGGAGACGGCTTTTCCAGGTGCCGCAGATTCGCCCGAAAGAGGAGGGAAGCGTACTTGGGTACGCGACCGACGATTGGGGGCGAAGGTGCGGTGGCTGGGAAAGCCGCAGGGATTAGGCGTCTAAGAATCGTGCGTCATGTGCATGCTTCTCGATGTACTCGCGGCGATAGCCGACCTCGGAACCCATCAGCTCGCGCACGGCGCGGTCCGCCACCACGGCGTCCTCGATCGACACGCGCTGCAGGATGCGGGTCTTGGGATCCATCGTCGTCGAGGCGAGCTGCTTGGGGTCCATCTCGCCCAGGCCCTTGTAGCGCTGGACGGTATAGCCCTTGCGCTTTTTGGTAATCTTGCCGTCCTTGGCCTTGCCGTCCTCGTCGTTATCGTCGGGGTTCAGGCCCAGACTCTGGATGGTGTCGCGCAGGATCTCGTCTTCGGGCTGGCGGCCGTTGGGATACACGTAGTGGATCTTGTTGCGCACCTTAATGCCAAAGATGGGCGGGCAGGCAACATAGACGTAGCCGGCATCGATCAGCGGACGCATGTACTTGTAGAAGAACGTCAGCAGCAGGATGCGGATATGCGCACCGTCGACGTCTGCATCGGTCATGATGATGATCTTGTGGTAGCGCGCCTTGGTGATATCGAAGTCGCCGCCGTCGCCGGCACTCGTCGTGACGCCGCAGCCGATCGCGGTAATCAGCGACTGAATGGTGTCACTCGAGAACGCGCGATGGTCACCAACGCGTTCGACGTTCAAAATCTTGCCGCGCAGGGGCAGAATCGCCTGGATGTCTCGGCGACGGCCGTCCTTGGCCGAACCGCCTGCCGAGTCGCCCTCTACGATGAAGAGCTCGGTCAGCTCAGCATCGCGCACCGAGCAGTCAGCGAGCTTACCGGGCAGGGACGCCGTCTCGAGCAGGCTCTTGCGGCGGGTCGCCTCGCGCGCCTTGCGGGCGGCATTGCGCGCCTTGCAGGCCTGTTGCGCCTTCTTGACGATCTCGCGAGCGGGCTTGGGATGCTCCTCGAGGTAATCGACAAGGCCGTCGGTCACAATCTTGAGCGTGAGCGCTCGCATATAGGAGCTGCCGAGCTTTGCCTTGGTCTGGCCCTCAAACTGCGGATCGGGCAGCTTGACCGAGATAACGGCCGAAAGGCCCTCGCGCACATCGTCGCCGGTCAGGTTGGCGTCTTTTTCCTTGAGCAGGTTCTGCTTGCGCGCGTAATCGTTGATCACGCGGGTGAGCGCGGTACGGAAGCCCTCAAGGTGCATGCCGCCTTCGGGGGTGTAGATGTCGTTGGCAAACGACATGACGTTCTCGCCGTAGCCGCTATTCCACTGCAGGGAAACCTCGACCTCGCCCATCTTGGCCACAGGCGCGTCCGGGTCCGATTTGCCCTCGATGTAGATGGGCTCCTTAAAGGCCTCGGGGACGTCCTTGCCCTCGTTGAGGAATTTGACGAAGTCGATGATGCCGCCCTCGTAGCAAAACTCCTCCACGTGGGGAGTCGCCTCGCGCTCGTCGGTCAGCACGATTTTGAGGTTCTTATTGAGGAACGCCGTCTCCTGCAGACGGTTATGCAGCGTATCGAAATCGTAGATGCAGGTCTCGAAGATCTCATCGTCGGGCCAGAAGGTGACGGTGGTGCCCGTCGAATCCGAGGTGCCCACGACCTCCATCTTCTTGACGGTCTTGCCGCGCGAGAACTCCATCTCGTAGGTGTTGCCATCGCGACGAACCTGAACGACCACGCGCTTGGACAGTGCGTTGACGACGGAGATGCCCACGCCGTGCAGGCCGCCCGAGACCTTATAGGCCGAGTTATCGAACTTACCGCCGGCGTGCAAGATCGTCATGACGACCTCGAGCGTCGGGATCTTTTTAACAGGGTGCTCGTCGACGGGGATGCCGCGCCCGTTGTCGACGACCGTGATGGAGTTGTCGGCGTGGACCGTCACCTGGATCTCGGTGCAGAAACCGGCCATGGCCTCGTCGACGGAGTTGTCAACGATCTCCCACACCAGGTGATGCAGACCGCTGGCGCTCGTCGAGCCGATATACATGCCCGGGCGCTTACGAACGGCCTCGAGACCTTCGAGAATCTTAATCTCGCCGCCATCGTAATCGTTTTCGTTTGCCACACGTCCTCCTTCAGTCAAGAAAATGTGTACAGCCTTACTAGTTTATCGTAAAAAATACCCTCGGGAACGAGGGTATTTGGCTCTACAAGGCCACCAGATGCGATTTAAGGCTCTTTTTTGCTTTGCACGCCCTTGGCCCACTCGGCACTGGCTCTCATGGCGTTCTCGAGGGCCTCGCGCAGTTTTTGGTCCTCGATGGGTGCCACTTGGCGCTCGATCTCGGTGCGCTCGGCCTCACTTAGGTCGGCGTGCGGGGCCGGCGGGCGCTCGGTCGTCGCCGGGCGCAGGCGCTCCTTGGCGGCGGGTGGCGTGTGACCGGGCGCGGTGGTTTTGAACACCAGACCGTCCGCATGCGCACCGGCCCGCTCCATGCGCGCCCGGATGATCTCGCGCAGCAGCGTCATCTCCTGCGTCCACGAGGGTGAATCGAGATACACCAGCAGCTCATTGGACTCGGGCAGGTAACGCAGGCCCGTCACGTGGCGTCCCTCGCGCGTGCCCGAGCACACCGCATTCCAGGCACGATAGACCGCGCGCGACTCCTCGGCAGCCTCCATTTGCGCGCGGCGCTCAGGTGTCGCGGCCGCCAGGATGCGCTGACGCTCGGCATCCAAAAAGCCGCCAAAGGCAACCGTTCCGTTCTCGCGCTCGTAATTAGCACGCCTCACCCATGCTCACCACCTTGGCTCGTTCAAGCAGGTCATCAGTAAAGTACCCCAAGTTGGTGGTGGTTATGACCGTCTGGATGTCATCACCGATCAGCTGCAGAAAAGCGCCTCGGCGTTCGCCGTCGAGTTCGCTCATCACGTCGTCCAAAAGCAGCAACGGGGCGGTGCCCAGGACATCGCGAGCCACGGCCACCTCCGCCACCTTCCAGGCGAGAACCAACGTTCGCTGCTGACCTTGGCTGGCAAATGAACGGGCGGAGCGACCCGCCACGGTAAACTCAATCTCGTCGCGATGCGGTCCCACTAACGTCACGCCGCGGCGAATTTCCTCGTCGGCGTGCTCATCAAGGACAGCCAGCATGCGCTCGTACGCCCAGCCCTTCAGCTCTTCGCGATCCTCGACCTGGGGCAAATCCCCCAGTGTGGACGCATAGGACACGTTGGCGGCTTCACCGGACGCCACTTGCCCGTAGGCAGTACGCACATGGCCCGCCAGCCGGTCGAGCAGGGCCAACCGGTGCACGAGCAGGGCCGAGCCCGCGCGGGCAATCGAATCGTTCCACGCGCCGAGCATCTCACGGCAGCACCAGGTCTCCTTGAGCAAGGCGTTACGCTGGGTCACGCAGCGCCCATAGGTGCTCGCAAGATCGGCATAGCGTGCGCTCAGTTGCATGCCAAAGTCATCGAGGGCGGCGCGGCGCACACTGGCGCCTCGCTTAACCATGTCCAGATGGTCGGGGCAAAACAGCACGCTCGGCAGAGCCCCGCGCACACCGGCGGCAGAGCATCTCTTGCCGTTGCGGCTAAACGAGCGCTTACCGTCCTCCGCGCTCAATCCCATATCAAGCACGCGGCCGTCGCCCTCGAGCCTCAGCTCGACCTTGCACGAGCCCACGCCGTCATGGACGAGCTCGGCCGCGGTCGGATGCCTAAACGAGGCGCCGCTCGTCAGCAGCTGCAGCGCCTCTATGAGATTGGTCTTTCCCGCCGCGTTGGGTCCCGCAAGTATCGTCACGCCCTCGTCCAGGGCAAGACGATAGCTCTCGAAACTGCGGTAGTGCGCGACGGAAAGATCACGGGCGAACATGGTCATGGCGAAGCGCTAGATGCGGACCGGCATGACCAGGTACAGGTAGTTGATCTTGTCGTAGGACTTGAAGATGCCCGCCTGCGAGTAGCTCTTGAGCTCCAGCGTGATCTCCTTCTCCTTGGACAGAGCATTGAGGCAGCCGAAGATGTAGTGGTAGTTGAAGGCGATGGTACCCGACTCGCCCTCGGCCTCGACATCGATCGTCTCCTGCGCAAGGTCCTGGTCATTGGAAATGGAGGACAGGCCCATCTGCCCGTTCTCGACATCGATCTCGAACTTGACGGCGGGGTTGGCGCTCGCGATAACGGCCACGCGCTTGAGGGCGGCGTTAAAGGCGGCGACGTCGATCTTGACGCTCGTCACGCACGAATCGGGGATGAGCTGCTTGTAGTTGGGGTACACGCCCTCGATGCGGCGCGACACGTAGGTGGTGTTGCCGGCCTCAAAGACGACCTGGGTGTCGGTAGCCCCGATCATGATGGTCGCCTGGCTGGCCATGATGTTCAGCGCGTCGTTAAAGGCGTCGGCCGGAACGTTGAGTTCAAAGGAGCCCTCGAGGGTTGAGGTCTCGACCTGCGTATCGCACACGGCCAAGCGGAAGGAATCGGTCGCCACCAGGCGCACGGTGTTGTTCTCGACCTTCATGTGCACGCCACCCAGGATGGGGCGGGCCTTGTCGGTCGAGGTGACGCGCCACACGCGGCCGACCATCTCGGACAAGATATCGGTCGGCAGTTCCACGGCGCTCTCGATGGCATAGGCCGGAAACTCGGGGAAGTCATTAGCATCGAGCGTGTTCAGGCGGAAAGAGCTCTTCTCGCAACCAATCAGCACCTGGCGCTCGGACAGCTCAAAGGTGACCGGGGCATCAGGGAGGGTCTTGGTGATATTGGAGAGCATCTTACAGGGGATAACCATCTCGCCCTCTTCTTCGACATGCGCCGCGATGCGATGACGGATCGAGATGGTGTAGTTAGAGGTCTGGAATTCCAAGATGCCGTCTTGCGCCTTGACGAGCACGCCCGACAGGATGGGAAGGGTGGATGCCGAAGCGACACCCTTCATAACGACGCCGATGGCTTGTGTAAGCGAGCTCTGGCTGACGGTGAACTTCATCTTTTAATACCTTTCTATAGATATAAATATCTTAATAATAGTAATAGCACTGACGAAACTGTTGATTACTCCCAAAGACGCAGGTCAGACCCAGAAAGAGAATCGACAGCAACCTGTGTGCAACGGGGGTGGTTTTCCACGTTCAAAACCTGCGCAAAACTTTTCATCACCGCGGGTTGGGTTTTAAACACCTTATGCCCGTGGTTTCGACAAGTTTTCAACAGGTGTCTCTATTTCCCTACGAGCGCAGTGTAATTTTATCGCGCAGCGACTTGAGGTCTTCGGTGACGGTGCGGTCTTCCTGGATCATCTTCTGGACCTTTTTGTAGCTCGTGCTGACGGTTGAGTGGTTGCGGTTGCCAAATTCGGCGCCCACCGCCGTGGTCGTCATCTCGCACATCTCGATGGCCAGGTAGATAGCGATATGGCGTGCTTTGGCGATATTGGCGTTGCGACGCGGGCCGATGAGCTCCTCGTGCGTCACGCCGTACTGCTCTTCGATGACGGACTGAACCGTCTGGACGTTGATCTTTTTGGCCGATGTGTCGAAGTACTGGCTGGCGATGGCATCGATATCGTCAAAGGTGAGCTCCCCGCCCTCGCGCTCGCGGTCGCCCGCCTCGCCTGCGCAGCGCTCGCAAAAGCTCTCGAGTTCGCGGATGTTGGTGCCCGAGACCTCGGCCATGTGTTTAAATTGCTCGTCGGTCAGGTGCCCGCCGTCGCCCCCATAGGCCGCCAGCAGCGAGTCGTCGCCCGCCTCGGGAGCGGCGACGATGGTGTTCTCGTAATAGCGCTGCAAGATCTTGTATTTCATCTCGTAGCTGGGCTCTGCGACCAAGCAGAGCATTCCGGCGTTGAAGCGGCTGGTCAGACGCTCGTCCATGCTTAGGTCCTTGGGGGCGCGGTCTGCCGCGATGACGACCTTCTTGTTGTTGCGGATGAACTCGTCCATGAGCTGGAAAAAGTAGTCCACGCTCGCGCGCTTGCCGATGATGTTTTGGATGTCATCGATGATGAGCACGTCCACGCCGTGGTACGCCTGCATGATGGGGGCGTTGCTCTTCTTTTGGCGGTCGAACTCGGTCATCAGGTCGTCCAGATACGCCTGGGAGTTTGCATACTTGACCTTGATCTCGGGCGACTTCTCGGCGAGCTCGTTTTTGATGGCAAGCAGCAGGTGCGTCTTGCCCAGGCCCGATTTGCCGTAGATGAACAGTGATGTACACGTGCCGCGCTCGTCCGCGAGGGCGGCAAACTTGAGTGCCGAGCGATAGGCGTGGCTGTTCTCGGGGCCGTAGACAAAGTTCTCGAAGGTAAATTTTGAGTTCGCGGCGAGTGGGGCTCCATCCGTATTCTGCTCGGCCGGCACGGTCGGTGCTGGCATGGGTGAGGTGGGGGTCGCAGCTTGCGTGGATTTAGTCGGCGCTCCGCCCTTCATCTGGTTCATCATGCGACGAAAATCATCGGCCGAGAGCGTGTTCTTGATTGCAATGCCCGAATCCGCGCCCGCCGCTGCGTCGTGAGCGATGGGCATGTGCGTGACGGGCGCGTTCGTTGGCGTCGCCGCCGCGGTCGGCAACGGTGCCATGGTTTCACGGGAAACATCGCTGTGCTGGTGCTCGATTGTCGACACGTCGCCTGCGGAGGCCGGCGCCGCCGGGGAAGCAGCGGGAGCCGTGACGGACGCCGTCGCGGCAGCGGATTCCGTCGCGGCGCCTTGCGGTGCTACGATGTCGAGCGCAATCGGTGCAAAGGCGATTTCTTCCAGATAGGCCTCAATAGTCGGCTGATGCTTTTTGAGCTGCGCGATGGCAAAGCGCGAGGGGGCCTCGATCGTGAGCGTATCTTCGGTCAGGCTTATGGCGCGCGATTGCCCCAGCATGTTGATGAGGCGTGCATCTTGGCCGTCGCGCTGGCAAAAGGCGATGGCATCCCCCAGGATGATGCTTGCTTCCTCGTCCACTGTCTCTCCCGTTCTTTAGCTCTGAGCTCGCACGCGAGCGGCGCCGAGTTCGGTCAGATGGTATTTCTGGCCATGCTTGATGACCAAGCCGGCCTGCGCCAAGTCATTGAGCGTGCGTGACCAAGTGGGGGCCGAGTTTCCAAACGCCCTCGCCAGGTCGGTTGCACCGCACGCTTGATTTTGCGCCAGATAGCCCAGCGCGGCGTTGCCGCGATCGCTTACGAACACGTCCGGTTGTGGCTGCGCATACTGATTTGCTGCATTAGGATACATCATTTGAGCTGCTGGTTGTTGAGAACTCTGCATCGGCGGCATTTGCTGTTGAAAACTTTGAGGCCACTGTTGGTAAGGCTGCGGAGGCATCTGCTGGGCCCAAGGGTTGTACTGCTGCTGCGGCATCTGCTGGTACGGCTGCTGGTATCCCTGTTGGTACTGCTGCGGGAACTGCTGGCCATACCCCAGTGGCGGCATTTGCTGATATGGATATCCCCGTTGGTACGGCTGATAGCCCATTTGCTGGCCACCCGGCGCCCCCGTCGCCTGCTGCATTGCTGCTGCATCCTGATCTGCCAGCGGCATGGCCTCTGGCATGTTTGGCGGCATCGACATCGATGCCGCCTGGGGCTCTTGTGTAGGAAGCATTCCGGGCTGCCGCATCTGCCCCACGGGGGGCTGCATCTGCTGCGTTGCCGCGGGCTGCTGCGCAAAAGCTCCCGGCAGGGGATATGTGGGATGCTCCGTCTCGGGCCGCACGGCAGCACCGCGTCCGCCGGCACGCTCGATTTCCTGCACGCGTTTAGGGTTCAGGCTTACCGTGACCACGGTGCCGTTGCCCATGTTGTCCTCGATGGATACGGCACCGCCGGCGTTTTCCAAATACTCCTGCACCATGGGAAAACCTGCTCCGGTTCCACGGATATAGCGCTTCATCTTGCTGTTTGCGCTGGTAACGCCAAAGTCGAAAGCGCGCTCCTTGTCGTCGATGCCGGGTCCTTGATCGGCAAAGCGGATGGTGTCTCCGCCGTCCAGAATCGAGATGATGGGCTCGGCAAAGTGCGCGTGGATAAAGTTTTCGACAATCTCCCGGATGACCATGAGCGAGATATGGCCACCTTGTTCTTTCATGCACTGGTAGACGGTGTTGGTCGTCTCTTCCAAATACGTGCGGACATCTTGCGGATCAATGACGATCACACGCGGTGTCGACAGCATGTCGTCATAGACGGCGATGCGCGCGGCGTACATGGCTTTTGGCGCCTGCGTTGTCGTCTGTTCACCTTTGTCACGCTCTTCGCGCACGCCGGTGATGTGCTCGTTGTCGGGTGCCGGGTCTCCGGAATCGACCATGGTGTAAAAGTCGTCAGACATGCCGCTCGCAATCTTCCAAAAGGTTTCGAACAAATAGTAGCTCACCGTGCAATGTTTCTCATCTTTCGACAAACTTTCAAAACCTGTTGAAAACTTTGGAAAACGGACGAAAAGTTCTCAACATTGCCAACATGACCTGTTGAAAACTCGATGAAATATCGTGAAAAGTTGCCATGCACCGCTAAATCGAACTCGGCTTATGGGGGAACCGTGTGAACTGCGCGACCTTTTACCTTTGATTTCTTGACATTTGAACATTGATTTCCCTACAATCTTCAAGCTCACGTGTCTATATCTGCGTCCGCGCTCCCGCGGACACTCGAAATGCAGCAGGAGGAACTTAAGATGAAGCGTACGTATCAGCCTAATAAGCGTAAGCGTGCCAAGACCCATGGCTTCCGTGCCCGTATGGCCACCAAGGGTGGTCGTGCCGTGCTCGCCCGTCGCCGCGCCAAGGGCCGCAAGCGTCTCACTGTCTAGCAGCGATACACACATCTCGCATGAAGACTATTAAGTCTCGGCAAGATTTCGAGCATGTGTTCAGTCAGGGGCGTCGTTTCAATCACCCTCTGATTCGAATGACCATATGTGAATCGGTTGGCGAAGGCGACTCCGGAAGGGTCGCCTTCGTTGGTGCTAAACGGCTCGGTTGTGCTGTCGTGCGCAACCGTTCTAAGCGTGTGATGCGCGAGGCCGCCCGCAGCTGTGGATTTCCCGTTGCGGGTTATGACATCATCTTGTTCGCAACTCCCAAGACGAGGGTTTCCTCGCCGCAGGAGATGGACAAGGCATTGCGTTCGCTTGTGAAACGCGCCGGCGTTGCCGGGGAGGAGCGATGAGCAATCACGTTTTGCGACGTGTTGCCATCGCTCCTATTCGCATATATCAACAGGTTATTTCGCCCTTATTGCCTGACGCCTGCATTTATTACCCAACGTGCTCGCAATACGCCGTCCAGGCGATTGAGAAGTACGGTGTTTTGAGAGGCTGCTGGCTTGCCGTGAGGCGCATCGCTCGCTGCAATCCCCTGCACGTCGGCGGTTATGACCCTGTGCCCTAGCGGGCACTCGCTATCGGAGGAAAACTTACATGTGGGATTGGATCGTTAACATCCTTTTCGAGCTGCTCAAGCTCATCCAGACCTTTGCGGTCGACTGGGGCCTGTCCATCATCATCCTGGTGGTCATCATCCGTCTGCTGCTGACGCCGCTCATGCTCAAGTCGACCAAGTCGACGGCTCGCATGCAGGTGCTGCAGCCCAAGATGCTCGAGATTCAGGAGCGCTATGCCGACGATCCTCAGCGCCAGGCCGAGGAGATGCAGAAGTTCTACAGCGAGAACAAGTTCAACCCGATGGCTGGTTGTTTGCCGCTGTTGATCCAGATGCCTGTCCTGTTCGCCCTGTTTACGTTGCTGCGTAACCTGCCGGACTACTTTAACGACGGCACGTTCTCGTTTTTTAATATTCTGCCCGACCTGACCACCACGCCGAGCGCTTCCTTTGCCGATGGCTTTATGGTTGCGCTGCCTGCGCTGGTCTGCCTGATTCTGTTCGCCGTCCTGACCCTGATTCCGCAGCTCTATATGTCGCGCAACCAGACCGGCCAGCAGGCTCAGAGCATGCGTATGATGGCCGTTGTCATGACGGTCATGATGCTTTGGATGGGCTGGAGCCTTCCCGTTGGTGTTCTGCTGTACTACGACGTCTCGTCTGCTTGGCAGGTTATCCAGCAGATTTTTGTGACGCAGAAGGTTATCGAGAAGGCCAAGGCCGATGAGGAGGAGCGTCTTAAGAACGCGCCGCTGCAGGTTGAGGTCACTCGTCGAGAGAAGAAGCCGCGCCCGCACAAGAAGAAGTAGTGGGATATCAATCTTATTTAGGTACCTAACTTTTGGAGTACGTTATGTCTGAAGAGATCATCGAGGATATGCTTGAGGAGGTTGCCCCGCAGGTCGCGGGCGATTATCCCGAGATTGCACAGCGCTACAAGGCTGGTGAAGAGCTGACCGATGAGGAGCTCGACACCATTGCCGATGTTGCGATTTCCATCCTGCGTTCCATCCTTTCGCACTTCGATGCCGCCAACTCTCCTATCGATGAGTATGAGGGTGACGAGGGTGAGCTGATTCTGGATGTAACGGCTCCCGATCTTGCTGTTCTCATTGGCCGTCATGGTCGCACCCTTGATGCCCTTCAGGTTATGTTCTCTTTGCTGGTGAGCCGCAAGCTTGGCTTTAGGTATCCGGTTGTAGTGGACGTCGAGGGATACAAGAGCCGCCGTCAGGACAAGGTTGCCTCCATGGCTCAGTCTGCTGCCGAGCGCGCCATCCGCACTCACAAGAGTGTTTCGCTTCCGCCCATGAATGCCTACGAGCGCCGACTGGTTCACATCGCACTTCGTGGCAATGATGCGGTCGATACTCATTCTGAGGGTTCTGACCCTGATCGCCATGTAGTGATTGTTGCTCGATAATCTACTCGAGCTTATGCTAAGGGGACGTGGTTTCCACGTCCCCTTTTTTTGTCAAAAGTTCTCGATACACTGATTTTTGTCAGAAAGGAGCTTTCGTTGTTAGTACTTACTGATCAGCAGGCTGACGAGATGTTGTGTCGTCTAACTTCCTATTGCAAAGAGTATTCCTTGAGCGTAACTGATGTTGAGCTGAGGAAATGTATTCAGCATTTGGATTTGGTTCTGGAAACAAATAAGACAACCAATCTCACCCGTATTCTCAACGTAGAAGATGCTGCAGTACTTCATATCCTTGACTCACTTGTTTTGCTCCCTTATATCAATAAGGCTCCTGAGGGAGCTTTGCTCGATATGGGAACAGGTGCGGGCTTCCCTGGTATTCCGTTAACCATAACGACGCATCGTAAAGCAACTTATATTGACTCTGTTGGCAAGAAGGTTGATGCAGTCAATTCCTTTGTCCATGCTCTTGGATTGAAACATGCTCATGCGGTCCATGATCGTCTTGAAGAATATGCTCGAAGCCATAAGAAGCAGTTCTCTGTCGTAACCGCCCGCGCACTGGCCCCTTTACCGATTCTTGTTGAGTATGCGGCACCGTACCTCAAGGATGGAGGGCTATTTGTTATCACCAAGGGCAATCCTTCGGATGAGGAGCTTGCTTCCGGCATGTCAGCGGCAAAGATTTGCGGCTTCACTTTGCTTCTGAATGACGCTATCGATTTGCCTGAGGGCCTGGGCCACAGGGAGTTCATTGTTCTTAAGAAGAGTCATCCAGCATCCGTTTCATTGCCTCGTGCAAATGGCATGGCCAAGAAGAATCCGCTTGCCTAGATGTTTCACGTGAAACATAATGGATACTAACAACTTGCAGTGTTTCACGTGAAACATGGCGGTTGATATCGAATCGGAATGTTTCACGTGAAACATCCTCCGTTTGACAGCTTTAATACACACCAGGAGGGACCGTGGGATTTCGCGACGTTAAGCGTTCTAAGAGCGCAAAAGACACGCGTATTATTGCAATCATCAATCAAAAAGGCGGCGTCGGTAAGTCAACGACGGCTGTAAACCTTGCAGCAGCACTGGGTGAGCAGGGTCGTAAGACGCTGATTGTCGATTTCGATCCGCAAGGAAACAGCACTAGCGGATTTGGAATTGAAAAAGAAGACCTTGACCACTGCATTTATGATGCATTGTTGAATGATGTGCTGGCAGAATCACTTGTTCTTGATACAAATTGTAAAAAGGTATTCGTTATTCCGGCTACAATTCAGCTTGCAGGCGCTGAAATTGAGCTCGTAAGCGCAATCGCTCGTGAAACCCGCCTCAAAGATTTGCTTGAGCCGATTCAGGACGAGTTCGATTTTATTTTCATTGACTGTCCCCCCTCGCTCGGCCTGCTTACTATCAACGCCTTGACCGCAGCAGACAGCGTTTTGATTCCGATCCAATGCGAGTATTATGCACTCGAGGGCGTTACGAAGCTGCTTGAGTCAATGAAGATGGTCAAATCACGTCTGAACAAGGGCTTAGACACCTATGGTGTGCTTATGACCATGTATGACTCGCGTACTTCTCTATCGAATCAGGTTGTTGAGGAGGTTCAATCGTACTTTGGTGATAAGGCGTTTAAGACACTGATCCCCCGTACGGTTAAAATCTCCGAAGCTCCGTCTTTTGGAGAACCGGTAATTACCTATGCGCCTCAAAATAAGGGTGCAAAAGCGTATATGAACCTTGCAAAAGAGGTGATCAAGCGTGCCTAGTGCAAAGAAACGTGGAGGATTGGGACGTGGACTCAATGCTTTGGTCTCAGAGGCCGAGTATGAGACCGGTGGTTCGGCTACATCGGCTGCAAATACCGCATCTGAAACAAAACTACCTATTGAAGATATCGTTCCCAACCCTAATCAGCCACGAATTCATTTTAACGAAACCGAACTTCGAGAGTTAAGCGAGTCAATCCAAGAACACGGCGTTTTGCAGCCGCTTTTGGTTCGCAAGCATGGAAACGGCTATGAGATCATTGCTGGTGAGCGTCGTTACCAAGCCTCAAAGCTTGCTGGTCTTGAGGAACTGCCTGTCATCATTAAAGATGTTAATGATGAAGAGATGCTTGCTCTTGCACTTATCGAAAACCTTCAGCGTTCTGATCTGAATCCTGTCGAAGAGGCTAAGGGCTATCGCCAGCTCATAGATGCCAGCGGTATGACCCAGGAGGCATTGTCAAAGGCTGTAAGCAAGTCACGCTCTGCAATTACAAACTCGCTACGCCTTCTTGATCTTCCCGAAGTTGTTCAGCAGATGATATTTGAGGGCAAACTTACTGCTGGTCATGCACGTGCGATTCTTGCAGTTCCCTATGAGGATGCTCGAATTCGACTTGCTGAGAAGGTTGTTGCAGAGGGCCTTTCCGTAAGAGCGACAGAAAATCTTGCTCCGTTGTTTTCTGCCGGAGAGACACCTAAGACTCCGAGGCCTGCAACGCCTCAGTCTTTTAAAAAGGCTGCCCGCGTGCTTCGTCAGGTTTTTAATACCAACGTGCGTGTGAAGAGCTCGCGAGGAAAGAATAAGATTGAGATTGAGTTTAAAGACGAGGAAGAGCTCTCTCGTATTCTTGGCGAAATGATTCAGTTTGATCAAGGAGACCAAGATGAGGAATAAGATTTTGACTGCGATTGCATTGGCGACGACTGTCGCGGCTGGCGCCTTTGCTGGCTATAAGATCGCGACAGACGATAAGCTTCGAGGTCGTTTGATTCGTGGTGCGCAGGATATCGTCGATACTTCCAAGAAGAAAATGGATGTTATGACAGAAGATGTTGCTATGCGTACTGCTCAGGTAACGAAGAATCCAAAGATTAATCAAGGTTGGGTTAGCAACCAATGGGAAAATGTAGGCTATTAGGTACCTAACAATTACCCAGTATATTTTGAAGGGTCCTTGTCTGATTCACGAGACAAGGACCCCTTATTTTGCCCGTAAAAAATGGGACCAGTAGCAACAAAGTTAAAATTGCGGTCAATAAATGAAACAGTCCCGGTTGCATATCCTGCAGCCGGGACTGTTCGATGTTTCACATGAAACGTTTTGGGGTGCGACTCCCTTATGCGTTCTTCTGGACTTTGAAGCGCTGCTTCAGCTGTCCGCAAGCGGCGTCAATATCGTTACCACGGGAGTTGCGAATCGTGGTCTCGATGCCACGGGACTCAAGACGACGCTGAAGATCCTCAACCTTATGAATCGGCGACGGCTTGAGCGGGCTGCCCTCGATGTCGTTAAGCTGAATCAGGTTAACGTGGCACAGCGTTCCCTCGCAGAAGTCGCAGAGCGCCTGCATCTCGGGATTCGTATCGTTGACGCCTTCGATCATGGCATACTCATAGGTCGGGCGGCGACCAGTCTTCTCGGTGTAGAGCTGAAGCGCCTCGTGAAGGCGAAGCAGCGTGTACTTCTTAACACCGGGCATGAGCTTATTGCGCGTCGACTGAATGGCGGAATGCAGGGAAACGGCAAGCGTGAACTGCTCAGGGATGTCGGCAAATTTGCGAATACCGGGAATAACGCCACTGGTAGAGACCGTGAGGTGACGAGCGCCGATACCGATGCCATCGGGGTCGTTGAGGATTCGCAGCGCCTTGAGGACCTCGTCATAGTTGGCAAACGGCTCGCCCTGGCCCATGAAGACAACGCTCGTGGCGCGCTCGCCAAAGTCGTTGGATACATGAAGTACCTGGTCGACGATCTCTTGAGCGGTCAGAGAACGCTTGAGGCCGTTGAGACCGGTAGCGCAAAAGGCGCAGCCCATGCCACAGCCTGCCTGGGTGGAAACGCAGACGGAAAGCTTGTTACGACGGGGCATACCGACGGTCTCGACGGAAATGCCGTCGTGGTACTCGAGCAGGTACTTGCGAGAGCCATCTTTGGAAACCTGCTTGGTAAGTTCAGTGGGCGTGTCAAAGGCAAAAGCCTCTTTAAGCTGCTCGCGGAAAGCCTTGGGAAGGTTGGTCATATCGTCAAACGAACAAACGTTCTTTTCAAAGACCCATTCGATGAGCTGCTTCGCGCGGAAAGCGGGCTGGCCAAGTTCGGCCACGAGCTCGCGAATATCGTTTTGGCTCAAGTCGCGAATGTCCTGAGATTTAGTCCTGGGATTCATGGAAGCCTTTCGATTTTGGGGAAACGTAGAGGGTATCGCTACAATATGGTATCAGCTGCAGAAATTATAGAGGAGGAGTCTGCCCATGCCGGGTAAAAGCCTAGAGAACATGCACGTAGCGGTCTTGGCGGGCGGTCATTCCGCCGAGCGCGAGATCTCGCTCAATTCGGGAAAGAACGTTGTGGTGGCACTGAAGGAAGCCGGCTACACCTCGGTGGAGCTGCTCGACACGGCCGCCGATGACTTTATGGTAACCATGGCGACCGGCGGCTTTGACGTGGCATTTATCGCCATGCACGGCGCCGGCGGTGAGGATGGCGCCATGCAGGGTGCCATGGAGACCCTGGGTATCCCCTACACGGCCTCGGGCGTGCTTGCCAGCGCCTGCGGTGCCGACAAGGAGGTCTCTAAGCTCCTGTACGCCAAGGCGGGCATTCCCGTTGCCCCCGGCCTCGCGCTCGAGGTGGGCGATGAAGTCGATATCGATCATATCGTCGAGGTTTGTGGCGAGCGCTGCTTTGTGAAGCCGGCCGTCAACGGTTCCAGCTATGGCATTTCCCTGGTCCATGAGCCCTCCGAGCTGCCCGCGGCAATCGCCAAGGCGTTTGGGTACGGCGACAAAGTGCTGGTCGAGAAGTGCATCGAGGGTACCGAGATCACCGTCGGCGTATACGGCGAAGATGACGTGCGCGCTCTGCCGATTGTCGAGATTCGTAAGCCCAAGGACTGCGAGTTCTACGATCTGGACGTGAAGTATATCGACCCTACGGACATCCATCGCATTCCGGCGCAGATTTCACCCGAGAATTACGCTCGCGCTCAGGAGCTTGCCTGCGCCGCCCACAAGGCCCTCGGTTGCCTGGGTATCTCGCGCAGCGACTTTATTGTGAGCGAGGACGGTCCCGTTATCCTCGAGACCAATACCATTCCCGGCATGACCGATACGTCGCTGTATCCGGATGAGATCCGCCACACAGACGACATGACGTTCCCGCAGGTCTGTGACAGCCTGATCCGTATGGGTCTTCGCCGAGCGGGCATTGCATGCTAATCGAGGACGCGGTTTCGTCAGGAACGCCGCAGTTTGTCATCGACTCCTATGCCACGCTTGCCGAACGTGCCAAAACGCAGTCCTTCGGCCTCATCGAGGAAGATGTGATTGTCCTCGATACCGAGACCACAGGTCTTTCGGTGCAGGACAACGAGCTGATCGAGATCTCGGCGGCCCGTCTTTCGGGCCGCGAGATCGTCGACCGCTTCGATACCTTCGTGCATCCCAAGCAGCTGATTCCCGCCGAGATTACCGAGCTCACGAGCATTACAAATGCCGATGTGGCAGATGCCCCGTCGGCCGTTGAGGCCGTCGCCGCTCTCGCCGATTTTGTCGGTGGTTGCCCGGTGATCGCACATAACGCCACGTTCGACCGCTCGTTTATCGAGTCGGTCAAAGGCGGCGTCAACGTGAGCGATATTTGGATCGATTCGCTGGCGCTGTCGCGCATCGCGCTACCGCGCCTAGCCTCGCACAAGCTGTCTTTTATGGCCGATCTGTTTGGCTGTGACTCGGTATCACACCGTGCCAATGCCGATGTCGACGCCCTGTGCGGCGTATGGCGCGTATTGCTCGTGGCACTCACCGACTTGCCCCAGGGCCTCATGGCGCGCCTAGCCGACATGCATCCGGACGTGCCTTGGTCCTATCGTCCTATCTTCTCGTTCTTGGCGGGGCAGAACCCTGGTTCTATCTTCTCTCTCAGCGCCGCTCGTGCTGACGTTCTCAAGGCCGATCGCGCCGACGATCGGGTGGACGCCGACGAACTGCCGGTCCTCAAGATGCCGAGTCGTGAGGAGATTGAGGCGGACTATGCGCCAGGTGGCCTGGTCAATCGCATGTATCCCACTTACGAGCCGCGTGATGAGCAGATCGCGATGGCGCTCGAGGTCCGCGATGCGCTGGTCACGGGCACTCATCGTGTAATTGAGGCGGGCACAGGCGTCGGCAAATCGATAGCCTATCTGGTGCCTTTTGCCGAGGCAGCACGCCGTAACAACATCACGGTTGGTATTGCGACCAAATCGAACAATCTTGCAGACCAGCTCATGTACCATGAGCTGCCAAAACTTGCCGAGCAAGTGGAAGGTGGTCTGTCATTTTGCGCTCTCAAGGGGTATGACCACTATCCGTGCCTGCGCAAACTTGAGCGCATGAGCCGCGGCCAGGTCGAGATTACCACCAAGCGCGATCCGGCGGACACGCTCACGGCGGTCGCGGTCATTATGGCGTACGTTTGCCAATCAGCCGATGGCGACCTCGACTCACTTGGCATTCGGTGGCGCAGCGTCAACCGCCCCGACTTTACGACGGCCTCGCGCGAGTGTGCTCGTCGCCTCTGCCCGTTTTTCCCTGATAAATGTTTGGTCCACGGCGCTCGCCGTCGTGCGGCGCATGCCGATGTGGTGGTCACCAACCATTCCCTGCTGTTCCGCAATGTTACGGCCGAGGGCAGGATTTTGCCTCCGATTCGTCATTGGGTAATCGACGAGGCTCATTCTATCGAGCGCGAGGCGCGCCGTCAGTGGGCGCGCGTGGTGTCGGCGGACGAATCACGCGTTCTGTTTGAGCGCCTGGGTGGCTCGAGCACCGGTGCGCTAAGCCAAGTCTCCCGTGATTTGGCAACCTCTGAGGGCTCTACGCTCTATCTGGGCCTTACTGCCAAGGCGACGTCGACGGTTGCGCGCGCGAGCATGGCAATCGCCGACGTGTTCGATGGCGTTCGCGAGCTCGGCCGCCGTGCCCGTGGGGGTTATGACAATGCCAATCTATGGATTGGCCCCGAGCTGCGCGAATCTGACGACTGGCATGATTTCTTACCGTCGGCCTACACTGCCATCGACGCATTGGAACAAGCTGACAAGAGCGTCGACGCGCTGGTGCAAGCCGTCGCCGCCGACAAGCCCGAGGTTGTTGTCGACCTGGGCGATATCTCGCGCCGCTTGAACGAGCTGGCCGAGAACCTCAAACTCATCATTGACGGCACCGATGAACACTACGTGTATTCGCTGCAGGTCAATCGCAGGTTGCGCGCCGGCGGAGAGTCAATGACCGCAGAGCGCATCGACATTGGCGAGGCCTTGGCAACCGAGTGGCTGCCCGAGGTTCACACGGCTATCTTTGCCTCGGCGACCATGACGGTGTCCAAAAGCTTTGAACACTTTAACCACGCGGTCGGCCTCGATCGCATCGGTGCTTCAACATCCTCATCGTTGCACTTGGACTCGAGCTACGACTTCGATTCGAACATGGCTGTAGTCGTTGCGGGCGATATTCCCGATCCGCGCGATCGTGAGAGCTATCTTACGGCGCTCGAGCGCGTGCTGGTCGACGCCCATCTTGCCATGGGCGGATCGGTGCTCACACTGTTCACCAATCGGCGCGACATGGAAGACCTGTACGCCCGCGTTGAGCCCAAGATGGCCCGTGCGGGTCTGGAGCTCAACTGCCAGCAGCGCAACTCATCTCCTCGTCGCCTGCGCGACCGGTTTATCAACGAGCCGACCTCGTCGCTTTTTGCTCTTAAGGCCTTTTGGGAGGGATTCGACGCCAGCGGCGAGACGCTGCGCTGCGTCATCATTCCCAAGCTGCCGTTCTCGAGCCCTACGGACCCGCTCTCGTGCGAGCGCAACCTGCGCGAAGACCGCGCTTGGGTGCGCTATTCGCTGCCCGAGGCGGTGCTCGAGGTCAAGCAGGCGGCCGGCCGCCTTATCCGCTCGTCGACCGATTGCGGCGTGCTGATTCTGGCCGACCCGCGCCTGGTGACGAAGGGCTACGGAAAGAAGTTCTTAACGTCGCTGCCCACGAGCTCCTACCAGCGCATCGAATCGGCGCAGATCGGGCACTATCTGCAACTGTGGCGCGCACGCCACGAGCGGCGGCGCTAAAGCGGACAGACGAGGGTTTTTGCCATATCGCACAGATGCTTTGACAGGGCGGGGTCATCCAAGATGTGGATGGCTCCGCCCGCTGCAATTATCTGGCTCAGTAGCCAACGCTCGGAGCCGTAATGCACGGTTACCGTTGCCATGTCTGCTCCGCTGCGCTCGATTAGGGTGATGCCGGCCCAGTCCAGATGCTCCGCCATATCGAATGGCATCAAGAGCTTTGCACTACGCTGCGTCCGGGCAAGGGAATCGTGGAGGGATGCGACGTCCGGTGCGTGAGGCACGACGGAGTCTTCCGTCAAGGCGAGTCCCTCGATTTTATCCATGCGATAGGTGCGCTGCTCATCGACCGCGATGTCCCAGGCAATCAGGTATGTTTGGTCGCCGTTTGCCGTAATGCGCAAGGGGTCGACCAGACGCTCGCGTGGCCATGCATCGTCCATCGAGCGATACGAGATGCGGCAGCGAACGCCGTCCTGAATGGCGCAGCTCAGCTGCTGCCAGTGCGACCCGTGGTTGACGGTGTCAAGGACGCGCTGGTTATAGCCGAGCTCTTCGGGTAGAAGGGCATGTCGAATCCGAGCTGCCGTCTGCGGCTCGATCCCCAACGATTCAAGTTCATGGTTGAGCACAGCGCCCTCGGCGGCACTCAGGCGCAGCGGTAGTACACGCCCGGCGTCACCGGTGAGGACCACACGCTCGCCGCGGCATTCGCAGATGATACGCGCGCCCGATTCTCGGTCCGCGAGCGTCGAGACGATCTCGAGAATCTCGTCGAGCGACACCCCCGTGATGCCAAAGCGACTGCAAATCTCGGTTCGTGTCATGCCGCTCTCGCCGGCGGCGTAGAGGGCCTCCATGATGTCGATGGCGCGCGAGAGTCTCTGCTCGCTGGTGAGTTTACGCACGGGCATACTCGTGCACCGTCCTTTCGATGAGGTGGTTCCACGCCTGCTTGAGCGATTTGGGGGCCATGGGCCTCATGCCGTCCATGGCGTGGGCCATGCAAAATGAGGCGGCGGCTTCAAGGTCACGCACGTCAACGGTCCAGGTCCATCCTGCATCGGTGTGTGCGAGCTCACCTCGCCCACGCGTGAGGCCGTTGATCATATCGATCTGCGTCTGAGGGGCGAACGAGAACGTAGCTGCAACGGGCGGTCGGTCGGCAAAATCGAATTCAAAGAACAGATAGTCGTTGAGATTGAAGTCCGCAGGGATGGCGTAGGCCTTCGAAGGACGCCAAGCGCGAACGATACGGTCACAGCGGAATGTCCTGATGTCGTCGGTGGCATTGTCGAGGCCGCAGAAATACGCCACGCCCTCGCGCTCGAACATGCCGTAGACGCGGACGGTACGCTCTTTCTGCTCGCCGCGTCCGTTCTGATATAAAAATCGCAGCGCACAACGCTCGGCAAAGGCGCTCCAAACCGCATCGACGGTGGGAGAGCGGCTGATCGGCGCCTCGTCTACCGTCGTCCTGCCGGTGAGATAGGCAATCTTGGAGCGAATATCGGCAAGCGGTGCGGCAAAAGTGGATGAGCCGGCCGCTAGTGTCTGGTCGATGGCGTTGAGCAGGATATCGGCGTCGTCTGCGGTAATGAGGCCGCCTGCCGCAAACGTGTGCTCGCGGTCGATTGTCCACGAGCTTTCCTCGGTCTCCTGCGCGCCGGTGGGGCGAACCTCCTTGATTAAGATGCCGCGTTCGAGCAGCTTGTCACGATCGCGTCGAAACTTGCGCTTATCCGAGTCGATATTGCCCGAGCCATATCCCAGGTCAGAATCCAAGACGATCTGCTCGGTCGTCAGCGGTTCGGGGGAGCTATTGAGCACAAAGAAAAGATTGAGGATGCGCTGAGCCGTTTTATCGAAACTGGGCTCCGAATTTCCCTTTTTAATTGTCTCGGTCGTGTCGCTTGCCGTCATAGAGTCCTCGCATGAGAAGGTGGTTTGCTGCCATGATTTTAGTCCGATATGGAGATTAGGCTATATCCTTGTCCGCTCGGGGCGTTAAGATGGCCCGAATTCGGTCGTTTGCGCTCGCTCGGGGTATACTTTCGACTATATACGGTTCTAATGTGCATGCATTGGGCCTATTTGTCGGATTATGGATGTGGAGCGCACATGGCGAACACCCAGAACTATATTAACCACCTGCTGCAGAACACCGGCATTACGCCGGCATGCAGCGAAGAAGAGCGCTTGGCTGCCGAAGATATCGCTCAGATCTTCCGCAACCACGGCTTTGACCCCGAGGTTCAGGAGTTCAATGCCCCGGCGCCCAGTAGGTTGGCATTTGCCGTTACCGGTATTCTTGCGTTTGCCGGCGCCCTGCTGATGGGCATCGGCGGCGGTATCGGCTTGGTCGGCACCTTGCTGGCCATTGTCGGCGCCGTTCTTTACGTGCTCGAGCGCACGGGCCACCCCGTGGTTTCGCGCCTGGGCAAGACGGGCGTGAGCCAAAATGTCATCGCCTACCACAAGGCCTCGGGCCCGCTCGCGTCCCCGCGTAACCGCCCGGTGGTCGTTGTCGCACACTACGACTCTCCCCGTGCTGAGCTGCTCGCCCGCGAGCCTTATGCTTCGTATCGTGCGCTCATCGCCAAGCTGTTGCCCGTTGCCACGGTTGCCCCCGCTGTCGTTGCCATCCTGCGTATTCTGCCGCTCCCCGGCGCGCTCAAGGTTCTGCTGTGGATTGTCGCGATCCTCGCTTCCCTCGTTGCACTCGCCAACGCGGTAAACATCATCTCTAACCGCCACATTCTTCCCTATACGTCTGGCGCGGTGTGCAACAAGTCTTCTGTCGCCGCTATGCTCGGCGTTATGGACAACGTTGCCCCCTTCCAGGGCGAAAACGAGTTTCCCGACGATGTTCCGTTCGATACCTATTTTGGGGAGCAGAAGCGTCGTGCCGAGGAAATGGCGCGCGCAGCGGCGGAATATGCCGCGGCCCAGCAGCAAAACGACTACGGCAACACCATCGAGTATGAAGAGCCTACCTACGCCGAGGACGAATTCGGTCAGCCGATTGCTCCCGACGCTCAGACCGAGCCCGAACAGGGTGAGGCTTTCGACGAGCAAATCGAGGGCTTTGAGGGTGCGTCTGCCGACGAGACGCTGATCGGCGCTATCGTGCCTGAGGATCAGAATCAGGCTGCCCAAGCCGAAGAGTTCAATGACGAGGTTCCCGCTGCCGAGCCGGCGGAGGAGTCTGCCGAGCCCGAGCCCAAGCTCTATCGCAACGCCGCCGGCAACATCCGCTTTGGTTCGGATGCCATCCGTGCGCTCGGAATGCTTCCCGAGTCTTGCACGCTCGATTACGAGGAGGGCGAGGAGCCAACGTTTGAGCCCGAGCCTGCCCCCGTCGTGGCTGCGCCTGCGCCCGTTGTCGCTGCGGATGATGAGTCTGCCGCGGTTACCGCTGCCGTTGCCGATCCCGAGGCGGTGTCCGCGTTCGATCCCGCGGCAGGACTGGACATTTTGGCTCCCGCCGCACCGGCGCAAGACGTTGCGGACGAGTCTGACGACGATTACGTTGAACAACCGAGGCGCGTGTCTTACGAGAGCGATACTGATTTCTCGGCCGAGATTCCCGCGGCAACGCCGCATGCCGACATTGCATCCGCGTTCTCGTCGATTGGCGCCAGCGCTTCCAACTTCTTTAAGGGTGCGTTTGCAAAGGGCAAGAAATTTGTCGACGATTTCGAGGAGAAGCGCGCTGCCGCACGCGAGGCTGCCGAGCAGGAGGCTATCGCTCAGCAGCAGGCAGCCGAGGCGGCACGTGAGCTCGCGGCGCAAGAGTTCGAGCAGAACGAGGCTATGCAGTCCGCGCCCGTCGAAGCCGCCGAAGCTACAACGTCCTTTGAGTCCCAGCAACCGGCGTCCGCGGATGTTGTTGAAGCGACGACGTCTTTCGAGGCTCAGCAGCACGTCGATAGCACCATGTCGTTTGATGCCGCGAAGTTCGATTCCACGATAACGTTTGAAAAACAGGGCACCGCGATTGCCGAGCCCCTTCCTGTTTCCGATGAGCAGGGCGACGCGGCAGACGATGACGAGCCTGTTGATGCTGCCGAAATCCAAGATGCCGCCGAGGACGAGCCCGTCGAGGCCAACTCTGACGAAGAGCAATACGCGGCAGCCGAGCAAGATGATTCGACCGAGGTCGAGCAGGAGGAAGTGCCTGCGGTTTCCGAGACTCCCGAGACGGATGAGTCGAGGCCTTATTCCACGCAGATTTTCACCATGCCGACCCCGAGTGGTTCCGGTGCCACGGTTGCCAATGTCGCTCCCACCCAGGACGAAACGGTCGATTCCCTTATGGCCCAGATTTCCTCCCAGGCATCGCCGCGCCCGCAGATGAATGTTCCCGATCCGGCGTCGGCACCGTCGCCTGCACCTTCCTCGTCTCCGCTGGCTTCGGTCCCCGATCCGTCGCTGCCGTCTATGAAGCAGGCAAACGTTGCGTCTCGCACGTCGCTGTTCGACCTTCCCGACCCCTCCGCACAGGTCAACGATCCCTTTGCTACTGCCCAGGGCCCCGAACCCACATCGGCACCCGTTGCGCCTCCTATGCCCGTTGCGTCGGGCGCACAGCCGATCGAGACCATTTCGGCTCCCGCCCCGGCGGCACCCAAGTCTCGTAAGCGCGGCCTGGGTGGTCTGTTCGGCCGTAAAAAGAAAAACGAGCAGGACAGCATGAGTGACTGGCTGGGCGTCGAAGACGATTACGATGTCAAGAAGTCCGGTCGCGGTATCGGTTCGTGGGATAACTTCGAGGACGATAACGATGGCTGGAAGGGTGGCGCTACGTCTTCCGATGGCGCTTCTTCCGAAGATATGCTCTCGGCTGTCGCCTCTATGGGCGATGATGAGCTGCTCGGTCACGATATCTGGTTTGTGGCAACGGGCGCCTCGGATTGTGATGGCGCTGGCATGAAGGCCTTCTTGGCTTCGCATCGCGATAAGCTCCGCGGCGTATTCTTTATCAATCTTGAATCCGTCGGCGCCGGTAGGCTTTCGGTGGTGACGGTCGAGGGCGAACAACAACTGCTCAAGGGCGATCGCCGCATCATGAACCTGGTCAGCAAGGTCTGCAAGTCGTTCCATGTCGATTGTGGCGCGCTCGAGATGCCCTATGCCAAGACCGATGCCTATGCCGCGCTCGAGGCGAGCCGCCGAGCCCTTACCATCGCCGGCGTGGACGGCACGCGTCTGGCTTGCGCTCGTACCGAGGACGACCTGCCCCACAATGTCAACCCGACGAACATTGCTACGGTATCCGAGGTCGTGACCGAGGTTATCCGCCGTTCGTAGACGGAGCTCTAAGGAGTCAACGTGTTTTCGTATATTAAGCGCCATTGGCCTGTCTACGTGATTTTGACCTTGATTGCCATTGCGTTAGGATTTGGGGCTGCCTACATCGTGGGCGCAAAGGGCTCGACCCCCGCCTCCGCAATCAGCGAAGAGGTGGAGCAAGAACAGAGTACGGGTGCTGATGGGATTCCTGAGTCCGAGCAAGCAATCGTTGATGGTGGATCTTCGTCTGCAGAGTAGATACGGCGATTTACATGATTGAAAGCGGGTGAGCCGGGGGACTGGCTCGCCCGCTTTTTGACCGCGCTAGCGCTTCTTTGGGATCGACCTAAGGCGAGCGAACCATAGGGCTGCGGCACCCGAGGTCAGGAGCGCGGTGATGCAAGCGGCGATGGGAACTGCTCCTGTTGCCGGTAGGTCCTGCGGTAGGGTACAGCGTTGAATGACACAGTCCTCGTCATGTGACTCAAGTTTATCGCCGCCGCCGTTGCGGCAAAGATCGACGCGTGCGCTGTTGGTGAGTGCAGTTTGGGGCGTATAAGCCGACGTTGCCTGCATGTGCACGACTGCGCCCCGAGCGTCTGTGCCAAGGATTGCTTTGGCATCGTCAAGGTCGTCGTGCTCATCTTTGAGATCATCGCGGGTCCAAGAATCCGCATCGCTTCGAGTCGTAAAGTCGGCGGCTACCGCACCGTATTCAATTCGAATGCCCGTTACGACGGTATTGGGTGTAAGGTCGAGCTCTTCCGCCTCGAGTGTGGTGGATTCCGTGGTCGAGACATCTGCCTTCCAGAGGCGCCAGCCGTCGTAATCGACGAGGCGACAGTCCTCACCAAGGCTCTCTTTTACTTCGTCGGACTCAAGCCAAGGATTTTCGTGTCCATCGTCAAGTGTCGCGTTCGCCGGTTCATCGACGTCTGTCGAGTCCAACGGCGTCGTGCGATACCACACGTTGCACAGACCGTTGAGGTCGCCGATGGCGACGGGGGTTTCGATTGAGATGAATCTCGCCGTGCCGTCTTTGGCGCACTCAAGATCATCGGTAATCGTAAACTCATCAACCCAAGTAGCGGAATCGTTTCGAGCATCGATGGTATAGGAGAAAAGCCCATCACTATTGGTTTGCGTCGTGGCGCGGTTTTTACCATCGCCGTTAGCCAACAGGCCCTTTTCGATAGGTTGGACAAGTTCCTGACGCTTGTCGACCTGCCCCTTGATCTCGATGGGTGCATCCTTCATCGCGACGGATTGGACTTCTCCCGTATCCTTTATTTCAAACGTTATCTCCTCGGCAAGGTCATAGGTCCGCGGAGAAATCATTTCGCGCAACGAGTAGGTGCCGGGTGCAAGATGTTCGACGCGGTGCGGCTTGTCGGATGAGGTCCAGGAGTCTATTTCGGTTTTATCGGGACCATATAAGGTGAGTTGTGCGCCTTTCACTTCCTGCTCTCCGCTTGCATCGACCTTGGAGATATCAACCTTGGTGTAATCGTCGGATACGTTAAGCCGTGCTTCTACAACGGGTGTTTTCTGGTCGGCATAAGTAAGGTCGACAATATGGGTTGTCCGATCGAGCAAGAAGCCTGCCGGCGCTTGAGTCTCGACAACCTCGTAGCGTGCGGTGCCAGATCCCAGCGGGAGGTCGTCCGCGCGTGCTTCTCCAGTTTCATCCGTCGTGACGGTCACGACAGTCTCACCGTCGAGCGCGGCAATGCTACCGTCGGGGCGCACGATATCACCCGAGGCACGGATCTCAAAGATGGCGCCCGCGAGGCTGCTGCCGTCTACGGCATCGGTTTTAACGATCCTGATGTTTCCGGTCGCGGCGTGGTCATAATACGAGGCGATTGCAACGGGCGTTAGGTTCATGTCGGCGGGTATGTTTACCTCGATCTCTTCGTCGACAAGATAGGGCTCTTTGGCCGAGGTTTCGCGTACATAATAGGTGCCCGGCACGAGCGATTCGGGCAGTGTGACGGTCCCGGTCGCGTCAGTCGTAAAGGTGTCCATTACGTTATGTGCTGGATACCAGCAAGTTTGTGAGACAGGTTCATGATTGCTGTCGAGGAGTTGGAAGGTGAATCCGGCTAGTGGAACAGAAGCGCCTGTTTGGGCATCGCGTTTTACAATCTGGAGATGCGTCGACAGAGCGTGGTTGTCCACGATATATTGAAGCTCGGCGCCGTTGGAAATCTGATTGGCCCCGACGGTCCATTCCCCTGCACGTTTAAAACCCTCGGGGACGGTTTCCGGAACCTCGTGAATCGTGTAGCCGGCACGGTCGTATGGGACGGCTCCGTGGACACCGGCGGGTCGCTTGCCTGTGCCGAACCATGCTTCGGGCTGATCTTTGGTGGAGGCAAAGCCATAGATGTTTGTGGTCAGTGTGCCAACAACCTGCTGAGAGCTGTTGCTGACAACCTCAAAGACAACACCTTCCGCCGGCTGCTCCAGGCCGGATTGGTCGCTATTGCCGTAATCCTTGAATTTGGAAATCTCAAGGTCAAACGCAATGGGGATATCGGAAATGCGAGATTCGATCTCGACCACGCCTGAATCGCCGAGTTGGTCGGCTCCGACGGTATAGGTCCAGCTGTCGTTGGATGGCAGGTAGCCCTCGGGGGCTTTTGATTCGTAGATGGTAAAGGTTCCTAAGGGGACATCGGCGAGGGTGGCCCGACCGCTTTCGTCGGTCGTGAGGATTTGCGCCCATCCAGGGGTTGATTGTGACACACACGTGAACTCTGCTCCTGCGAGTGAAGAACCCACCTGGGGGCCGGCATTCGTCGCGGCATCGAGTTTTACGATACGCAGGTTGATGGTGCCGGGCTGTTCATCAATGGCGACCTGTCCACCGTCATTCCCCGTGGTAAAGGCGATGCGATCACGACGGGGGACATAGCCGGCCGGCGCCTTCGTTTCAACTAGGTAGTATGCCGTGTTGGGCAGAAGTGTTGCTTGCGCCCGACCGTTGCTGTCCATCTGGATGGTGCCGACATGCGCGCCGCTGGCGCTCTCAAAAATATCGAATGATGCCCCGTCAAACTGATAAGTATTGTTTCCGCTGGTAATAACGGTGTTCGCAGACTGCTTTTGGAAGGAAACAGAGACCGCCGGCAGTACATAGAGCATGTCTTGACGTTTGCTGCCGCCCGATACGGCTCCTAGATAGCGTCGCGCGCGGTGCGGAGCGGCTTTGATGCTTCCTGATTTTGCGCTGTCGTGGAGCCACCGCGCAGCCGCCACGACTTCATTGTCGGCGGTAAAGTGTCCGCTCTTGGTTTTACCCTGAGCGGTCGTGTAGGAGTAGGTGCCGTCGACATGGGTAGTGCCGTTGAGCATCCATACGGCAAGCTGGGTGGCGGCGCGGGCGCGATCGGGTGAGAGATGGTAACCGCCAAACGACGTGGTGGTGGGATATCCGTGACAAACGATTGCCGCGAACTCGTCGTCGAGCCACACCCAGCCTTGATCAAAGTTGAGCCATGGGCCGCCCGGCTTGGTGGGGCCGGGGCGCTCCTGGTTCATGCAGTAGGCAATCGAGGCGTCTTGAGCTTCATACTTGCCGATGAAGAAGGGCCCGCAATCATCGCTAATAGTGCGGAAGCCGAGCTGATCGTAGCCATCGACGGCAAATGCGGCTCCCGGTGTCAGGCAGCCGAAAAGCAGGAAGAGGAGCAGGAGCAGCGGACCTGTTGCGATTGCGCTGTGGACAGAGTGCGTGGGTGCGTTGGACATGGCTGCTCCTTATCCCTCGTGCGCCGCATGGGGAGGTTGCGACGCGTAGGATGAGGCTACCCCCGAGCTTCATGCGGGTAAGTACCAAAGGCTGACCAAAAGCTTGCCCAATTCCTGACAAATTGAGCTCAAATATAACAATCAAGCAAAAGTGCAGGTAGAAGATAGGGAGAACAGGAGGTCAAAGGTCCTCATCTCCACAATTGGCGCGGTTTTCAAACGATTCTCCACAGCTAAAACAAGCATCGCCACCCTTGTATCGAACAAGACAACCGCGTTATACTATCCCCCACATATGCGGGCATCGCCAAGTGGTAAGGCATCAGCTTCCCAAGCTGACACTCGCGGGTTCGAGTCCCGTTGCCCGCTCCATTCGAATTTCAGGCACGGTAACGTTTCGTTACCGTGCCTTTTTCAATAAAGTGCCGGGACTCGAACCCGACAGGGTGCGAGCGTAAAGCAAACGCGAAGCGTTTGTAGCGAGCAGGCGAAGGCGCCGACAGGCGCCTGAAGCCGGTGCGGATTTGCGAAGCAAATACGCAGACGTCCCGTTGCCCGCTCCATCGACCAGGGTGGATTTTGGGAAAAGCTGATTCAACCGACGTTACCGCCGCTTCCCCGGACCGGGACATGCCGACCGCAGCCGGTGCGGATTTGCGAAGCAAATGCGCAGACGTCCCGTTGCCCGCTCCATGGAGCAAGGAAGATTTCGGGAATGGTAGATTCAGCCCGCTTTGCTCCCACACTTCCCCGGATCTCGGTATGCCACCGCAGCCGGTGCGTATTTGCGAAGCAAATGCGCGGACGTCCCCATGCTCGCTCCAATTCCAAAATGTTAGGTTAATGCCTGCTGCCCATACTTGCACCTGCGCACGGTACAATGGTTGGGTTACGACCAACGTGCCAATAACCAAAAAGGAGCCGCTATGATCGATCGCTATACCCGCCCGGAGATGGGACACATCTTCTCCCTCGAGAACAAGTACGCCATTTGGCAGGAGATCGAGGTTCTGGCCTGCGAGGCCCAGGCGGAGCTCGGCAAGATCGGTATTTCCAAAGACGAGGCCCAGTGGATCCGCGACCATGCCAACTTTGAGAAGGCGAAGGTCGATGAGATCGAGGAAGTCACGCGCCACGACGTCATTGCCTTCCTGACCAACATGAAGGAATACATCGATGCCGATGTTCCCGAGGGCGACCCCAAGCCCAGCCGCTGGGTTCACTATGGCATGACCAGCTCGGATCTGGGCGACACGGCCCTGTGCTACCAGCTCACCCAGGCCTGCGACCTGATCATCGAGGACGTCAAGAAGCTCGGCGAGATTTGCAAGCGTCGCGCCTTTGAGGAGCGCAACACGCTCTGTGCCGGCCGCACTCATGGCATCCACGCCGAGCCGATGACCTTCGGTATGAAGTTTGGCTCTTGGGCCTGGGAGCTCAAGCGCGATCTGGATCGTCTTGAGGACGCCCGCAAGAATGTTGCCTTCGGTGCTATCTCGGGCGCTGTCGGCACGTACAGCTCCATCGAGCCGTTCGTCGAGGAGTACGTCTGCGAGCACCTGGGCCTGGTCCACGATCCTCTGTCCACGCAGGTCATCAGCCGCGATCACCATGCCTACCTTGCCGGCGTGCTTGCCACTACAGCGGCCACCTGTGAGCGCATCGCTACCGAGGTTCGCAATCTACAGAAGACCGATACGCTCGAGGCCGAGGAGCCGTTCCGTAAGGGCCAAAAGGGCAGCTCAGCCATGCCGCACAAGCGCAACCCCATCACCATGGAGAAAGTCTGCGGTCTGTCGCGCGTCGTGAAGTCCAACGCCCAGGTCGCCTTCGATAACGTCGCCCTGTGGCACGAGCGTGACATTTCGCACTCCTCTGCCGAGCGCGTCGCCCAGGCCGATAGCTTCATCGCCCTCGACCACATGTTCCAGTGCCTCATCCGCGTTATCGACGGCCTGCAGCTGTATCCCGCCCGCATGATGGCCAACCTCAATAAGACCCGCGGCCTCATCTTCTCTTCCAAGGTACTGCTCGCCCTCGTCGACACGGGCATCACCCGCGAGGACGCGTACGCCATTGTGCAGGAGAACGCTATGGCAACCTGGCACGAGGTACAGGATTGTGTCTCCGGCCCCACCTTTAAGGAGCGTCTCGAGGCCGACCCGCGCTGCACCGTCAGTCAGGAGAAGCTCGACGAGATCTTTGATCCGTGGGACTTCCTCACCCGTATCGACACGGTCTTTGATCGTCTGGAGCAGCTGAGCTTCGAGTAGGTTCGGGCATAACGTTAGCTTTTTAGGGCGCTTTGCTGGTAATGTGTGTTGCCGGCAAAGCGCCTCGTTGCATTTAGGGAAAGACGGGGATAATAGTCGTCTCGAATAACATTCTGAGAGGGGATCGCATGATTTCGTTTGATTACAAGCCTCAGGGCGTGTGTGCTCGCAATATTCACCTTGACCTTTCCGATGACGGCAACAAGGTGATGGGCGTTGAGTTTACCGGCGGCTGCGACGGCAATCTCAAGGCTATCTCCAAGCTGGTCGAGGGCGCTCCTGCCGATCGCGTAATCGAGGTTCTCGCCGGTAATACCTGCGGTATGAAAAAGACCTCCTGCGCCGACCAGCTTACACGCGCTATCGAGGCCGCTCGCGCCGAGATCGCCTAATGGGTATCGCCGATCACATCAAGAACGGAATATCGCGTCGCGGCTTCGTGCTCGGTGGGGCTGCCGCGGGCGCTGCCACGGTGCTTGCCGGATGCTCGAAAAAAACGGGCACCAGCGATGATGCCGCCGGCGAGCCGCAGGTTATCAAGGACGATTCCAAAATCATCTCGATTACGGATGAGTACGAGGCAGTCGACATCGATCTTGAGCCGGCGGCGTCATGGACGCTGCCTCTGGGTACGCTGCTGTACTACTGCGATGGCGATTATGCCGCGGCGATGATGGCGCCCGCATCGGCACTGCACGCCAACACACTCGGTGTGCTCAACCTGGGCGATGGCTCGCTTACCACATTAATCGAGGATCCTATCGAGGGCACGGGATATGCATTCTACGATGTCCGTGCCGGCGACAGCGTATTCGCGTGGGTTGAGATGAACTTTGCCAATTCATCGTGGAAGCTCTACGCTCAAAATCTGTCGGGCGCTTCGCTCTCTGGCGACGTGGTTGAGCTCGATCGAGGTGGCAAGGACTATGATCCGCCGCTGTTTACGGCGTTCGGGTCATCAGTCATCTGGTATAAAATGCCCTCGGCAGGTGGCAATAAAACGAGTAGCGATTCGTTTTGCTATCGTCGCTCGCTTGATGAATCCAAGGCCGAGACAATTTGGAAATCGACGGGTCGCTTTGCATCGGCCCCGCGCGCGAGCGACGGCATTTTGACCATCTCGCCGCGTGTCCGCAACGACGAGGGCGTCTACTACGGCATAACGGCAATCGATCTGACCGACGGCAACAACACCAAGCGTGCCCAGCTAGTCCTTCCCTCGTCAGTCTCGCCTTTCGAGGCCGTATATATGGGCGATACCTTCGTGTTTTCTATCGAGGCGACCTATAGTGGCGTGGGCAGCCTGGGCAACATGGGCACGTATATTGGTAATGAGGGAGGGCCGTACCTCTTTCTGTCACGCGAGCCGCTCGCATGTGCGGCTGGCAAGAAGAATAAATACCTTGTTAAGGTACAGGCGTCGCATTTCCTGATCGACACCTCTGCCAAGACCTATGGCTCGCTGCTGTCGCCCGACCGCGCTTTGGAGTATGGCGATTATCCAGCTACGGCGGGAAAGTCGGACTCATTCCTTACGTACGCCACGGTGCGCAACAGCCAGGGTATACCAGAGACAGTCACTGCACGCCTATTCTCTCTTTAAGCTTAGAGGGGTTAAAAAGGCGCCAACAGGGGAATAAACGCGTTGTAATTGTGAGTACCGCCCGCCGAGCTGCCGCGTCATAGCGGCATCCGGCGGGCTCAGGTGCGTTAAAATGGGCTTGTTCTTAGCTAATTGAGACAGGGGGGCCGTGTTATGGCTTCAGATGCAAAAAAGATTCTGCTGGTCGAGGATGAGAAGGCAATCCGTGACGCCGTCGCTGCCTATCTCGAGCGCGAAGGCTACTGGGTTGTGAGCGTCGGCGACGGTCAGTCCGCGATCGAGGAGTTCGAGAAGCATCAGTTCGACCTGGTCGTGCTCGACCTTATGCTCCCCAAGATCCCCGGCGAGCGCGTTTGCCGCACCATTCGCGATACCTCGGATGTCCCCATCATCATGCTGACGGCTAAGGGCGAAATCGAGGACCGTATTATCGGTCTTGAGCTCGGCGCCGACGACTATCTGATTAAGCCGTTCTCGCCGCGCGAGCTCGTCGCCCGCGTTCGCGCTCTGTTCCGCCGTGCCCATCAGGCCGACGAGCCCGCCGTCGAGGTACTCGACTTCGGCGATCTGGTCATCGATATCTCGGGCCACAAGATCTTGGTCGAGGGCAAGGAAGTCGATCTGACGGCTTCCGAGTTCAAGCTGCTCACCACGCTTGCCCGCCATCCCGGCCGTGTGTATAACCGCATGGAGCTGGTCGAGAAAGTGCTCGGGTATGACTTTGAGGGCTATGAGCGCACTATCGATAGCCACGTGAAGAATCTTCGCGCCAAGCTGGGCGATGATCCCAAGAAGCCCAAGTGGCTCTACACCGTCCATGGTGTCGGCTATCGCTTCGAGGCTCCGGCCAAGACCGATAAGTCGGACGAGAAATAGGGAAATCACATATGACACCTGCGCGCTTTGAAATCGGACAAAAGCACAAGCAGGAGAGCGAGGCGGGTTCCAAGGCTAGTTGGAACACGCCTCGTTCCGATTCACGGCCAACGATGAGCTATCCCTCGCGCATGGCACTTGCTTTTGCTCTGACATCGCTCATGACGGTATTGGTGCTGGTGGGCGTTGTCTCTGTTGTGTGGGGCACGGTCTTTTCGGATTACACACGCTCCAATATCGTCGAAATCGCAAATTCCGCTGCCGAGAAGTTGGCAACCTCATATGAGGAAAACGGCTCTTGGACCGCGGGAGAACTGCGCACGGTCGCAACGTCGAGTTTGGTTTCCGACGATCTGGGTATGCAGGTCGTCAATAAAAAGGGCGTGATCGTTTATGACGATTCCTGGCCCTCGGCAAGCGCCACCGCCGATGTACGCGAAAACCAGGCTACGACCGACGACACGAGCGGCAAGAGGGCATCGCATAGTCCGGTCTCGTCTGCTCCAACCGACTCCGATAGCGTTGCTAACGTCGAGATTGTAACGTCTTCCGGCGAGCATGTCGGACAGGTAAAGCTGTGGGCCATCGGCTCCGACGCTCTGCTCACCAAGGCGGACTCTGCGTTTAGGGAGAAGACCTTTAACGCCATGGCCCTCGCCGCGGTTGTTGCAATTTGCATTTCGGTCGTTATCGGATCGCTCGTGTCGCGCATGCTCACCAAGCCGATTCATCGCATCACCAGTACCGCAAAGCAAATCCGTGACGGCGACCTGTCGGCTCGCACGGGACTGCGCGGTGATGACGAGATCGATCAGCTGGGTGAGACCTTCGATGAGATGGCCACCTCGCTCGAGAAGGATATGAAACACGAGAAGCGCCTGACCTCAGACGTTGCACACGAGCTTCGCACGCCGCTTATGGCCATGCTCGCAACGGTCGAGGCCATGCAGGATGGCGTGTATCCCACCGACGATGAGCATTTGGAGACCGTTGCTTCCGAGACGCGTCGCTTGGCTCGTCTGGTGCAGCAGATGCTCGACCTGTCGCGCATGGAAAACAGCGCGGCTCCGCTCAACCTTGAGCCGGTGGACATGGTTCCTTTCGTGCGTTCCATCGTCAATGCCCAGGAGCGCCTGTTTGTCGACCGCGATCTGCGCCTGCGTTTTGCGGACGAGACCCAGGGTCACGACGATGTCGTCGAGGCCGATCCCGACATGATCACGCAATGTGTTATCAACCTCATGAGCAACGCCATGCGCTACACCCCCGAGGGCGGTTGGGTCGTGGTGTCGGTGCTCAGTGACCGCAAGCACGTCAGCATTGCCGTTTCTGATACCGGTATCGGTATTGCCAAGGACGATCTGTCGCGTATCTTCGGACGATTTTGGCGCGCCGATGCCAGCCGCGCCCGCGAAGCCGGCGGCCTGGGCGTTGGCCTCGCCGTGACCAAGCAGATCGTCGAGCGTCACCATGGCTACATATCCGTGGAGTCGGAGCTTGGAAAGGGTACGACTTTTACAATTCATCTGCCCCGCGAGCACACGGCAGACGCGGCATCTACTACAATGGAGCACTAGCTTTTCGCTATTCGGTGAAGGAGGGGCCGCGTCCCTGCCGCTCCGAGTTTGCGAAAACATGCGGGAAAGAACCCGCATTTCTGTCGTATTTAGGTAAGGAGTGACTCACGTGACAACGATGGAGCGTCGTCCGGATTCCCGTGGCAAGGTTCGTGATATTTACGATGCCGGTGAAAACCTGCTGATGGTCGCCACCGACCGCATTTCTGCGTTCGACTTCATTCTTCCCGACGAGATTCCGTTTAAGGGAGAGGTACTCAATCGCATCTCGGCATTCTGGTTCGATAAGTTTGCCGACATCGTCCCCAACCATCTCGTTTCCATCGACCCGGCGGATTTCCCCGAGGAGTTTGCTGAGTATCGTGACTACCTCGCTGGCCGCGCCATGCTGGTTAAGAAGGCCCAGACGATTCCTATCGAGTGCATCGTCCGCGGCTATCTGACCGGTTCGGGCAAGAAGACCTACGACGAGAACGGCACCGTCTGCGGCATCCAGCTGCCTGAGGGCCTGACCGAGGCTTCCAAGCTTCCTGAGCCGCTGTTCACGCCGTCCACGAAGGCCGAGATTGGTGACCACGACGAGAACATCTCGTTCGAGCGTTGCTGCGAGATCGTGGGCGAGGACATCGCCACGCAGATTCGCGACCTTTCCCTCAAGATCTACAAGGCTGCCGCCGAGTACGCCGCGACCCGTGGCATCATCATTGCCGACACCAAGTTCGAGTTTGGTGTTATTGATGGCAAGGTCACGCTGATCGACGAGTGTCTCACGCCCGACTCCAGCCGTTTCTGGCCTGCTGCCAGCTACGAGGAGGGCAAGATCCAGCCTAGCTACGACAAGCAATTCGTCCGCAATTGGCTCAAGGCCAACTGGGATATGACGGGGGAGACCCCGCACCTGCCCGCCGAGGTCATCGATGGCACGTCCGAGCGCTATCGCGAGGCCTTCCAGATCATCACGGGCTCCCAGTTCACAAGCATGAAGGAGAACGCATAAGTGAGTACCCGTAGCGCCACGAACAAGCGCACGCAATCCCACGAAGTTACCGGGGTTGCGCGCAAGTCTGCCGCATCTGCTAAGCCCGCCCGCCAAGCAGCGAGCTCCGTTCGCGTCGTGCCGGCTTCGTCTAAGGCACGCCGCAAAGAGCTCGAGAAGGGCGAGAACCTCGAGGGCCTCTCTAAAGAGGAGAAGCGCGCCCGCAAGGCTAAGCAGCGCGCCAAGGAGGACCGCATCTATACGGTGTCGAATATCCTCCTCAAGCAGGACGAGGACTACACCAAGCGCCGTCGCATCTGGTGGATTGTGCTCGCTATTGGCATGGTGCTCGTCGTGGCAATTTGGGCCTCGCTGTACTTCGCTCCCGCTGGCATGGTGTCCAGCCCTGTCCAGATGGTCGGCATCGTTTTGTCCTATGTCATCATCCTGGGTGACTTTATCTACGACTTCGCTCGTATTCGTCCCTTGCGCAACATGTACCGCGCGCAGGCCGAGGGCATGTCCGAGAACAAGCTCAACGCTTTTATTGAGCGCGCGGCTGCCGAGGAGGACAAAAAGGACTCCAAGAAGAAGTAGCGTTTGCATACATACTTATCGCTAAGATATAAGGCGCGTCGTTTTTGCGGCGCGCCTTTTTACTGTTCTATAGATAGATGGAGTGGCACATGATTCGAGCTGCCCTGACGGTCGAAGAGGCTCTGGAGGGCATGAAGGCCCTGGAGCCCAAGATTAAAAACTACGCGCGCCTGGTCGTCCGTAAGGGCGTAAACGTCAAGCCCGGCCAGGAGGTCGTCGTTCAGTCTCCGGTCGAGTGCGCGCCGTTTGCGCGCGTGGTGGTCGCGGAGGCCTATGCTGCTGGCGCCGGCCACGTGACGGTCATTTGGGCCGATGATGCCGTGACGAGGCTCACGTACGAGCATGTCGAGAAAAGCTATTTTGAGCAGACGCCCGAGTGGAAGCGCATGCAGCTGGATTCCTTGGCCCAGGATGGTGCCTGCTTTGTCTTTATCGAGGGTGCGGATCCTGCGGCCCTCAAGGGCATCGATCCAGCCAAGCCGGCCGCGGCATCAAAGGCGAGGAATACGCAGTGCAAAGTTTTCCGCCGTGGACTGGATTACAACATCAATCCGTGGTGCATCGCCGGCGCTCCGGTCGTGGCTTGGGCGCACGAGGTGTTCCCGGGAGACGCCGATGAGGTTGCAATCTATAAGCTGTGGAATGCGATTCTGCACACCGCGCGCGCCGATGGCCAGGACCCAGAGAGCGACTGGGAACTCCATGACGCCGCATTCGAAAAGAACCTGCGTTTCCTGAACGACAATCGTTTCGACTACCTGCATTACACCGCGGCAAATGGAACCGATCTGACGATTGGCATGACGAAAGGTCACGAGTGGGCCGGCGGCAAGGGCAAGACGCCCGATGGGCACCCCTTCTTCCCCAACATTCCCACCGAGGAAGTCTTCACCTCGCCCGATCGCATGCGTGCCGACGGTATCGTGTACTCGGCCATGCCGCTCATCCATCACGGCAATAAGGTCGAAGATTTTTGGATTAAGTTCGAGGGCGGCCGCGTGGTGGACTACGACGCCCGCGTGGGCAAGGCAACGCTCGCAAGTATCATCGATACTGACGAGGGCGCTGCTCACCTGGGAGAGGTCGCGCTCATTTCCAAGAACACGCCGATCCGCGAAAGTGGTGTTCTGTTCTACGATACGCTCTATGACGAGAACGCTAGCTGCCATCTCGCGCTAGGTGTCGGTTTCCCCGAATGCATCGAGGGTGGGTATGACATGTCCAAGGAGGAGCTCCTGGAGCATGGCGTTAACGTCTCGAGCACGCACGTCGATTTTATGATCGGCACGGACGACATCGATATTACGGGCATTACGCCTGATGGACGTGAAGTTGTGATTTTCCAGAACGGCCAATGGAGTTGGGAATAGTCCCAGACCGTGGTACAATGCCACCCGCGGGCCGTTAGCTCAGCTGGCAGAGCAGGGGACTTTTAATCCCAAGGTCCAGGGTTCGAACCCCTGACGGCCCACCCAAAGATTGTTGAGACGGTCAACTTCGGTTGGCCGTCTTTTTTGTTGCCGGTGCACGGGTTCGAACCCGTATCTATCTATATATAAGAACGCTTGGCGAACAAAACCCGCCTTTTACCGATGGGAAACAAATAGCTGATGCCTTTGGAGTAAAGTAGCGCTCCAGAGATGACCGATGTCTCAATACTCATAAAACAGCTGGTCATCGCCAATATCAGAAGCCAATGCTTCAGTTTTAACCTCAGTGATGCGACTGAGGGACCTATTTATTTGTGAACAAAATATGGAGTGCGCGATTCCCGCCCCCGGGACCCCTCCGGTCTGGCAATATATCTCCTTGCCGCGCGGCCCGGTGGAACCGGGAACCAGCGCAGGCGTGCACCTTGAGAACCGGATACTGCGAGGATGGACACACCAGATGTGTCGCATCCGGGCAGACATCGAACCATTTGAAATGGTCTAACTTGGATTTGTTTTTCGCAAGGCCGCCGAGAGGCGGCCCCGAGAAATTCCTTTTCCTATACTAAAACCATATGAATCGAACGGAACCGATCAGCGAATGACTGAGAGGACCGGACGGGCTCGAAGCCCATATATTTTGGACGGAGAGTTCGATCCTGGCTCAGGATGAACGCTGGCGGCGCGCCTAACACATGC
>UQUL01000019.1 GCA_900544235.1 uncultured Collinsella sp.
AAAAAATTTCCGGGCCTTCTTGAGTCAAGACCATGCGTGAGGTTCGAGTTCCTCACTTACCGAAGCATCGAGGGAAAGCGCGTGCGTGTCAAGGTTGTCTGGTCCAGTTGCTGGCTCGATGCCTCGAGATGTTCGCCTCAAGTGCGACCTGCCCCTATTGGAAAAGGATGCCGAAGATGTATTTGGTGATGGCGGAGCGGCGGATGACCCCCACGAGTTTGCCCTCGTCATCAACCACAGGAAGCTTCTTGAACTTCTTCTTCGCCAGCAGCGCGGCGACGCGGGCGATGCTCTGCTCGGGACGGGCACACACTACCTGGCGCGTCGCGAAATCCATGACGCAGCGATCCTTCAGGTCTTCGATGCGCTGCTCAAGGCTCTGATCGTCGAAGTACAGCATGGACGCGTCGCCGCCCGTGAAGATGGTGTGAGCGCGATGCTGCGCGATGGCTCCCATGACATCGCCGTCGGAGATGAACCCGACCACCTGGTTGCGCTCATCGATTACGGGCATGCTGCTCACCTCGTTTTCGGCGAGCATGCGCACCACGTCGGAAATCGTGCAATCCTGCGTGCAGGTGAACGGCTCTTCAATCATGATGCTCGAAACGGGCGTCCCCTCGAGCTCGAGCGGGATGCGCTCGGACAGAATCTCGGACATCGCTTATGCCTCCTTCGTTTTCGGTGCGGTTTTCTTGGTGCGCACGCTGAATATGGCGCAGATAAGGGAAACGAGGCCGATTGCCGCGCACACCTTGTAAGCGACGCCCGCGCCCACGGCGGTGGCTACTTGGATGCTCGCATCGACGCCGGCCGACGCGGTGACGCTTGTCATGACCGTGATGATGAGCGCCGTGCACAAACCGCCGGCGACCTGGCGGCCGGTGTTCGCGATGGCGTTGCCGTGGGCGATCATGTCATTTTTCAAGGCATTGACACCCCATGTGTTCACCGGCATGTTCGCGAGCGACTGGCCGGCGGACTGCAGCATGCAGAACAGCGCAACCACCAAGATGGGCGTGTTTACCGTCGAAAGCGAGAGCAGGAACAGGGCGCCGGTCATGAGGGCCAGGCCGACGATCGAGATGGCACGCGGACCGAACTTGTCGAACGCCACGCCGGAGATAGGGCTGATGATGATGCCCACCGCCGCGGCGGGAAGCATGGCCATGCCGGTTTCGAAGGCCGAAGCGCCAAGCGAGGTTTGCAGCAGCAACGGCAACAGCGTGTTGGTGACCAGGCATGCGGCGTTGATGAGCGTGACGATGATGGCGGCCACGCGGAACTCGCGCGTCTTGAGCGTGCCCAGTTGAAGCAGCGGGTCCTCGATTTTGCCCTGGCGTCCGACGAACAGCACCAAGCACACGACACCCGCGACGATCGAGCCGAGCACCACGGGGTTGCCCCAACCCATCGACGAGGCGCTCGAGAACCCGTAGAGAAGTCCGCCGAAGGCGATGGTGGAGAGGACGACCGAGGGCAGGTCGAGCTTGGGGTTCTTCAGCTCGCCCACGTTTTTCAGCATGAACACGCCCAGCACCAGCACGAGAATTGCAAGGGGGACGATGGCGCCGATCATGGTGCGCCAGCCGTACGTGTCGATCACCGCGCCGCCTACGACGGGGCCGACCGCGGGACCCGCCGACATGACGATGCCCGCCATGCCCATAGCCGTTCCTCGTTTCTCGACGGGGAACACCAGCATGGGAACCACCGAGACAAGCGGCATGAGCACGCCTGAGCCCGCCGCTTGCAACACGCGACCGATGATGAGGAACAGGAAATCAGGGGCTGCGGCGCACAGCAGCGTGCCCAGCGCGAACACCAGCGTCGCCCCGAAGAATAGCGCGCGGGTGCTGAACTTGTCGATAAGGAACGCCGAAACGGGGACCATGATGCCGCTCACCAGCGGGTATATGGACATGATCCACTGGGCAGTCGAGGCATCGATGGCGAAATCGGACATGATGACCGGCAGCGCAGGCGACATCACCGTTTGGTTCAGTAGCGCCAAGAAGGCACCCAGGACGACGACCGCGACGATGCGGATCTGGGTACCGGTAATGCGCCCATTGGCGGGCGCGACCGTACAATTATCAGACATAAGCTTCCTTCGTATCTATTCGATTCTTCGCCGAAGGCGCGCCAGCCCACGGGCGAAATAACATGCACGTGCTATGCGTGCATCAGATACGACAGGAAGAAAGCGGCTGCTCAGAGCGCACTTGGGGAACAACAGGAGAGGCCCCGTATACCAGGGGCCGCCGAATTGCGATGTATGCTTTGGTCAAATCCTTCATAGCGGGGAGGTATTCTAGCAGCCGTCTTCGCCCCTTTCAAGAGATGTAACCCAGACGTTGATTTTCTTCACCGAGGCGCCATCGTTGACGGGTGGCGTGCTTCTCTATCGCCACACCGCGGGGCGAGGGAACGCCGCGGCGAGCTTGTACATCGGCTATGTGTGCAGCTGCGAGCGTGTCGCCGGCGCGCGCTGGGCGCCAGTCCGATCCGGCCGACTCTTGCCGACGGTCGGTCGCCGTCCTCCTCCATCTCCGCCTGCTCTGTTTTTGCTCGGCTCCCTTGTCGTATCATGGACGGACGAGAATTGAGCGAAGGCGAGCTCGAAAGCGTGGCGCGCGCCGTCGGCGGGATCGACGCTGTGATCGATCCAAAGGCGAAAGATGCCGACACGGTTGCGCTCGTACAGTATCTTGCTGCCGACCAGAAGTTCGAAAAGGTGCTCGATAACCAGCAGATTCTTCGTGAGCCCATCGTTCGCAACGGCCGCCAGGCAACCGTTGGCTACGAGCCTGACGTGTGGAAGGGCTGGGAATAAAGCGGCTGGGAATAAAGTGAAGCGCCCACGCCCGTGGTTTTATCCACGGACGCGGGCGCTTGCGTAAGACGTCTCTTGTCGTTTGAGTGGAGCGCCCCGGCGGCGCTGAACAACGCGCCCCGGTGACGTGGCATATGAACTCGGGGCTCTTTGTGCCGCACATCTATGAGAGGAGAAATTCGATGCGTACGTGCGCTACTCCATGTAGCCACCCTGAATGGCGGAAACTGCATGCTCGGTAAAGAACTTGAGCGTGCCGGAGGTGTAACGATTAGCCTTGGGCTTCCAAGCGGCTCGGCGCTCGGCCAGGACGGCGTCGACCTCGGCCGGCTCCATCTCCTTGCCGGCGATGCCCACGATGGACAGCGAGCGCTCGGGGATGTTGATTCGGATAAGGTCGCCCTCCTCAATCAGGGCAATCGGACCGCCCACAGCGGCCTCGGGCGAAACGTGACCGATAGCCGGGCCCTTGGAGGCGCCGGAGAAGCGGCCATCGGTGATCAGGGCAATGCTCGCACCCAGCTCGGGATCGCTGGCGATAGCCTCGGTGGTGTAGAACATCTCGGGCATTCCGGAACCCTTGGGGCCCTCGTAGCGAATGATAACGGCATCGCCGGGCTTGACCTCGTGCGTCAGGACGGCGTGAATGGCGTCCTCCTCGCAGTCGAACGGACGGGCCTTGAGCGTAGCCTGGAACATCTCGCGCGGAACAACCGTGTGCTTGACGACGGCGCCCTCGGGAGCAAGGTTGCCGTGGAGGATGGCGATGGAGCCGTCGGTACCAAAGGCCTGGTCAAACGGGCGAATGATGTCCTCGCGCTTGAGGTTCCACTTCTCCAAGTAGCGGCCGCACTTCTCGTAGTAACCGTTGTTCTTGAGGCCCTCGAGGTTCTCGCCGAGAGTCTTGCCGGTGACGGTCATGACGTCGAGGTGGAGCATCGACTTGATCTCCTCCATGATGCGCGGCACGCCGCCCGCATAGTAGAAGAACTGCGCCGGCCACTCGCCTGCGGGGCGAACGTTGAGCAGGTAGTGGGCGCCACGGTGCAGGCGATCGAAATCGTCGGCGGACATCTCAATGCCAAACTCGCGGGCGATCGCGGGGATGTGCAGCAGCGAATTGGTGGAACCGGAGATGGCGCCGTGAACCATGATGAGGTTCTCGAAGGACTCTTTGGTCACGATGTCACGCGGACACAGGTTGTGCTCGGAGAGCCACACGGACTGACGGCCGGCCTCGCGCGCAAACTCACGCAGATCGGAGCTGGTTGCGGGCAGCAGGGCCGTGCCGGGGAGCATAAGGCCCAGGGCCTCGGCGGTAACCTGCATGGTCGACGCGGTGCCCATAAACGAGCAGGCGCCGCAGCTGGGGCATGCGTTGTGCTTGGCAAACTCAAGCTCCTCGCGAGAGATCTCGCCGCGCTCGTAGCGGGCAGAAATCGCGCCGAGCTGCTCCAGGGTCAGCAGGTCGGGGCCTGCATCCATGACACCGCCGGTAACGACGATGGAGGGGATGTTGATGCGGCCCATGGCCATGAGGTTCGCAGGCAGGCCCTTATCGCAGCTGGCGACAAAGACGCCGGCGTCGAACGGGGTGGCCTTGGCATGGATCTCGATCATGTTGGCGATCATGTCGCGGCTGGGCAGCGAGTAGTTGATGCCATCGTGGCCCTGGGCCTCGCCGTCGCAGATATCGGTGCAGAAGTAACGGGCACCGTGACCGCCAGCCTCGGCAACGCCAGCGCGCACCTCCTCGACCAGCTCAAACAGGCCGGCAGAACCCGGGTGCGAGTCGCCAAACGTCGACTCGATAATGACCTGCGGCTTGTCCAGGTCCTCGATGGACCAGCCAGAGCCCAGGCGCAGCGGGTCCATCTCGGGGCTGATGGTGCGAAACTTGCCGGAACGCGGCTGCAGCTTGGCAACCAGGTCGGCTGCCTCATGCTGAATCTGTACCTTGGTCTTCTCGTCCATGATGCTCTCCTCTTTTGATTTGAACGGTTGTACCAATCGTTGGTTAATGAATCAGGTGTAAATGGGTACCGAGCGATGCGCTCAGCGGAAGATGCTTAGCTACGCGAACTAGGCAAAGAACGAAATCACCAGGGCGCAGGCAAGACCCGAAAGGCCGATGAGCGTCTCCATAACGGTCCAGGACTTGAGGGTGGTCTTCTCGTCAATCTCCAGGAACGAGGAGCACATCCAAAAACCGGCATCGTTGACGTGCGAGAGGGCCGTGGCACCGCCGCAGATAGCAAGACAGATGGCGGCACGCATGAGCACCGAGGCTCCTGCAACCGCGGGCATGGCGGCCATAATGCCCGATGCCATGGTCATAGCGACGATGGAGCTGCCGACAGAGGCACGCACCATGACGGCAATCAAAAAGGCAACGACCACCAAAGGCAGCGGTGAGGCCTCGAGCATAGGGCCGATAACCTGGCCCAAGCCGCAATCTTGCAGCATCCAGCGAATGACGCCGCCACAGGCGATAACCAGCAAGATCATGCCGACGGGCTTAAGAGAGCGGTCGAGCAGGGCCTTGAGCTCGGCGCCGGTGTAGCCGCGCCGCGCGCCCAGCAGATACATCGCGACGAGCGTGGCGAGCGTCAAAGCGACAAACGGCTTGCCCAGGAAGGCGAGAATCGAGGCGAACTCGGCGGGCATGGGGATATAAGAGGACAACGTGCCCAGCAAAATCAGACAAAGCGGCGTGAGCACGATGGCAAGCACCATGCCAAAGGAGGGAAGCTCCTTTTCGTCGCTCGCACCCTCGGCAGAGGTAAAGTGCTCCGGAACATCGGTAAAAATGCGACCGCCCACGTTGCGGCCCCAGATGACGCCGGCAATCGCCATGGCGATGAAGGCGGTGGGGATACCGACGAGGATCATGGTGCCCAGGTCGACACCGAGCGTGCCGGCGACCAAAACCGACCCGGCCGATGGCGGCACAAACGCATAGCCAGCGGCAAGTCCCGCGAGTAGCGCGATGCCGTAGTAGAGCGTCGACTTTTTGGTCTGCGATGCCACGCTAAACGCAAGCGGAATCAAAACGACCACGCCGGCCTCAAAGAACACCGTAGTACCGATGACCAGACCGGTAATGCCCAGCGCCCAGCTAGAGTGACCCTGCCCAAAGGTATCGATGAAGGTTTGGGCGATCTTTTTGGCGCCGCCGCTCTCTTCAAGAATCTGGCCAAACATCGAACCCAAACCAATGAGCAGGGCAATGTTTTGCAGCGTGGTGCCCACGCCCTTGGTGACAGTGTCCGCCACCAGGTCGAGCGGCATACCGGCGCTGATGCCGATCGCGAGCGCCGAGACCATCATCGAAAGCACAGGATGCAGCTTGAACTTGATGATGAGCGCAAGCAGCAGCGCGATGCCCACGATGGCGGCGATGACCAACCTGGTGGGGTCTGCCATAAACGTTGGGTCTGACATCTTTCCTCCAATTCATCAGACCTTTTGAATTCGTCTGATGACTATAGCGTGTTTTGAAAAGGTCTGATGTTTCATTTTGAAATTTGCTCGAAATACATCTGATGTATTCGGTAAACGGTCGTATTTGCGCTGCGAACGGTATATCTAAGCTGCCCGACTCAAATCCAGCGACCAATATTGCATCCGTGGTGCGCTAAAATAGCTCAGATGAATTTTGTAATGAAAGGTATAGCTATGGCCCGCGCCGAATCGGGACTCCCCGAGCAAATATCTGAGAAAATCATTCAATTGATTCTGGATGAACACCTTGAGCAAGGCGATCGCCTGCCTAAGGAAACCGTGCTGGTCGAGCGCTTGGGCGCCGGCAGGAGCACCGTGCGCGAGGCCATGAAGTTGCTGCAGTCGCGCAATATCGTGCGCATTAAGCAGGGTTCGGGCACCTATGTGGCGTCAAACCCCGGCGTTGCCGACGACCCGCTGGGCTTTACCTTTATCGACGACAAGCAGCGTCTGGCGCACGACCTACTCGAGGTGCGCTTTATGATCGAGCCGCAGATGGCACGCATGGCAGCCGAGCACGCAACCAACGACCAGGTCGTCTGTATCAAAGAGCTCTGCGACGAATCCGAGCGCCTGGCCGAGGCCGGTGAGGATTACTCCGCCGCCGACACCGCGTTCCACAATGCCATTGCCGAGAGCTCCGGAAACCTCGTCGTTCCCCGCCTGATGGGCGTGCTCAAGTCGTCTGTCCCCCTGTTTATTGACGTGACCGGCAAAAAGCTGGTTGAGGAAACCATCCGCACCCACCGTGGCGTGGCCGACGCCATCGCCGCGCGCAATCCCACCGCAGCGCACGACGCGATGTACCTGCATCTGGTGTACAACCGCAACATGATCGCAGAGGGAGCGCAGGAACAGAGCGAATAGACGTCCGCACGGCAAGGGCGAGACTACCGTTCGCCTTTTAAAAGTGAACGTTCACCTGATTTTAGGGAATAAGGGGTGGCTATTACGCCGCTTCACCTATACTGACCTTGTATGAAAAGCAAGACTTATATAGATGAACGTTTCTTTTGAAAGGATCGCTATGTCTGATCTTATGGACAGCTTCCGTCTGGACGACAAGGTCGCACTGGTGACCGGCGCCACCTACGGCATTGGCATGGCCATTGCCGAGGCGCTCGGAGAGGCCGGCGCCAAGATCGCCTTTAACGCCCGTCACGCCGACAAAGTCGCCGAAGCCGAGAAGCACTACCGTGAGCTGGGCTTTGACGCTCACGGCTATGTTGCCGACGTCACCGACGAGACTGTCGTCGCCGAGCTCATCGCCAAGATCGAGGCCGACTTTGGCACCACGCCCGACATCCTGGTCAACAACGCCGGCGTCATCCAGCGTACCCCGATGCTCGACATGAGCGCCGAGGACTTCCGCCGCGTCGTCGATATCGACCTCAACGCACCGTTTATCGTGTCCAAGGCCTGCCTGCCCGGCATGATCGCCAAGGGCCACGGCAAGATCATCAACATCTGCTCGATGATGAGCGAGCTGGGCCGCGAGACCATCGCCGGCTATGCCGCGGCCAAGGGCGGACTCAAGATGCTCACCAAGAACATCTGCTCGGAGTTTGGCGAGGCCAATATCCAGTGCAACGGCATTGGACCCGGCTACATCGCCACGCCGCAGACCGCACCGCTGCGCGAGACGCAGCCCGACGGCAGCCGCCACCCGTTTGACCAGTTCATCATTGCCAAGACGCCGGCCGCCCGTTGGGGCACGCCCGAGGATCTGAAGGGCCCCGCCGTGTTCTTGGCTTCCGACGCGTCGAACTTCGTCAACGGCCACATCCTCTACGTCGACGGCGGAATCCTCGCATACATTGGAAAGCAGCCTCAATAAGCGTCGCCGCAACTGCCCATATCAGGTTTCATCCACTCGTTTTTCATTTGAGTTGCGGTGAGATAAGGATTGGTTTTGGCTTCTATCAGGCAAAACAGTCCGTATTTCACCGCAAGTTAGAAATAGAAAGGTAATTCGCAATGAAGATCGCTCTGATCAACGAAAACTCTCAGAACTCCAAGAACCCTATGATCGAGGCTGCCCTTAAGAAGGTTGTCGAGCCCATGGGCCACACCGTCTTTAACTATGGCATGTATGCCGACGCCGACTCCAAGCCCCTCACCTATGTGCAGAACGGCATCCTGGCCGCCGTGCTGCTCAACTCCGGCGCTGCCGACTACGTCGTGACCGGCTGTGGCACCGGCGAGGGCGCCATGCTCGCCTGCAACTCCTTCCCCGGCGTGCTGTGCGGCCACGTTGCCGACCCGCTCGATGCCTACACCTTTGCCCAGGTCAACGACGGTAACGCTGTCGCCATGCCCTTCGCCCTCAAGAACGGCTGGGGCCAGGAGCTCAACCTCGAGTACACCTTTGAGAAGCTCTTTGGCTTTGGTTCGGGCAACGGCTATCCTGCCGAGCGTGTTGAGCCCGAGCAGCGCAACAAGAAGATCCTCGACGGCGTGCGCGCTGTGACTATGCGTCCGCTCGTCGACGTTCTGGGCGAGATCGATCAGGACCTGGTGAAGGGCGCACTTGCCGGCGAACACTTCCAGGAGTACTTCTTTGCCAACGCAACCGACGAGGCCATCATCGCCAAGGTCAAGGAGATCCTGGGCCTCTAATCGCACGACTCATTGCAGCTAACGCAAGCGGCGGTCGTCCCATGTACGGGACGACCGCCGCTTTTTGCTATCTACCGACTGACGCCGCGGGGATAGGCCTCACATGCACCAAGGGGTTGACTAGAGCTCGCAAGCAACCTTGTAGCCATCGCCGATGGCGTCGCGGATGTTGCCGCACTTGTTGGCATCGCCCAACACGTGGGTGGTAACGCCGGCTGCAGCAAGGTCGTCGGTCAACTTGGTATTGGGACGATAGCCCATGGCAAGTACCAGCGTATCGGCATCGGCGATGGTGTGGATCTCGCCGTCCTTTTCGTAGCTGATGGCATCCTCGGTAATCTCGGTCACCTTGGCCTCGGTCAGCACGTGAACGCCCTTGGAGAGCATGCGCGTGATGAGCACCGCGCGACCGGCGCCGCCCTCGTTGGCGGCGAGCGTCTTGGTCATCTCGATGACGGTGACGTCGCGATTGGCCGGCGACAGATCGTTGACCAACGGGGCCAGGTAGTCGGCCGTCTCGCAACCGACGGTGCCGCCGCCCACGATGACAATCTTCTTGCCCGGGAAAGCCTTGCCGCCCAACAGGTCGTCAGCCGTCATGACCTGCTTAAATCCCTGCATGAAGGCCGGGGCGATGGGCTCGGCGCCATAGGCCAGGACGACCTCGTAGCCGGCGTAGTCACGCTGAATGTCCTCGGCAGTAAGCTCGGTGCCAAATACGCACTTCACGCCGACCTCGGCCAGGCGACGGTACTGATACTTGATCACGCGGGTGAGTTCCTGCTTTGCCGGCGGAACGGCCGCGATGCGCATCTCGCCACCCGGCTCGTCCTGCTTATCCACGAGCACTACGTTGTGGCCGCGCTTGGCAGCAATGTAGGCTGCCTCCATGCCCGCAGGACCAGCGCCCACAACCAGCACGTTCTTAGCCTCGGCGGCAGGCTCGTAGCCGGCCTCGTCGCGCTCAACATCGGGATTGACGGTGCAGGAGATGCGCTTGCCAAACATAATGCCGTTCAGGCAGCGCAGGCAGCCGATGCAGGGGCGGATGTCGTCGGCGTTGCCGGCAGCGGCCTTATTGCAGAACTCGGCATCGCACAGATTGGCGCGGCCCATCATGCAGATGTCGGCAGCGCCGTCCTCGATCAGCTCTTCGGCGATCCAGGCCTCGTTGATGCGGCCGACGGTGGCGACAGGAATGTTGACGTGCTTTTTGATCTCGCGCGAGCAGGCAGCGTGCGAGGCCTGCTGGGTACCGGCGGCAGGAATCGCGGAACCGCGCTTGATGGTGGTACCACCCGACACATGAATCATGTCGACGCCGGCCTTCTCCAGGCGACGCGAGACGTAGATCATGTCGTTGAGGGTCAGACCGCCATCGGTGTACTCATCGCCCGAGATGCGGACGTCGATGATAAAGTCCTTGCCGCAGCGCTCGCGAATCTCGGCGATGACCTCGAGCAAAAAGCGCATGCGGGCGTCGAGCGAGCCGCCGTACTCATCGGTACGCTTGTTATAGAGCGGGGTCAAGAAACCGCCGAGCATGCCGTGGGCGTGCGCCGCATGGACCTCGACGCCATCGACACCGGCCTTCTGCATACGCACGGCAGCGTCGCCAAACTGATGCGTGAGCTCGTGAATCTCATCGACCGTAATGGGGCGCGGCGCCTCGCGGGCATAGGACGGGCCCACAAAGGACGGAGCGATCAGGCGCGGCGTACCCGGAATGTTAAAGGCCATGTAGGCGGGGTGGAAGAGCTGCGGCATGATCTTGCAGCCATACTCGTGGACGGCCGCGGCGAGCTTTTCCCAGCCAGGGATAAACGTGTCGTCGTAGCAGCACATGTCACCCGGCAGATAGGTATAGGTAGGCTCGACCGTCACGACCTCGGTGATGATGAGGCCCACGCCGCCCTTGGCGCGGGCACGGTAATGATCGACCAAGTCGTCGGTCACATAGCCATGATCGGCCAGGTTGGTGGACACCGGCGGCATAAAGACGCGGTTCTTGACCTCGGTCGTACCGACCTTGATCGGGCTAAAGAGCATTGGATAGGCAGAGGACTCCATACAGGGTTCCTTTCATTTGAGCCGCTCGGCGGCAGTTGCTGACGTACCTATCGTACCAGCAACCGTGCAGCACCCGACCGCACGCGCTCCCCCAGTCTCTGCTCAACCCCCAAAAAGTTGCGGTGAAATACGGGGCAGCCGAGGCTTTTCACAGCCAAAACAGTCCGTATTTCACCGCAACTGATGGGTGGGATGGGCTAGAGACCCAGGTAGCTGGTCATGCCTTCGACGGCGAGCTTGGCGCCTGCCACGGCATGAACCACGGTGAGCGGGCCGTTAACCACGTCGCCGGCGGCAAAGACGCCAGGCACGGTGGTCATACCGTACTCGTCGACCGAAAGAAGGCCGCGATGATCGGTCTCCAGACCGCCCGTCGTAAGCACAAGCTTGTCCTTGGGCACCTGCGAAGCCGCGATCACAACTGTGTCGGCGGACACATGGTCGAGCTCTTCCTCATAGCCCACCACGTTGTTGTCCTCGTCAAAGATAGCCGTCTCGAACACCGGACCGTTATCGTCGATGGCGCAGATCGCCTTGCCGCACACAATCTCGACACCGTCAAGCTCGGTCAGCTCCACCTCGTCATCGATGGCCGAGATATGGCGCGATCGAGCATACACGGTGACCTTACGAGCACCCGAGCGCAGCGCCGTGCGGGCCACATCCATGGCCACGTTACCGGCACCGATGACCGCCACATTCTGTCCGATCGCCACACTCGAAGGATCAACCAGGTAATCGATACCAAACAGCACGTTACCGCGCGACTCGCCGGGAATACCCAGTTTGCGAGCTCGCCAGGTACCGGTACCGACAAAGACCGCGTCGTAGCCGTCACGTAGCAGGTCATCGATGTGCAGTGCGCCGCCGATGGTGGTCGAGGGGCGCACGCGCACGCCAAGCGAGCACATCACGTGACGGTACTTTTGTACGAGCGCACGGGGCAGGCGGAACTCGGGGATACCGTACTCCAGCACACCGCCGATCTCGGGGCGCTGTTCAAATACCGTGACGGCACAGCCCAGCTGGGCCATCTTAATGGCCACGGTAATACCGGCGGGACCGGAACCGACCACGGCAACCTGTTTGCCGCACGACGGCGCGGGCGTCCACTCCTTACGATCCAAATACGCTGTCGAGATATAGTTCTCGATGCTCGAGAAATGCACTGGTGTGCCCTTGCGGCCCTGAATGCAAGCACCCTCGCACTGGCCCGAATGGTTGCACACCATAGAGCAGACCGCGCTCATGGGATTGTTCTGGAACAGTAGCTCGCCCGCCTCTTCTAGACGACGCTGCTTGAACAGGTCGATGACCTGCGGAATAGGCGTCTGAACTGGACAGCCCTCAATCTGACAGAACGCCCTTTTACAACCCAGGCAACGATTCGCCTCTTCGACAATGTGGATAGCCACGCAACTCCCCTTTTTAATGCAATCCAATGGGGCGACGATAAAGACCCTTCACCGCCGCCCCCATACAGGTAATCTCAATCTGCCGACACGGCAAAAGCCAATGCTATAACTCGCGATGCGAAGCCCCGCAGCGACCGGACATGTGCTCGAGTGTCGCCAGGCAGTCAGCCGCCGTCGCCGGCACGCTGTTCTCGACCACGCAAGGAATCCCAGGGCAGGCGGCAGCCGCCCAGGCCACCACGGGCTCAAAGTCATATCGTCCCGTCTCGCCCACGCCATGACACACCAGACGTGAACCCGTACCGTCGCACCAACCGGCTTCGTCCTCGTTATCAACGACCTCAAAATCCTTGGCGTGCAGCGCGCGGATCTTGCTGCCGCATAAATAGAGCATGCGCGCGGTGATTTCCTGCGCTTCGTCAACGACGCTGGGGTGCAGCAGCGACACTGGGTCATAGATCACGCCGAGCGACGGACTCGAGACGCGCTCCAGCACCTCACGGCAGCGATCTGGCGTGTTGACCGTCTCGTTCCAACCGGGCTCAATTAGAACCTGACCGCCCACGGCCTCGGCCCGATCGCAGACGTGTGCAAGTCCGTCTGCAAACGCATCGAGTGCCTCGTCGGTCATGCGGTCGTCCGCGACGCGGTTCTGCGCATTGGGGCGACCGGTCTCGGTGCCAACCGGGCATCCGCCGAGCATCTGGGCAAAGTTCAGGCATGCCTCGTACTCGGCATAGTTATCCATGAGCTGTTGGCGATCGGGCGTCGCCAAATTCTTATAGCAGCCGAGCACGGCGACCGAAACGCCCGCCTCGTCGAGCACCGCACGCAAATGATCGGCAAGCTCGCGGGTCAGGCCGCCTCGATCGATCCCCATCGATGCATAGAGCACCTTGCTTGGCAGCTGAATGCACGAAAAGCCCAGCTCTCCCGCCATGCGAATGCGTTCCTCGACGGTCCCCTGCGGAAGGTCGTGCAAACGTACGCCCGGAGTAACAGCCCCCATGCTATTCACATCCCTTATGAGCGTTGATGCCCGGGGTGTATCCGCCAAACGGGTCCTCGATGGAGCACACGCCCGAGGGGGCGAGCGGATCGCGCTTACCGGCCAGCTTGTCGTGATGCATGGTCTCGATATAGGCAAGCACCAGCGGCGCCACACCCTTTGCATCATTTTTGACCACGGGCTCGCTCATGTAGTAATCAAACGTGCCCTCGCGGTGCGCGGTGTTTCCCAAGCCCGCAACCAGGCAGATGTTGTCGAGCGCCAGCTGCCCGTCATACTCGGACAGGCAGGTCTCGCAGATGCCGTCGAAGGCGCGACGGCCGTACTGGTAGTAACGCTCGCCCAGCACGCCCAGACGCACGCCCTTCATGATGGCGTTGGCAAAGATGGCGCTGCCCGACTCCTCCAGGTAGTTGGGGGCGATATTGGGCAGGTTGATGACCTGATGCCACATGCCGGTCTTCTCGTCCTGATACGGCAGCATGGCGTCGATCAGGTCGTGGAACATCTTGCGAATCTCGTCCTTCTCGGCTGACATCGAAGGCGGCATGAGCTCCCAGGTATCGATGAGTGCCATGGCAAACCAGCCCTCGGCGCGCAGCCAGAAGTTAGCCGAAAGGCCGGTGACCGGGTCGCACCAGAACTGTTTGCGGCTCGCGTCGTAAGCGTGATAGTACAGACCGTTGAGGGGGTTGCGCATCAGGTCATGCACGACCTGGAACATATGGAAGCTGTCCGAGCAGGCACGACGGTTGTGGAAGCTCAGCTCGTACTGCATGTAGAACGGCTGCGCCATGTACATGCCATCGAGCCAAATCTGGTTGGGATAGACGGCCTTGTGCCAAAACACGCCCTCTTTGGTGCGCGGCTGGGTCTCGAGCTGGCGGTAGATGGTGTCCATGGCGGCACGGTACTTGGGCTTGCCCACCAGGTCATAGAGCTTGTAGAGGGTCTTGCCCGCATTGACGTTATCGAGGTTGTACTCCTCGGGGTTGTAATGCTTTATGGTACCGTCGTCCTGGACAAAGAAATCGATGTAGTCATCGGCGAAAGTCAGGTAGCGCTGCTCACCCGTGATCTCGTACAGTTCGATGAGCGCCTTGATCATGCAGCCGTCAATATAGTTCCAGGTGTTCTCCTTGCCGGCGCGAATCTTTTCGATATTCCAAGCCGGCGCCTGCGGCGTAGAGGTTTCGATCAACTGCTCGATATAACGGTCCAGGATTTGATTGCAACCCATTGCTGTCCCCTCTGACGTAAATGATAGGTGAACGTTAACCCTAGTGTAACGCGAACGGGGAATATAGGGTGAACGTTAACCCTATATTCCCCGCGAACGGCAGACTTTTAACGGCAAACGGCGGCTAAGCCCGCGGCGATGCGATGCGCCAGGCGCTCATAGCCAGCCGGGCTGTAGTGCAGACCGTCCGGCATATAGAGCTCGCGGTGCTCCGGCAAAAACGGGCTGATACCGCTTTGCGCATACAGGTCAATCACCGGCACGGAGTAGCGGTCACAGACCTCGAGCATCGCTCGCACGTAGGCGACCTGCGTCAGGCCCAGGTGGTTGAGCTCGTCGCTTGCCGGGATATCCTTCTCGTGCTTGCCGCTCGTCTTGCACGGCGTCATAAACACGAGCTTTGCCCGAGGCGAGCGCGCCGTGATGGTACGGATCAGGTAATCGAGTGCACCATAGAACTCATGCACGTCCGTGCTGCCGAGCTCTCCAAGCGGCACGTTGCGGCTAAAGTCGTTGACGCCGCCAAAGACGATGTAGATATCGGCCGCATCGTCGATACCGTCAAGGCGCTCGACAAACGAATCGGTACGGTCGGCCTTGATGGCGATACGCGAACCCTTGATGCCAAAGTTCTCGACGACCGCGCCTCCCAGCAACGCGCCCAGATGCGAAGTCCAAGAGATGTCGTTGCCGCCTGCGCCGCATCCGTTATCGCCCCATGTGGTCGAATCGCCAAAGCAGCAAATGGTCGATTCACTCAAACTCTTCGTTTCCATAATCTTCTCCTCATCCGCCCATCGGCGGTCATACAGGAACGTACCGTTTATTCGCAGCATGCCGAGGGGCTATGCACGGGCGCATTCCGCAACGTGCGAATCGAGCCATTCGATATCCTCGACAAGATGTGCCACGCCCAGATGGTGTTCACCCGGACACACCTCGTGCCGCAGGCCATCTCTGCGACCCAGCAACTTGTAGGCATCGCGCACGATCTCGAGCTGCTCGTCAACATTTTTCAGCCCGCGCGAACCGTTCAGATGATCCTCTTCGCAGCTTTGCACTAACAACGGGCGCGGCGCAATAAGCGAGGCAATATCACCCATGTCGAGCAAGCGCCAAAGTCCGGGTGTGTAGTTGCAGCTGCAATTGCCGTTGAGGTGCAGCAGCGAATCATCGACACCGTACAGGTAGCCCGAGACAAACGTCTTGCATACGCGTGGGTCGAGCGCCGCCAGATACAGCGTCATGTATCCGCCGCCCGAAAAGCCAAAACAGCCCAGGTCGTCCATGGCAATGTCGCCGCGCGCCTCTAGGTAATCGATCAGACGCATGTTATCCCAGGCGTTGAGGCCCGCAACGGTAAGTCCCAGCGGCTCGGCCATGCGCGCCTGGTTTAGGCACGTGCCGCGCAGAAAGCTGTTCTCGTCATCGCCCTGACCCTTCCAGTCACGACGGTATCCCCAACCGCGTGCGTCGGGGCAGACGGTCACGTAACCCATACGCGCCAAACGCAGACCGTAGTCGTAATTGAACTTACGCACAGCATCATCGACCGCCGGCACGCCCGTCACGCCCGCAACACTTGCGGCGCCTGCTCCCTGATGGCCATGCGGGCAGATATAGCAACGCTTAAGCCCCCGTCCATCAAGCTTCGGATGAGACGGCTCCAACAGGTAAAACGGCATCCACACATCGCGCTCCACCTGCAGCATCGCATGGGTGCGCACGATGCCGCCGGCAACCCGCACACGGCTGAGTTCACGAATCTCAATCGGGGCGCGGTCCATAAGCGAAAGGCCCAAAACATCACACAGGCGAGTCCTGGTCGCAATCTTCCATGCCTCAAAATCTGCAGGAGTCTGGCCCGCAAATGCGGCCGAACGCCCCTCGCGCTTCAGCCGGGCACGCAGCGCAGGTTCGTCTTCGCAGTACGTCTCGATGTGCACGGTGCGGCCGTTGGCAGATAGCCCAGCCGTCTCAACCGCATCACCGTCGCCGCCCTCGGGATCCCAGCCATCCCCACCGGCAAGCACCTGCTCGCGAGCGTACCCGGCGGCAGCCATCACATCGAGTTCATTCGCCCACGGCACCCAGCCGGTAGTATCACCCGCCGGCCCATGCAGAATCGCGCCAGCATACTGCACGCAGTTGTGTGCCGCCGGTTTATTCCAATCCCACCAGCCTTCGCGCTTGATATGTCGCCCTAGCCAACAATCGATCAGCGCAGTTTGCGCCCATTCGCGCCAAGGACGGCCCAGGTAGACCGAATCCGGCGCCACGCCATCCGGAGCTGTAAACGAACAACCATGAAACACAAATCCGTACGGCTCGCCTTTAGGCGTGGAGGCTGCCGTTACATACCCGTTGACATCCATATCGCGGTTGAGCGAGCGAATCTCGCACCCCTCAAAGTAGGCACGCGCGCCGCCAAAGATAAAGTCGACATCGCCCTCGATCCGGCAACGTCGAAAATACTGGCGTCCCACCCGGCGCGGCGCATACTGTTTGGGTCCTATGAACCCGCCCGGTTTGGCCTCATGCGGCGGCAGCGGACCCAAAAACAGCGTGTCCTGGTGTCCCTTAATGCAGCAGGCATCGACAACCAGACGGTCGCCATCGGCATACAGGGCAATCGCCTGACCGACCTCGCGCCCATCGCCCGCATCGTTTTCGATCGTGAGGTTCTCGAGCCGTACGTCGTCGGCATCGACCAAAACGGTATAGGTCCTAAACGTGCCGAGCGTGCCGTCGACGCCCGAGCCGTCCTCCGAAGGCATCTTGGCACCCAGGCTGCCCACGATACGCACGCTGTCGGCCGTCTCTCCCTCAATCGTCACATGCGAGCGATGAATCTCGACCCGCTCGCGATACTCGTCCGGATCGACGTGAATCATCACCGGTTGCTCGGCATCCGGATAGAGCTGATCGGCTGCCGCCAAGGCATCGGAAATCGTTGGATACGCTCCTGCCGCAGCCCTCGAAACGCGCAGCGTATAGATACTTTCGCTCATCGTCCATCACGCTCCCATGCAACGAACTGTTCAGGCCAGCCCTGAACTTGTGGCTGAATATGCTCGGCGCAGCCCTTAAATGCCGTTTGGGCCGTGGCGAGCGATGCCCCATGCTTTCCATGCGGAAAGACATGTAGGCTAAAGCCAATCCCGTGGTCGGCAAGAGCCTGCGCAAGAAGGAGGCTATTTTGAACTGGTACCGATGCATCCTCGGCGGTATGCCACAAGAACGTACGGGGGAAGCCATCGCCCACCATATTCTCGATCGACAACTTTTGAGCCAAAGCGCCATCGGCACCCGTTAGGTGTTCAAATGAACCACGATGAGCATAGGCCCCCGAGCTTACGACCGGATAGCCCAAGCAAAGTGTGTCAGGCCGAATCGACTCAGGCGATGCCGCAATCGACTCTGCAAGCCAGGGTTGGTCCCAAAGCGCCCCGAGCAAGCCAACTAGATGCCCACCGGCCGAAAAACCCATGACCGTAATCCGATCAGGATCGACACAGTACTCTGCCGCATGGCTTCGGACGGTATCGACCGCCCGCGCGAGTTCTTGCAATGCCAGCGGATAGACAGCCGGAGCAACCGAATAGTTCAGTACAAACGCTTGGTAGCCCATCGCCAACAAACGGAGCGCTACCGGCTCGCCTTCGCGCGGCGAAACGTGATCGTAGCCGCCTCCTGGCACGACCACAACTGCAGGCAGCGGTTTTAAAGCATAAGCATCTTCGGTCGGGGCAAAAACATAAGACGTAATCATGGCAGACGAGCCATCGACCCCGACAGGAATCGTTTTATTGAGCATGTATTCCCTTTCACCATGATGCGTAGCGCAGCGCACACGGCCGTATCGCACAAGGGCTGCATTGCCGATCTATCCGACAATGCAGCCCTGGTCATCAACCCGAGTTAGGAACGGACAACCTTGTCGACGTTCTGGAGCTGCAGCTCCTCGCCGTCCTGGCCCTCGATCACCACATTTTGCAGGTCGAGCACCTTGACGTTTTGCGCAATGATGCCCTGACGCACCATGGGCTCAACGCCGCAGGCCATGGCCGGAACAAAGGGCTCAGCATCGTCGGCAAAGGTCACGTGGACATCCTGGAACGTCAGGCGCGTTACTTTGCTCTCGGGCAGGCCCGTGATGTAGGCAGCGGCAGCATGGCAGTTGGTGGCCTCGATATCGCAAAACGTCGTGGCACCAAAGCCGGGCGTGCGGTCGTCGACGGGCAGTGCCTCGCGAGACTGCACGTAATCGGTCTTGCCGTCCTTGTCGCAGAAGTAGAAGGAGTTGACCACGAAGGGCGTGAGCACCTCGTCCATGCGAATGTGCTCAAAGGTAATGCCCTCGTTGACGGCATCCTTGCCGCGCCCGCGGCGGGTCTTGACGCGCAGGCCGCGGTCGGTGCGCTCAAAGAGGCACTTGCTCACGGTAAGGTCCTTGATGCCGCCGGCAGCCTCTGAACCCAAGACCACGGCGCCGTGACCATCGTGCATGTAGCAGTGAGAGATCAGCACGTCGTGCGTGGCGGGACGAAGCTCGGGCTCAATGCCCAGCTTGCCGCTCTTGATGGCGATGCAGTCGTCACCCACTGAGAACTGACAACCAAGGATGCGAACAAAACCGCAGCTCTCGGGATCGAAGCCGTCGGTGTTGTGGGAGTTCTTGGGGCCCTCGATGGACAGGCAGAGCGCATCGACGTGCTCGCACAGGATGGGGTGGATGTTCCACGCCGGGCTGTTGCGGACGGTGAAGCCGACCAAGCTCACGTTCTCACACTCGGATAGGAAGATCATGCGCGGGCGGGCGACCTCGCGGCCCTCCTCCGGGCGAAAGATGTTCTTAAAGTCCTTGTTCCACCAGTTGTCCTCGGCAAAATCGGTCTGACCGTCGATGGCACCACGACCATAGATGCACACGTCGTGCACGCTCAGACCCGTAAAGGTAGAGCAGTAGGTCGAGAAACTCTCGCCCTCCCAGCGGCCCAGGGGCAGCATATCGGTGCCGGCATACCCGGCGCCCTCGTCGCCTGTGACCGTGCCCGGAATGTAGGCAAGCGCCGCGCGATCGTGACGGGCCAACAGCACCGCTCCCTCGGCGAGCTCGATGTTGATATTGCTCTTAAGGAAGAGGGACTTGATGCGATAACTACCGGCGGGGATCAGCACGCGCCCGCCCTTGGGGCAGGCCATGATGGCAGCCTGGATGTTGGTGGTGTCGTCGTGCTCGGCATCGCCCTTGGCACCACAGTCGCGAACGTTGATGGTAAAGGGCTCAGCCGGCGTGGTGACACCTACGCTCAGCTCACGCTCGCCACAAACAAAACGAACCAGGTTGCGCTTGCCGGGGATCAGGCCGTCGACATAGGTCTCGACCGTATTCGTGGTACCGGCGGGCTCGCCGTTGACAAAGATCTCCCACGTATCGGCGCAGGTAAAGTAACCGCCGTCGTCAAGCTCGATAACCGCCGCGCGCGCGTTGCGCCAGATAACGTTCGTCTCCATGGGTTTCTCCCTCAAAAAGATGCTCTAAAGGCAAATTGTACGCTGTTGAAAAAGGGCCGTGCCTGCCGGCGGAATTCCGGTGGCACGGCCCTGTGATTTGGACGATATGTCGGCCTTACTCGGCGGGAGTTACGCTACCGTCCTGGAAGCCAACGTTGTTGTGGGCAAAGCAGTCCTCGTACTTAAAGCCGGAGAGCTCCTCGCAAAGCGCCTTGACCTCGGGCTTGACGTCGGCCATCTTGCCACCCTCCTTGACTCGGTGAATCTCGTCGCAAAGGACGTCGCACTGCTCCTTGTCGATCTTGATGCCGCGGGCAAGGACGGCCGCGAGCAGGAAGAAGCCGGCGCAACCGATGATCATGTAGCCGCAGATATACAGAGGCACGGTAGCGGGCTGGGTCACGGCGTCGCTATTGCCGGCGGTCTGAATGAAGCCGGAGGCAGCAAGGACGATAGCCCACACGTTGACGGCGATAGCCTGGGCGATCTGCTGGCAGAGCTGCTGCGCGGAGCTGTAGATGCCCTCGCGACGACGCAGGGTGATGAGCTCATCGACATCGGGGATGTAGTTGAGCAGAACATCGGGCAGGTACTGGAAGCCGACGTAGAAGAACTTCCAGATGGCGAAGATGATGGGGTAGGCGATCATGGCGATGGCGACCGTGGAGGTGCCGTTGATCTGACCAAAGGCGAAGTAGTTGTAGGCAATGATGCACGCAGCGCAACCGACATTTGCGAGGTACCAAGACTTGTGGAAGCCCTTCTTGGCCATGAGGGCGACCCAGATGGCGGTGCAGACGATAGCGACGACCTTGCCAGGCATCTCCATCACGGACTCGTAGGACTTAGGAATCTGCAGGCAGTAGACGATGAAGAAGGACAGGCAGGCAGACCAGCAGGCAGCAGCGAGCTTCGTGGAGACCTGTGCATACAGGACCTTGCGGAAGGACTTGTTGCGGAAGGTGGAGATAACGTCCACAAAGAACTTCTTGATGCCCTCGCCGACGCTCTCGATCTTCTCCTGAGCGACCTCCTCGGGGGTGTGCTCCCACGTGGACAGGTACACGCAGAGCAGCGAGATTGCCATGACCGAAGCGTTGACCGTAGCGATGATGAAGTAGCTGAACGGGTTGGTCTCGCCGAAGGTGCCAAAGCCGAAGCCCACAAGTGCAGCCATCAGGAAGCCGGCGGCGTTACCAAAGAGATGCTTGTAGCCGGTAAGGTACGTACGCTCCTTAAAGTCGTCGGTCATCTCGATGGTAAGCGGCGACAGGTTGGCGGTGCAGAACGTGTACGCGACGTTGTAGATCAGGTACAGAACAAAGTAGTACGGGAAGCCAAACGGCGTAGCCACGAAGATGAGCGGCTCGGCAATCATCATCGGGATGGCCAGCAAGATCCAGAAACGACGACGACCAAAGATGCGGCCAATCTTGGTGGCATAGAAGTTATCGGCCACAAAGCCCATCAGCGGGCAAAGAATGGCGTTGACATAGATGGCAAACGAGCTGATCAGTGCAGCCTCGCCTGCGGACAGGCCACACTCCGTGGACAGGAACAGCACCATGTAGCTGTGCGTAAAGGTCAGGGCACCGGAATTGAGCATACCGCCCATACCAAAGCCCAAGCGCGTCCAGAATGTGATCTTACGCTTTTTTCCGATCTTATTAGTCATCGAGCTCCCTCTCTTTTCTCGATTGTCTTGCAGCAAGACATTGGAGTCCACACTGACATCTGTCTGCCCAGCGTTCAGGGTGAACGTTTAGTTAGATTATGCGCGATTCCTTACGAGAGGTGAACGTTCACTTGCATATTGTCCCCGAACGGTCGATTTTTACCGCCGAACGGACACAATTGAGGCTCTAAGACCTATTGTCTGCTGGTAAATGTGCCATGCTGGACACCCATGAGATAGGTGAACGTTTATCGTATTTTCCTTTTTTCACTTAATCACAAAACGGAAACCCCGCCGGGAACACTCCCGACGGGGTCAATAACATCGCGCTATGCTTGGGCGCACTTGCCGCTACAAGCAGACGCCGTCCTTCCAGATGCTGATCTCGTGACAGCCACGACGCTCGGCACTCGTGAGCTTACCGCTCGCCGTCTCCAGCACCAGCTGGTACAGATCGTGAGCAGCCTCGTCGAGCGTGCGCTCACCCGTGGCAATCACGCCGGCGTTAAAGTCCATCCAGTTGGCCTTGTGGTCGCACAGACGCTGATTGGTGAACACCTTGAGCGTAGGCGCCGGCGCGCCAAACGGTGTGCCGCGGCCGGTCGAGAACAGAATCACGTGGCAGCCGGCAGCCGTCAACGCCGTGGTGGATACCATGTCGTTGCCCGGACCGCACAGCATGTTCAGGCCATGCTTAGTTGCCTGGCCGGCATACGGCAGCACGTCGACGATGGGGGCAGATCCGCCCTTTTGCACGCAGCCGCAGCTCTTGTCCTCGAGCGTGGTAATACCGCCGTCCTTGTTGCCGGGGCTCGGGTTCTCGTAGACAACCTCGCCGTGGCTAATAAAGTAGTCCTTAAAGCCATTGAGCATGTCGGAGGCGACGTTAAAGACCTGCTCGTTCTCGCAACGGTCGAGCAGGATGCTCTCCGCGCCAAACATCTCGGGCACCTCGGTAAGCACCGACGTGCCGCCGCGGGCGACGACCATATCGCTCACGCGACCGATCGTGGGGTTGGCGGTAATGCCCGAAAGACCGTCGGAGCCGCCGCACTTAAGACCAATAACCAGCTCGGAGGCCAAAATGGGCTCTCGCTTGGCTTGCTTGGCCAGGTCAGCCAGCTCGGCCAGAATCTTGTGGCCCTCGATTTGCTCGTCGGCTACATCCTGGCAGGTGAGAAAGCGAACGCGCTCGTGATCGAAGTCACCGAGCTCGTCGAGCACCTGCTGGTGCGTGCAGTTCTCGCAACCGAGCGACAGGAATAGCACGCCGGCCGCATTAGGATGACGCGAGAGCGCCACCAGCAGACGACGCGTCTGGGCATGGTCGGCGCCGGTCTGCGAGCAGCCAAAGGGATGCGGGAAGTAGTAAACACCCTCCAGCGAGCCATCGACCAGATCCTGGGCCTGCTCACACATGGCACGGGCGACTTCGTTGACACAGCCGACCGTGGGGATGATCCACAGCTCATTACGCGTCGCGGCACGACCGTCGGCGCGGCGGAACCCCATAAAGGTCTCGGGCTCAACCGGATCCACGACCGGATGTGTGGGGTTGTAGGTGTACTCGACCTCGCCCGAAAGGTTGGTCTTGACATTATGTGTATGAAGCCACTGACCGGGCTGGACATCGCCCGTCACATGGCCGATAGGAAGGCCGTACTTGATGACGTCCTCCCCCGCGGCAATCGAGCGCACGGCCATCTTATGACCCTGCGGAATATCCTCCGCGGCCACGACCTCGCCCACCCCGGGAACCGCGACGGCGGTGCCCTTGGCAAGCGGCGACAGCGCGACGATCACGTTGTCGGCCGGATTGATCTGGATAGTGTTCATTGCAAATGGTCCTAACCCTACAGGTTGAGCAGAAGTCGAGACGCGGGCACGCCGTCCCGCGCCCGCGTCTGCGCCGGAAATTTACGCCTGAGCGTTGGCGAAGGCCTGCTTGGCGCCCTCGGCACGCACGACGGCGAGCGCGCTGACGACAAACTCCTCAAGACCTGCGATCTGCGTAAGGTCCTCGCCCCACATCTGCTCGTTGGTGAGCACGTCGTGCACCAGCTGGGCATCGTCGGCGCCGGCATGGGCGGCGTAGAAGTCGAGCACGAAGGCGTCGTCCTGAGCGGTGTACTCGGTGCCGTCGGAGCGACGCAGGTGCAGGCCGTCGCCCTCGCGGGACACGAGCTCCTGCGTGTAGAAGGAGATGAGCGTAGCGAGGCTCGTCGCCAGGCACTTGGGCAGGTTGCCGGTCTCGGCAACGTAGTCCTTGAGCGTGGGCAGGTCGCGAGCGCGCCACTTAGCCGTGGAGTTGAGGCAGATGGAGAGCAGCGCATGATCAATAAACGGGTTGTCGAAGCGGTTTTCGACGGCGGCGGCAAAGGCCTTGCAGTCCTCGACATCCAAGTCGGCGGCAAGCGTCGGAATGACCTCGTCGTAGAGCATGGTGTTCATGAAGCCGCGAATGGTCTCGTCATGCATGCAGTCGCGCACGATATCAAAGCCGGCAACCCAGGAACCCGGAACGAAGGCGGTGTGGGCACCGTTGAGGATGCGGACCTTGCGCTTTTTGTACGGGGTGACGTCGGGAGTCACAAAGACACCCGGAAGACCAGCCTTCACAAAGGGAAGCTTCTCGGCAAGCGACTCGTCGCCCTGGATGCCCCACATCTGGAAGGGCTCGCGCACGGCCAGGAAGGGATCCTCGTAGCCCAGACGCTCAGCCACCGCGGCGGCCTCGGATGCGTCGCGGATACGGCCCGGTACGATGGTGTCGACGAGCGTGGTGCAGACGGTGCAGTCGTTGGCCATCCACTGCGCAAACTCGTCCTCCCAGCCCCAGTCGCTCACATACTGGTTCATGATGCGCAGCAACTCCTCGCCGTTGTGATCGATGAGCTCGCAGGCGAGGACGATGACGCCCGGCTTACCGGCAGCCCAGCGGGTGTGGAGCACCTGGGCAAGCTTGGCGGGGAAGCTCGCGGGTGGCATGTCGTCGGCCTTGCAGGACGGGTCATAGGCGATACCGGCCTCGGTGGTGTTGGAGACGATGATCTCTAGGTCGTCGGAGACAGCGACCTCCATCATGGCGCGGTAGTCGTCCTCACGATACGGGTTAAGGCAGCGGCTGCAGGCGCTGATCACGCGGGACTCGTCAACCGTGTTGCCGTTCTCCTTGCCGCGCACCAGCACGGTGTACAGATCGTCCTGGGCATTGATACCGTCGGCAAAGCCAAAGGCACCGCTGATGGGCTGCACCATGACGACCTTGCCGTTCCAGCCGGTGGCCTCGTTGCCCATGTCAAAGAAGCGGTCGACGAAGGCGCGCAGGAAATTGCCCTCGCCAAACTGTAGAACCTTCTCGGGAGCGTCCTTGGGCAGCAGATAGCCCTTGTAGCCGATCTTCTCGAGCGCATCGTAGCTGATGTTCTCCATCTGTGTCTCTCCTTAGATAGCCGTTAGCGTGCAAGCAAAACGGGGGCGCCGCGTGTGGCAACGGCGCTCCCGAGTTCGATGTGATTCGATGCAGGCTTATGCCTCGACGGTGTCCAAATCAAAGCCAAAGTAGCGGACCGCGTTGTTGTAGCTGATGTCGCGCACGATACTGCCCAGCAGCTCCATGTCGGCCGGGTACTTGCCCTGCTCGACCCACTCGCCGATCACGCTGCACAGCACGCGACGGAAGTACTCGTGGCGCGGATAGGACAGGAAAGAGCGGGAGTCGGTAAGCATGCCCACAAAGTTGCCCAGCACGCCCTCGTTAGCCAGAGCCGTAAGCTGCTCGCGCATGCCGACCTCGTTGTCGTTGAACCACCAGGCGGAGCCGTTCTGGATCTTACCGGCGGTCGGAGCCTCCTGGAAGCAGCCCATGACGGTATCGATCATGGTGTTATCGATGGGGTTCAGGCTGTACAGGATGGTCTTGGGCAGGCCGCAGGTCTCCTGGATGGAGTTGAGGAAATCGGCGAGCTGGTCGGACGGCGTGTAGTTGGAGATGCAGTCGTAGCCGGTGTCGGGACCGAGCTTGGCGAACATGGCGCGGTTGTTGTCGCGCTTGCAGCCAAAGTGCAGCTGCAGGGCCCAGCCCAGACGGACATACTCACCGGCAACGAACTGCATAAAGGCAGTCTTGTACTTGAGGACTTCTTCCTCGGTGAGCGGCTCAGCAGCCAGGCCCTTGGCAAAGATGGCCTCGATCTCGTCGGCGGTAGCCGGGACGTACATGACGTAATCGAGTGCGTGGTCGGAGGCGCGGCAGCCCAGCTCGTGAGCAACGTCGTAGCGCTTGGAAATGGCGGACTTCATGCCCTCGAAGTCGCTGACCTCAACGCCGGCAGCCTCGGAGAGGTGCCTGCAGTAGTCGGCAAACTCCTGGCCACGCTCGATGCGCAAAGCGGCATCGGGGCGCATGGCGGGAACGACCTGAACGTCAAAGCTGTCGTCGGCTGCAATCTTTTTGTGCCACTCAAAGCTGTCGGCGGGGTCGTCAGTAGTGCAGATCATGCGGACGTTGGACTGCTTGATCAGGTTGCGGCAGGTGAAACTGGCCTCGGCGAGCTTGGCGTTGGCAAGGTCCCAAACCTCCTGGGCAGTCTTGCCGTTGAGGACGCCCTCGTAGCCAAAGTAGCGCTTAAGCTCCAGGTGGCTCCACTCAAAGACGGGGTTGCCGACGCAGCGACCCAGGGTCTCGGCCCACTTTTGGAACTTCTCGCGAGCAGGGGCGTCGCCAGTGATAAAACGCTCGTCGACGCCGTTGGCACGCATCAGGCGCCACTTGTAGTGGTCGCCGCCCAGCCAAACCTCGGTGATGTTCTCGAAACGCTTGTCCTCCCAAATCTCCTTGGGAGAAATGTGGCAGTGATAGTCGACGATGGGCATGCCCTCGGCAAAGTTGTGGAACAGCTCCTCGCCGGTCTTGGTGCTCAGCAGGAAATCCTGATCGTCCATGAAGTTTTTCATCAAACAACCCCTTTGTTTGCGGAGCGGGCGCACAATACGCTCGTCATCCTCTAGGTGAACGTTCACCATACTAATCCATTACGACTCAAAAGGTGAACGTTCACCTAACAACCATGGGGTGAACGGTAGGTTTTGCCCGTTCAACGGTTGCCGGAGCTGTGACTTGCATGCATTGCGGACCGGTTGGCGTCCCCGAACACCGAACTTGAGCGCTTTTGCTCAGGTGGGTCATGTCCCGACGTACATTTTTGGGAGTATTCAGCATTGGAGCGCGCCGTGCGCCATCCTCAGCGTCCTATTTGGAACGCAGATAGCGCCCGATCGGCATAAAAAGTGCCCCCGATGGCAAATTACGCCATCGGGGGCACTTAAAACAGTCGTTCTGCACCTCATTCAGGGCATGCCAATGCTGAATACTCCCAAAAATGCACGTCGCAAGAGGGGGTACCTGCTCAATCGGCTAAATACCCGCAAGTTCGCAGTAGCGATCGACATTGCTGGCAAATACCATCTCGACGGCGCCCTTCTGGACGGGCACCGTCGGGGTCCTTCCCCACAGCAGATAATCGCCCAGCGTCTTAGCGCCGCGATACGCCAGGCTCGTCGGGTCCTTATAGACAATATTGGTAAAGATACCGCGGCGCAAGGCCAGAGCACTTTCGGGAAACAGGTCGTTGCCGATCACCATGACCCGACCGGCCTTGCCGGTCGAGACGAGCGCGTCGGCAACCACTTCGGAACCAACGGCAAAAACGCTACAGATAAGTTCGGGGGCGTCCGGCGCACTCAAACGCTTTTCGAGCTCATGCTCGAGTTGTTTGACTTGCGCATGGGCACCTGCAAGATCCTCAACCTGCCATGGAATATCACGTTCGCGCAGGTAATTGTGGAAGGCGCGGGCGGTTAGATAGTGCGAATCGGTATATGGGTCGCCTGTCAAAAGGAGCACGCGGGCGTCGGCCCCAGAAGCATGGACCAGGTTTGCCGCCTGCTCGGCCATAAGGCTGCCTGCCGTCGAATAATCGGCCAAGCTCGCACCCAAACGATTCAAATGCGGACGGTCGCCGTCGACAAGCTCAATCGTCACGCCCGCCTCGGCGATCTGCCCCAAAAGCTCAGTCGCACGATCGTCGCCCGGCGCATAGGCGAGCAAGCCATCAATCTTCTCGCCCACCTGCAGACGCTCGTCGATTTGCTCGAGTGCATCAGCGTAGCCGCCCACGCCAAATTCAACGCGCTCAACCGTAATGCCCCGGTCGATGACCTCCTGTTCAAAGCGATTGCAGCCTTCCCACAGGTAACGGAAAAAGTACGCTCCCTCGCGCGATGCGCGGGGCAGACAAAACACCAGATTGATATCCTTGCGGCGCAGGCTTGAGGCACTTGTGTTGCGGTGATAGCCCATGGCCTCGGCCTTAGCGTTCACCTTGGCGCGCACGGATTCGCTCACGCCGGCCTTTCCCGTCAGAGCCTTGTGCACGGTATTGATGGAAACGCCAAGCTCGGCGGCTATGTCCTTCATGGTTACGCGAGCGCTCATGCGGTTACTCCGTTATAGATAAGTTGCCAATTAATAGTCCAGTTAACGATACCCCAAAAATACTCTTCGACTCGCCGTGCTCTCCCTCAAATGCACAAAGCGCCCCGCGAACGGATGCCCGCGGAGCGCTTGGATGTCCGGACCTTATTTGATACCGCGGCCCAAGTCTTCGGCGATTTTGTCCACGCCCTTAAGTGCGGCGCACGTCTTTTTGTTGGAGCAATGCCCCGTGCAAACGCCACCCTGAGCGCAGTCAGCGCAGGTGCCCTTGCGGTAGATGCGCACGCATACCGCGACAAACGCAATACCGATAACAGCCAGTACAACAATATCGATAGGTGCCATAGCAAGCCTCCTCTAGTTAACCATCACTTACTTTACTCCATTCTCCACCTACCGAATAGGGACAGGTTTAATTTGGTCAGTTTTATCTGCGGAAACGCCACATCTTACTTCTGGAGCAAAGCAATCTGTCCCCCCATTGCGTCAAAAAGCCCGAGTGTCACTGAGACACCCGGGCTCGTGGAAAGGGGTTGATCCTTATTCGGACTTAGGCGGAAACTGCGGCGGAAGCAGTGTTGGTCTCATCCTCGTCGGTCCATGCATGTTTGGGCATGGGACGGAAGATCTGGAAGAGCATCGCAACCAGCAGAACGATGGCTACAACCGTCCAAATACCAAACTGGCCAAGGACAAGTAGGTTGTAGAACTGATTGATGAACAGGCCGATCACCCAAGCGAAGGCGCACTCGTAGCCGATGGCAATCGCGAACCACTTGCCGGAATCCATCTGGTTGCGGATGGCACCCATGGCAGCAAAGCACGGAGCGCACAGCAGGTTGAACGCGCCAAAGGCGACGCAAGCGCCCATGGTGGGGAACATGCCGGCAAACGCGGTCCACAGGCTCGGGTCGGTCTCGGCGGCATCAGCCACGGACAGCAGCGAGCCGGCGGTGGCGACGACGTTCTCCTTGGCGACAAGGCCCGAGACGGACAGCGCTGTTGCCTGCCAGGTGCTAAAGCCAAGCGGGGCGAAGATCCAGGAGACCAGGTTGCCGAGCATGGCAAGCACGGAGTAGTCCATGAACTCCTCGGAGATGCCGTCCATCGCGGGCAGGTAGCCAAAGGAACCGTTGTAGCTACCAAAGTTGGACAGGAACCAAACCACGACAGTAGACGCGAAGATGACCGTGCCGGCCTTCTTGATAAAGGCCCAGCAGCGCTCCCACACGTGCAGCGCCCAAGAACGGATCGCCGGGAAGTGGTAGGCAGGAAGCTCCATAACAAACGGCGTCGGGCGACCGGCGAAGAGCTTGGTCTTTTTGAGCATGAGGCCCGAGGCGATGACGGCAAAGACGCCCAGGAAGTAGAAGAGCGGACTGATCCACGCGGCGGTGGTGGAAGAATCGCCGATGATGGAACCCATGAGCAGGGCGATGATCGGCAGCTTGGCGCCACAGGGAATAAACGTGGTGGTCATGACCGTCATGCGGCGGTCCTTCTCGTTCTCGATGGTCTTGGTGGCCATGACGCCGGGAACGCCGCAGCCCGAAGACACGAGCATGGGGATAAAGGACTTACCGGACAGGCCAAAGCGGCGGAACACGCGGTCCATGATGAAGGCGACGCGGGCCATATAGCCGCAGTCCTCCAGGAAGGACAGCATGACGAACAGCAGGAACATCTGCGGCACAAAGCCGAAGATGGCACCCAGGCCGCCGACGATACCGTCGCAGACCAGAGAATCGACCAGGCCGCCGTCCTCGGTGCCGCCCGCCACAAGGGCGTCGTGCACCACGGTGGTGATGCCGGGGACATAGGGGCCGTACTGTGCCGGGTCGACCGAGTCGGCATTGTCGCCCGCAGCCTCGACGGCCGCGTCGTAGGCGTTGCGGCCCTGACCGAGCACATACCAGCCGTCGGTGCCGAAGAGCTGGTCGTTGGTGAAGTCGGTCACCGTGCCGCCCAAGGTAGAAACGGCGATGTAGTACACGCAGAACATGATGACCACAAAGATCGGCAAGCCCAGGATACGGTTGGTAACCACGCGGTCGATCTTCTCGGAGGTGCTCATCTTGGTCGGAGCCTTGGTGAGGCACTCATCGATGATGTGCGCGATAACGCCATAGCGCTCACCGGTGATGATGGACTCGGCGTCGTCGTCGCAGTCCTGTTCGCACTGGGCGACAAGCTTCTCCACGCGAGCAGCCTTCTCCTTGGTGAGGTTGATGAGCTTGCAGGCGTCCGCGTCGCGCTCGAACAGCTTGACCGCGTAGTAGCGGCGCTTGTTGGCGGGAACGCTCGCCGGCAGATTGTTCTCGATGTGGTCCAGAACGTCCTCGATGGAGGAATCGAACTTGTGCTCCGGCACCTGGCCCTTGGAAGCAGCGGACTTCTTGACCTGCTCGAACAGCTCCGTGATGCCCTTGTTCTTAAGAGCCGAGATCATCATGACCGGGCAACCGAGCTTCTTGGAGAGCTTGTCCGTGTCGATCTTATCGCCGTTCTTCTCGACCAGGTCGGCCATGTTGAGGGCAACGACCACGGGCAGGCCGGTCTCGATAACCTGAAGCGCTAGGTACAGGTTACGCTCGAGGTTGGTGGCATCGACGACTTGGACGACAACATCGGGCTCGCCGCTCATGAGGTAATCGCGCGAGCATTGCTCCTCGGGGCTGTAGGGGGAAAGCGAGTAGATGCCAGGGAGGTCCGTGATGGTAACGTTCTTGTCGCTTAGGAGCTTGGCCTCCTTTTTCTCAACCGTGACGCCGGGCCAGTTGCCAACGTAGCCGTTGGCGCCGGTGATCAGGTTGAAAAGCGTGGTCTTGCCGCAGTTGGGGTTACCCGCCAGCGCGACATGGATCTGAGAATCCGCCATTCAATCCTTCTTCCTTGTGTGCCTGCGCTGCTTTCTCCGCGCAGGCTGGATAATGTGCTTCAAAGTTGCTGCATTAAGTTAGAAAAACCTAACTTTATCTGCAGAAATATACGTCGTGAGCCCTTACCGGACCTCGACGACGGCGGCCTCCTCCTTGCGGATGGAAAGCTCGTAGCCGCGCACGTTGATCTCGACCGGATCACCGAGCGGTGCAACCTTCACGACCTTGAACGAAGTGCCCTTGATGAGCCCCAGGTCCATAAGGTGGCGGCGAAGCGCACCCTCACCGTGAAGCTTGACGATGGTGGAGCTCTCGCCCACCTTAACGTCACCCAACGTCTTCATCCTCTTGTCCCCCTTTCGGTTTTTATCAAATGCTGCGAACTAACCGACGGTCATGATGTGCATGGCGACCTTGGAATCGATGCCAAAGCGTGCGCCCAGCACAGTGACGATGATATTGGCGCCACTCGAGCTCACCACGTGGATTTCGCTGCCTTCGACAAAGCCGAGGTCCTTGAGGTGGTGCTTCATATCCTCATTGCCCTTTACACGAGACACGCGCACGGTTTCGCCCGCTTTTACCATCGAAAGCGGCATTGCCGGCATCTGCGGTCCGCAAGACATGAGTGGCTCCTAACGTCAGTTCGTCCTCAACATCGACGCGGTAAAAGTTAACCACGCCTATGTTCGCTTTAGTAAACTAACACGTGGTTAACTTTTTGGAAAGGGTCCCCATTCAGATTTCGAAAAAGTTTCCTATACGAAACAAAAGGGCGAGGCAAAGGACCATCCTTTACCACGCCCTGTCATGCTTAAAGCGAGAGATTTCTGATCGATGTGACGCAGGAGGCCTCATCTACGCCCGAAACGCGGAAGATGATGTCCTCGCCGCACTCGCCGTAGAGAGCCATGAGTCCCATGACATCGCGGCCGTCCGTGTGGCGATCACCGATGCTGACTGACACGTCGCTACGATGCTTGGCAATGATGTCATAGAGCAGCGCAACCGGGCGGGCATGTAATCCCAACGGATCTTTAATCGTCTTTGTAAACTCGACCATGTCCCCTCCCACGACATCGCACATTCGGCCGGCAAACCCAGCCACGTGGTAGTTATTGTAGCGTTAGATGCTTGTTGAAGCCCGCCAGAAGCTCGACCGGAAAGCGCGTCCCGTTATTTGGCTGGACTCTGGGTCGCAGTTTCCAAAAGGACCCTGTTTGGGAAACTGCGACCCGTTTTGGACGCAAATTCCGGGTCGTAGTTTCCGCGACGCCCGGTCATCCCATGCCCTCACGACCTCGGCGCATAAAAAACGAGGGAAGGAGCGCGTCCTTCCCTCGTTACAGGTACTATGTAGCCGCTCGCCTACATCAGGCGCAGGCTGACGTCCTTGAGCTGGGCGCCACTAACGGCACTCGGGGCACCCGACATGAGGTCGGAGCCGCTGGCCGTCTTGGGGAACGCCATGACGTCGCGGATGGAGTCGGAGCCGGTAAGCAGCATGCACACGCGGTCCAGGCCCAGAGCGAAACCGCCCATCGGGGGCGCACCAAACTTGAGGGCCTCCATGAGGAAGCCAAACTGAGACTCGGCGCGCTCCTCGGTAAAGCCCAGGAGCTTGAGCATGGACATCTGCATCTCGGCGTTGTGGATACGCATACCGCCGCCGCCGGCCTCAAAGCCGTCCATGACAAAGTCGTAGGTGCAAGAACCGGCTGCCAACGGGTCGGCCTCGATCTTGGCGATGTCGGTCTCGGTCGGCAGAGTGAACGGCTGGTGCTCGGCAGCGTAAGCCTTGCGGTCCTCATCCCAGTGGAACAGCGGGAAGTTGACGACCCACAGGAAGTCGTGGCCCTCGCGCTTGATCTCGAGTGCGTTGGCCATGTGAGAACGCATGCCGCCCAGGATCTCGTCAGAGAGCAGGCGCGGGCCGGCGGCGAACATCACAAGGTCGCCGGGCTCGACGTCCATGCGCTCGCGCAGAGCGGCCATCTCCTCGTCCGAGAAGAACTTGACGATGGGGCTGTTGATGGAGCCATCCTCGCGGAAGGCGATCCAGGCCAGACCCTTGGCGCCAAACGTGGAGGCCACGCCGGCGAGCTTATCGATCTTGGCACGTGCCCAGGCACCGGCGCCCTTGGCGTTGATGGCCTTGACGACAGAGCCCTCCTCGTTTGCGGCAGTCGCAAAGACCTTGAACTTGGAGTTGGCAAAGATGTCGGTCAGGTCGACCAGGTGCATGCCATAGCGGGTATCGGGCTTGTCGGAGCCATAGGTGTCCATGGCCTCCCAGTAGTCCATGCGACGCAGCGGCGTGGGCATCTCGACGCCCATGCGGCCGAAGGCGTCGGCCAGGACCTCCTCGAGCGCGCTCATGACGTCATTCTGGTCCACGAAGGACATCTCGATATCGACTTGAGTGAACTCGGGCTGACGGTCGGCACGCAGGTCCTCGTCGCGGAAGCACTTGGCAACCTGGTAGTAGCGCTCGACGCCACCGACCATGAGCAGCTGCTTCAGGAGCTGCGGGGACTGCGGCAGGGCGTAGAAGTTGCCCGGCTGAATACGGCTGGGAACGATGAAATCGCGGGCGCCCTCGGGCGTGGACTTAAACAGGGAGGGCGTCTCAACCTCCATGAACTCACGGTTGTGCAGCGCCTCGCGAATGGCAAAGGTAAAGTCGGAGCGCAGCTTGAGGTTGGCCATCATCTCGGGACGACGGAGGTCCAGATAGCGATAGCGCAGACGAGTGTCCTCGCTCGTCTCGATGCCGTCCTCGATCTGGAACGGCGGGGTGACGGACGTGTTGAGCACCTCAGCGTGGTCGGTCAGGACCTCGATCTCGCCGGTCGCGAGCTTGGTGTTAGTGGTCTCCTCACCACGAGCGCGCACGACGCCGTGGATCTTGATGGGCCACTCGGGACGCATGGTCTCGGCGATCTTAAAGGCATCGCCGTCGGAGTGCTCGGGGTCGAAGGTGAGCTGCGTGATGCCCTCGCGGTCGCGAAGGTCGCAGAAGATAAGGCCGCCGTGGTCGCGGCGACGGCTCACCCAACCGGTGAGGGTGACCTCTTCGCCCACGTTCTCGAAGCGAAGCTCGCCGCAGGTACGGGTGTGCATGGAATGCTCGTCGATGGGACGGGTCTGGCTCATACCAGTGATCCTCCTTTATGGATCTGTGCCGCCCCGTGTCGTTCCGGGCGGCGTCGTACAGATTTGCCCAGCCTGCGTAAACCGCGCAGCCAGACATGGCGTTCTATCTTATCGCACCTGTGTCGATGTGCCGCGAAAAAGTAGCTCTTGCCCAAAGACTTGACGGAGACGAAACAATTGACGCACCGTGACCGTCGCCCAGGCGTGCGACGTGCGACAATGTGCCCCAATACAACTGCACTCGGAAAGGCCCGCCATGACTGCACGCCTCATCGTTATGGATATCGACTCCACGCTCATCAACCAGGAGGTCATCGACCTGTTGGGCGAGGAGGCCGGCGTGGGCGAGCAAGTTGCGCAAATCACCGAGCGCGCCATGCGCGGCGAGCTGGACTTTAAGCAAGCGCTCGAGGAGCGCGTGGGGCTGCTCGCCGGCCTGGACGAGAGTGTGTTCGAGCGCACCTTTGAACGCGTGACATTTACCCCCGGCGCGCTGGAGCTTGTGCGCTCGGCACACAGCAAGGGCTGGAAGGTCGGCGTGGTAAGCGGCGGCTTCCACGAGATCGCTGACAAGATCGTAGCCGCCGCGGGTATCGATTTTTGCCTGGCCAACCGCCTGGAGGTCGTGGATGGCAAGCTCACCGGTAAGTTGGCTGCCGACATTGTGACCAAGGAGTCCAAGCTCATCAAGCTGCTAGATTGGGCGGTTGAGTGCGGTGTCGACATGGCCCACACGGTCGCTATTGGCGACGGGGCAAACGACATCCCCATGATTCAGGCCGCGGGCACGGGCATCGCGTTTTGCGCCAAGCCCAAGACGCGCGAGGCCGCCCCGTTTGCCATCGACGAGCGCAACCTGATGCTCGCCATGGACATCATCCTACGTGACTAGTCGATCTGTCTAACAATTGAATCAGTCTGTCCTATAGTTTCCGAACAATTTTGTCTTAGTGTTCGGAAACATACCCTTTGAGTGCTAGACTTTGCGCCGTCGAAGGGAACATATATGGATAAGCGAGATCTTGAGCAATTGTTGAGCGACGTTGCCGACGGAGCAGTCGCCCCGGCAGTCGCCCTCACACGCATCCAGACGGCGCCAACCGCCGATTTGGGCTTTGCGCAGCTCGATCTTTCGCGCGGGGTTCGCCAGGGAGCCGGCGAGGTTGTCTACGGTGCCGGTAAAACCGCCGAGCAGATTGCCGCCATTATCGAAGCGCTGCGCGATGCCGGCCAGGAGCGCATCCTGGTCACGCGCCTGGACGCCGAAAAGGCAGCCCGCACCTCGGAGCTCCTCGACAACGGCATCGAGCTGGGATATGTCCCGGACGCGCAGCTCGCCCTCGTAGGCGGCAAGCCCTCCCCTACCGGCAACGGACGCATCGTCGTCGCCTGCGCCGGCACGAGCGACCTGCCCGTCGCCGAGGAAGCCGCGTTGACGGCCGAGTTCTATGGCAACGAGGTCGATCGCCTCTACGACGTAGGCGTCGCCGGCCTGCACCGCCTGCTCGCACATGCCGAGGAACTTGCCCAGGCGCAGGTGGTCATCGCCATCGCCGGCATGGAGGGCGCGTTGGCGAGCGTTATCGGCGGCCTGGTGAGCTGTCCGGTCATCGCCGTTCCCACCAGCGTGGGCTACGGCGCAAGTTTTGGTGGCGTAGCCGCGCTGCTCGCCATGCTCAACTCCTGCGCCAGCGGCGTTTCAGTCGTCAATATCGACAACGGCTTTGGTGCCGCCTACCAGGCAAGTCTTATCAATCATCTGGGCGCCGGCACATCCCGCGCCCGTTAAGGAGCATTCCATGTCCAACCATCAGCACACGCTTATCATCGACGGCACCTCGGGCATCAGCGGCGATATGACCGTCGCGGCCCTGCTCGACCTGGGCGCCAGCGAGGAACACCTGCGCGAACAGCTCGCCACGCTGCCGGTCGACGGCTTTACGATCGCCGTCACGCGTGCAAACAAGCATGGCATCGACGCCTGCGATTTTGACGTCCAGCTTGCAGAGGCGCTCGAGAACCACGATCACGATATGGCCTGGCTCTACGGCAACGAAGCAGCCGCCGAGCACACGCACGAGCATGAGCATGAGCACCACCATCATGACCATGGCGAGCACGAACACGAGCACTGCCACGAGCATGGCCATGAGAACCATCATCACGCCCACCATCACCACCGTTCTTTGGCGGATGTCACCGCCATCATCGACGGCTCACAGCTAAGCGATGGTGCCAAGCGTCGTGCCCTCGCCATTTTTTCCGTACTTGCTGATGCCGAGGCCAAGGCTCACGGCAAAACGCCCGACACCGTCCTGTTTCACGAGGTGGGCGCCGTCGACTCCATCGTCGACGTCTGCTCTGTCGCCATCTGCCTCGACGACCTGGGCATTGAGGATATCGTGGTCGAGTCGCTCTCCGAGGGCCACGGAACTATCCGCTGTGCCCACGGCCTCATGCCCATTCCCGTCCCCGCTGTCGTCAACCTATGTCAGGCAGGCAATATCGCCCTCACACCTGCACCGGTCGCCGGCGAGCTCGTGACGCCGACGGGCGCCGCCATCGTCACCGCGCTGCGCACGTCCGATCAACTGCCCTCACGCTACCGCATCGAAGCCGTCGGCTACGGCGCCGGCAAACGCCCCTACGAGGGTTGCTCCGGCACGCTCCGCTGCCTGCTCGTTCACGCGGACGCATAGCCATGGATGCCCGCAAGGCAAAAAGCCGTGCCGCCATCGTCGCGGCGTTCTCCGAGCTCCTGTGCGAGGAAGATTACGGCAAGATCACCGTCGGCGACATCATCGCTCGCGCCCACGTAGGTCGGGCCACGTTCTACGGCCTCTTCAAAAGCAAAGATGACCTGCTCGCTGAACTCGTGCGCGATATCTGCACCCATGCCCTCGACGATGACGGTACACCCCTCGACGACCCGCTCGTACAGGTCGAGCATATCCTCAACAACCTCTGGGAACGCCGTCAGGGTGTACGGGCACTGGTAGCCGGCGCCGGCTCACGCGTCTTCGCCGACTGTCTCCGCAAGACCATCATGTCGCGCGCAGCCGAAACCGTCCCAGCCGACCCCGCAGGCCCCGCCGGCACTATGGACCGTAGTTTCCTACTACACCACATAGCCTCAAGCTTCGTAGGAATGGTCCAATGGTGGGCCTGGCACAACTTCCAAGCCCCAAAAGAGGACGTAGCCAAAGATTACCTATCAGCCATAAAATCCCTCTTCAGCTAAGTAACTATCCCTTCCCAAAGCGGGAGCCCCATCCCAAAGTGCGGATCCCATTCCAAAGTTCCGCTCTGACTCAAGACGCCATGCATCCCAAAGTGTCAACAACAGCCCAACGCTCCTATCAGCAACAAGCCCCTCCCACCATAATTCAGATTCATATGTTGGGTTGCTTGCTCGAGCGCAGCAAAGATCCCGCAGCTGGCCGCATGGGGTAACTTCCCAGCGCATTCCGCAGGACGAAAGAGCCCCCGCCGCACGATGAACTGCACCCCAAAACTTGGACGGCTTAAATAAGAACTACGCCGCAAGGGACT
>UQUL01000020.1 GCA_900544235.1 uncultured Collinsella sp.
CGGGTGCCCTACCGGGAGTAGCCCCGACGGTTGACAAAACTATAGGAACACCCAAAAGCTAGTCGTTTGGGACAGTCTTTGGTGGTGAAGCACGGAGACGGCTTTACGAGGGGCCCCAGGTTGGCGCGAGAAAGAGGAGCGAAGCGTACTTGGGTACGCGAGCGACGAATGAACGCCAAGATGGGGTGGCTCGTAAAGTCGAACGGGCTAGTTGAGCTTCAGGGCCTTCTGGATGGGCAAGTAGAGGGCGCCGACCAGAATGGCGTTAAAGACGGCGGTCATGGCGACGACGGGCAGCATGGCGGCGGCGAGCTCGCCTACCACGCCGAGCATGGCCATCTTGATGACCATGAAGATGGCGCCGGAGACAAAGGTGGTCAGGAAGGTTGCGACAATGGCGATGGCGGGCTTGACCTGACCGTTCTTGCCGGCGGCGTTGACGATGCCGGCCATGAGCATGGCGGCGATGCCCTCGGCGGCAAAATCAACGAACGGCGAAGTAGTGGTGATCTGGATCACGGCAGCCGAGATAAGGCCAATGACGAGCGCCTGGCCGATGTTGGGGCGAACGACCAGGATGGTGAGGCAGAAGGCCGAGATGATGAACTCGGGGCTGATCATGCCACCCGAGATGCCCGAGATGGCCTTGCCGACGGTGAAGTTGAGGATGAAGCCGGCAGCGAGCAGGATGGCGAGCAGGACGAGGGCGCGGACGTCGAGTTTGCCGCGGTCGGCGGTCTGGACGGTGCGGGGCTGGGCGGCGGTGGTGTTCTGAGACATGGTGAAAATCCTTTCGGAATGGGGGTGCAAGAGAAAAGCGGAGGCGCGTGATGCGAATGCGATCGGGCTCGAGATAGAAAAAGGCCCCCGGTCGAAACCGGAGGCCTTCCAATCACCTAGAGCGCAAAAACAGGCGTGAGGGACTCACTGTCGACCGATCGTATTCGCATCACGCCACCACCAGTTGTTGAGAGACTTCATCGTGTTCTTCATGTTGGTGGCTCCTTTCGTGATGCCGTGGCGCGGTCGCACCTAGTTGCTGTTGCGCCGCACTATAGCACAGCGAAGTGTGTGCGGGGAAATCTTTTTTAAAAAGATTTCAGGTGGGTTTCCCGCCGGTCAAAAGAGCGGGCTGAGCGGGCGAGGCTGCCATTGCTGCCTTGTCCGCTCAGCTAAGACGTTACTCCTTATTGCGACGGTAGAGGAAGTAACCGCCCGCGGAGATGACGGCAACGCCAGCGATGGCGAATGCGGCCACCATGCGGCCATCAAAACGATCACCGGTGGTGGGCAGGCCGCCCTTGGTGTTCGTCTTGTTGGTGGTTACCGTGGTCGTGGTGTCCGACTTGCCAGGCTTCTCGGGCTTGGTGGTGGGCTGCTCGGGCTTAGCGGGCTGCTCGGGGGTACCGGGCTGCTCAGGAGTACCGGGCTGCTCAGGAGTACCAGGCTGATCCGGGGTTACCGGGTCGGTGGCAAGAGCGTCCTTGGCGTAGGTGATGGACACCTTGAGGCCGTTGATCTCGGTGTTCAGGTCGCTCGGGGTGAAGGGCTGGTCGAAGTTTTCGGCCTTCTGATAGGCGCGCATCTCCTGGAGCAGGGCCTTGCACTTCTTGTAGGTGTTCTCGGTAGCAGCCTTGCCGGCCTTGTTGGCCAGGGCAGTGCGGCCCTCGGTGGTCGTCTCGGCTAGCATGGCGGCGTCAACTTCCTTGTTCTGCTCGATGAGCTCGTTCTGGAGCGCATCGAGGTAGGCACGGACGCTGATACCAAGGGTGTCAGGGTTCTCAAAGCAGAGCGAGCTGATGTCCATGAGGACGTAGTTGATTGAGTTCTCGGGCTCCTCGTTGTACACGACGTCAGTCTGTTTGCAGTGATCGAAGGAGACGGTCTGATCGCTGAAGTACGGGCTGACCTCAGTTATCAGAGCGGAGTACAACGGGATGGCGACGGAGTACGCGGCGCGGGAGAGCATTTCCCACTGGATGGTAGCGACTTCGGGGTCATACCCGCGACGAATCTGGAAGAGGTTGATCTCGGTGTTGCGCTCGCTGCCGATGCAATAAACACCATCAGTGTTCGCGTTGAGGCCAGGGACGTTCTCGCCGCGGTTGCCAAAGGCACGAATCAGCTCAAAGGTGCTCCAGCCAGACTTGCCAGGCCTGAAGAACAGGGGCTGGATTTCGCTGACCATGGCTCCCTTTTGGTCAGGTTTTCCATCCTTCTTTACTGTGATAATGTCGTAATCTGTGCCTTCGGTCAGCTGACTACCAAAATAATCGCGGCCTTGCACATAGCGGGACCACTGGTTTACGCCGGAATCGGCGAGGCTTTCGCCATACGTTTGGGCGACATCGAATTTGCCGTCAGCGGAGTATTTGGCGAAGCCCTTCTCCACGGGCATGGACTCGATGCCCTCGGAGTGTAGGCAGTTCTCGGGGTCATCAAGGTCGACATCGTAGTTGAGGCTCCCGATATTAGGGTTGAGCGACGCGACGTCGTCAGCGAGCTTCATGGCGATCCACTGATGGGCGGAAAGTGTGGCGAACAGCCAGGTCTCGTTGTTGTCGGCGATGATGATCTGGTCGTTGGTGCAGACGCCTTGATCATCGATCAGTCTGCCGAGAAGCTCGACGCCCTCGCGGGCCGTGGCGCTCTCGCCCAGGATGATGCTGCCGTAACTGTACTCGCCCAGACCCACTTTCTCATCGATGTGGTCTGCTGCATCGGCCTCCTCGTTATAGGAAGTGCTTAGCGTGGCAGAGCAGGAGACGCCCTTCTCGTTGATTCCGGCCTCGGAATAGGCGTCGGTGCGACCCATCCAGTTGGAGGGGTGGTCGCGTACATAGCTGTAACGATAGGTAGGCTTGTTCGAAGTGTATTCAAAAGCAGATTCAATCGAGCTGTACTTAAAGTCAGGTTCGTGGGCAGGTTCGATGCCGTAGTGCTTAAGATAGCGCTTGTCAAAGTCCTCGGCGCGGCCGTAGTACGTATTGCCGTCGGCCGTATAGTTTTTGCCCATGTACATCTGCGTGCAGGCGAGCGCAGATGTCGGCATGGACATGATGGTTGCAGCTCCAAAGGCGAGGCCTATGCCTAGCTTCTTGAGCGCGTTGACGGGGTGAGTTTTCCTCATTTTCCCTCCCAGCGTGCGAAAGCCCTCTGTCGCCAGAGGGCTTCAGCCAATAAAGACACCCCATTAGCGTAACGAACTGGAAACAATATTCATCTATGAAAGACACTTACTCGATAAGCGTGATGAAATATGCGACGAGCGGTTAATTGTACTCAGTTTGTAGCTTTACTTTAATAAAGACGCCCTGTAATTACTGTAGCCGAATAAAGTAGCTGGGAATGCCTGAAATGAAAATCCCCCGCTGTTTGGCAAATGCATAAACAGCAGGGGAGACGATAATTGGATGAATATCATACCAATGTGGAATTACTTCTTCCGGCGGTGGATCACGTTGATCGCATAGCCGACGAGCATGGCCAAAACGATGATGATAAAGCCGAGCAGGGGATTGTCGTTCATAGGGTCCTCCTATTTTCCGAGCGGGGAGAATTCGTCGACGATGAGGTCGAGGCATTGCGGAAGCGCGCGGGCTCCAAAGACGCCCGAATTGCTGGAGATAATCTCGCCATCGAACTGCATGCCCAGCGACGGGGTGCAGGTGATCTTGGCTTCCTTGGTCTGGATGATCTTGAACTGCGGGCGGCCGAGTACCTTGCCGGCGGGGTCGAGTGCGGCGGTGATCACAGTCGGTAGAAGCTGCACAGTTTTTACGGGTTCGATGACCGCAATGTCGACCATGCCATCGTTCATACGGCAGTCGGGGAACAGGTTGATGTCGTTTTGGATGACCGAGGTGTTGCCGGCCATGCAGCAGATGCCGTCGAGCTCCTCGACAATGCCGTCATGCTCAATCGTAAAGTGCGCCACCGTGGGATTGGGCGTGGCGAGCGCGGAGAGGAAGTAGGCGATCTCGCCGATGTCGTTTTTGGTGGGGGCGGCCTTCATCATGATCTCGGCGTCGAAGCCCGAGCCGGCGATGATGATGAAGCCGTGGCGCTTCTCGTTGCCGTTCTCGTCGAGCCAAAAGAGCTCGCCCATGTCCACTTTGACCGTGCGACCGGCGCGGCAAGCCTTGGCAAGCGCCGCCGCCTCGGGGGCATTACCGATGTTGTTGAAGAACAGGCAGGCCGTACCGGAGGGGAAGACGAGCGTGGGGACACCGCATCCGCGCATCTGGTCGAGCACGTTGGAGACGGTGCCGTCGCCGCCCGAGACCACCACGCGATCGAATTCGCGCACGTCTGCCACGGCGTCCTCGGGCTCCATGCCATCGCCGATAAAGCGCATCACGACCTCGTCGCCGCCCTGCGCGAGGGCGTGCGTAAATGCGTAGATTTCATCTGAGCTGGGGCCCGATGCCGGGTTGTGGATGATAAGGCAGCGCATACTTACGTTCCCGTTCTGTGACTAACCGAGTATAGTTGTAAGGCAATGCCGATATCCTACCCGTGTTTTTCGGGCCTAACCTTATTCGATGGGTTGATATGTACATTTCCACACATCAGGCTCTACTCGACTTTTGCCAGCGCGCCCGTAAGTTCGACGCGATTGCCGTCGATACCGAGTTTTTGCGCGAGCGCACGTTCCATCCGCGTCTGTGCTTGGTTCAGATTGCCACCCCTGCCGAGAGCGTCGCGGTCGATCCCCTGGTAATCGACGACCTCTCGCCGCTGGCCGAGCTTATGGCCGACGAGAGCGTGACCAAGGTCTTCCACGCCTGCTCGCAGGATATGGAGGTCATGCTCCATACCGTGGGCGTGCTGCCACGACCGATTTTCGATACGCAGGTCGCCGCCGCCTTTTTGGGCGAGCGCCAGCAGGTTTCGTACGGCGCACTCGTGCAGACGTTTTGCGGCGTCTCGCTGCCCAAGACCGAGTCGCTGACCGACTGGTCGCGTCGCCCGCTGACCGATAAGCAGATTGAGTACGCGATCGATGACGTCAAGTACCTGATCGTCGCCTATACCGAGATGATGAGCCGCCTGCGCGAGCTGGGCCGTGTGGACTGGGTGCTCGACGAGCTGCGCCCGCTGGCTGACGAGTCGCACTATCGCGCCGATCGCCACGAGGCGTTCCGCAAGGTCAAACGCATCAATTCGTGCAGCCGTCACCAGTTGGGCATCGCGCGCGAGCTCGCCGCCTGGCGCGAGGACCGCGCCGAGCGGCGCAACATCCCACGCAAGTGGGTCATGTCCGACGACACGCTGCTAGCGCTCGTTAAGCGCAATCCCGTGCGCGTTGAGGAGTTCCGTAGCATTCGCGGTACCGATCAATTGGGGGAGCGCGACGTGGACGGTGCGCTCATGGCCATCAAGCGCGGTGCGAGCTGTCCGCACGATCGCCTGCCGCTCTTGGTGCGCGGACATCGTCAGATTTCGCCGGAGCTGGAGAGCGTGACTGACCTTATGTATGCGCTTATCCGCCTGGTTGCCGAGCGCTCAGGCGTTGCGACCTCGGTCATTGCCTCGCGCGATGACCTGGCCGACTACATTGAGCATCCCGAGCAGAGCCGCCTGCGCGAAGGTTGGCGCTTTGAGCTTGTGGGCTCGCGCCTGGACGATCTGCTTTCCGGCAATATGGGGTTGACGGTGAAGGACGGCAAAATCGAGCTCCTGTAGGGAAGCCTAGCCGGTTGAGTGGGTAAAATGCCTCCAACGTGTAACTCGACTCGGAGGAATTCGCATGCCTTATTACTATGGATACGGCTTTGGCATCGACCCGCTGTACCTGCTGGTTGTTCTTGTCTGCACGGTGCTTGGCCTTGCCGCACAGAACTATATCAACTCGACGTACAAAACCTGGTCCAAGGTTCGCTCGGACGGCGATACGGGTGCCACAGTCGCTCGCCGCATGCTCGATGCCAACGGTTGTAGCGCCGTGGGTATCAAGGGTGTCGCTGGCGAGCTCACCGACCATTACAACCCGCAGGACAACAACCTGTATCTGTCGGATGCCAACCGTTCGGGCGGTTCGGTCGCAAGCGTTGCCGTCGCCTGCCACGAGGCGGGCCATGCCGCCCAGCGTCAAAGCGGCTATGCCATGATGAAAGTGCGTACCGCCCTCGTGCCGGTCGTCAACTTTACCCAGAACACCTGGACCATCGTGTTACTCTTGGGCCTGTTTATGAACATTGCCGGGCTCACGACCCTCGCGTTGATCTTCTTCTCGTTTAGTGTGCTGTTCCAACTCGTTACGTTGCCTGTCGAGATTGACGCCAGCCGACGTGCTGTGGCGTACATCGAGCAGTCGGGCATGAGCTCCAAGCAGGTCAACGGCGCCAAGAAGGTACTGACGGCAGCCGCGCTTACCTATGTGGCTGCAGCGCTCACTTCGATCATTCAGTTGCTCTACCTTATGGCTCGCTACAACAGAAACTCCAACCGATAACAAATGGGACAGGCAGGCGCCGCGGGGATTCGTGTCCTCGCGGCGCTGTACTATGTGTTGGACTTAATTTCGCACGGGGCCGGAGCCTCTGTGCTCGATAACGAAAGGAGGCTGCGTGGCAGGCTGGAACCTAACCGGTAATGCCGTTTCCGCCGAGTTCGACGGTTCGGACGAGCAAGAGCGCAAGGAGCTCAGCGTGAGCCAGGCGGTGGAGATCGCCGCCGGTGCGCTCGATGCCATTCCGCAGCTGAGCGTCTTGGGCGAGGTCACGGGTTTTCGTGGTCCTAACGCCCGAAGCGGCCACTGCTATTTCCAGATCAAGGACGATTCGGCCACCGTTGACTGCATCATTTGGAAGGGTGCCTATCTCAAGCGCACGTTCGATCTGCGCGACGGTATGCAGGTGAGCTTTAAGGGCAGCTTCAATCTCTATAAGGCTACGGGCCGCATGAGCTTTGTCGCTCGCTCGTTTTCGCTGGCGGGGGAGGGTCTGCTGCGTCAACAAGTGGCGCAACTGGCCGAAAAGCTACGCCGTGAGGGTCTGATGGACGAAGCGCGCAAGCGCCGCATCCCGGTGTTCTGCTCCCGCGTGGCGGTCGTCACCTCGCTTTCGGGTGCCGTAATCGACGACGTCAAGCGCACATTGCGTCGTCGCAACCCGCTCGTCGAGCTCGTCTGCGTGGGTGCCAAGGTACAAGGCGAGGGTGCGCCGACAGAGCTCATTGAGGGCCTGCGCCGCGCCGCTTCCATTACGCCGGCGCCCGACTGTATTTTGTTGGTGCGCGGCGGCGGCTCCTTTGAGGACCTCATGACCTTTAATGACGAGGAGCTTGCCCGCGCGGTGGCGGCTTGTCCCGTGCCCGTGGTGACCGGCATTGGCCATGAGCCCGATACCTCGATTTGCGACATGGTGAGCGACCGTCGCGCCTCCACGCCTACGGCGGCGGCCGAATCGGTGGCGCCGGCTATGACGGAGTTGGCCGATGTGCTCGAGGCGCGCTATCAACGTCTGGGTGCTGCGATGGCATCGATGATTGGGTCGGCCCAGGTCGACCTGGAGATGCTCGATCAGCGCGGTCGCCGTGCCTGGGATACCTATACGGCTCGCTTGGGCGATGCGCTCGATGCGGCTGCGTGCCGCCCGTGCCTCAACGACCCAACGTTTATGGTTGAGCGTCGCGAGTCTGAGCTTGCCCTGACGGCCGATCGTTTGTCCGGCGCCATAACGCGTTCGGTTGGGGCATTCCGCTCCAACTTTGAGCGTCTGCCCGAGCGCTTGATCGCAAGCACCTCAGGACTCGATGGCAAGCGCCATGCGCTCACGCTCGCAAGCTCCCGCCTGGAGCATCAGGGGCGCACGATGCTCAACAAGCCAGCATCCGACCTGGGCCGTGCGGCAGCCTCGCTCGATGCCCTGTCGCCGCTCAAGGTGCTTGCCCGTGGTTATTCCATCGCGTACAGCGATGATGGGGTGGCCACGAGCGCCAAGACCTTTAAGCCCGGTGACGCCATTCGCGTGCGCATGGCAGACGGCAACGTGGCGGCAACGGTCGATACGGTCGAGTAGGCCGCGTTTCATAGCGATAAACCTTTAGGAAAGGAAACAGATATGGCAGAGAAGACCCCGGTCGAGCAGCTTACGTACAAGCAGGCTTCACAGGAGTTGGAGCTCATCATCCGCAGCTTGGAGTCGGGTGATATGGAGCTCGAGGAGTCGCTTGAGAGCTATACCCGCGGCGTCGAGCTCCTCAAGAGCCTGCGTACCCGCTTGTCCGATGCCGAGCAGAAGGTCTCGGTGCTCCTGAAGGACGTCGACGGCAACGACGTGCTCGCCGACGGCGAAGCCGCCAACACCGACGACAACCTCTCGTTCTAACCATCCCGACCAAATATAATTACCTTGGTCTGTGAGAAAGGAACCAACCATGTGTGATTGCATCTTCTGCAAAATTGCCAACCACGAGATCCCCTCGACCGTCGTCTACGAGGATGACCAGGTCATCGCGTTCGACGACCTCAATCCCCAGGCGCCGGTCCACACGCTCGTGATCCCCAAGAAGCACTACAGTGACATCGCCGATAACGTGCCCGCCGAGACCATGGGCGCCATGGCCCACGCCATCCAGGAGGTCGCCAAGGCCAAGGGTCTGGAGGACGGTTTCCGCGTCATCTCCAACAAGGGCGTCAACGCCGGTCAGACCGTCATGCACTTCCACATGCACGTCCTCGGCGGCAAGAACCTGGGCGAGAACCTCATCTGAGGACGCACGGCCCGTCGCCTTGGCTGCCTTTGGAGTAACCTATGCAGTTTTCTCAACTCGAATACCTTCAAGCGGTAGCGAACTACGGCGGCGTGCGCAAAGCGGCTCGCGCCGTTCACGTGAGCCCACAGGCTGTCTCGTCGGCAATTAAGAAACTGGAGTCTGAGTATCAGATCGTTTTGCTCAATCGATCGGCGGGGGAGGCTGTTTTGTCTCCGGCGGGCAGAGAATTTGCGCGTCGTGCACGCGTGATCCTGGCACAAGTCGACGATCTCAAAAAGTACACCCAATCGGGGAACGGTGGCGTTTCGCCCGACGGCCACTTTCGTCTTTACGTCCCCTGTCTTCACGGGCGGGGGCGTCTTTTTTCCGAAAACTGGTACGACTCGTTTGAAAGCTCGCACCCTCAGATTCACCTTGATGTGTGGCATCAGCCAACGGCTACATGCTTTGAATCACTTGTGCTTGGCATTTCGGATGCGGCCATCTCATTTGAGGAACCAAGGGACAGTGTCCTTTCTTCGAAATACTTGGGTGAAAAGGAGCTCAAGGTTCTTTCGTGCCCAGCGGGTCATCAATCTGTGGGTGCTATGACCGTTCGTGAGTTACTGGGCGGCAGGTTAGCTGTTCCCATTAATTTGTCGCCCTGTCTCAATGCGATCAATCAATGCCCCGAAGCTCAGCTGGTTAATTTCCGCTTCCGCGACGTCGAATACGGAAACAGAGCGCAGGCTGAGTTTCTTCAAGCCGGGGGATTGATATTGGGTTTTTCTGGCTCTTCTCTCGCATCAGATGGGTCGGAAGTGAGCGAGTACTCTATTGAAGGTTCGCATGACGTAGCCTTGCCCATCTACTTTTGCTATCGACAAAATGCCTGGACCGATCGACACCAGACGGTATTTCTTCACCTATTGCGTCATCTCGCTTCGTGAGGCCATTTGGCCTCGTGTCGTCAAGTGAATGTTGACGCCTTGTAACACATGACTGACGGCTTTGCCCTCATACTTTTCCAAGATTCCGATTTAGATTGTTGACTCTTGGAGGGCGGAGCATGAAAAACCGTACGGTTTTGCTTTATATGACGTTTGTTTTTCTGTCGAACTTCAGCACCATTTTGTATTTTCTGACGGTTTACCTTGAATTCGTCGGATTCTCGATGGTGGCGATTTCTAGCATGATGATTGCATATCAAGTGAGCAAGTTCATCCTTGAAGTTCCCACTGGCTATATTGCCGATAGGTTTGGACGAAAGACAAGTGGTCTCGTTGGCGTCGTGGGGATGCTTGGATACTACGCCGCCCTGCTTCTCGTCCGTTCTCCTCTGCTTTTAATCGGCGCGTTTGCTCTCAAAGGTTTTGCCGCTGCATGTATGAGCGGGTCCATGGAAGCGATTTACATTGACAGCGTCTCTCTGGACCAGCTCGTAAGGCTTAATGTCGTTGAGCGATTTGTTTTCTATGCCTCTTATGCCCTCTCCGCTTGTGTGGGCGGTTTCATTTCGTCCGCTGGCGCGTATCTCATTGGTCTTTTGGCAGATATCATCGCAATGGTGTTGACGTTGGTTGTCGTTGTCTGCATTCCTGAGATGCGAAGAGGGGACACTACAGCGACACCTAAGCGTGGAATTAGCCCGAAGATGATCGGTGCCGCTATTGCGCGTAACGGCATTCTTCGTTCAGCGTTCATCATGGACTGCTCTCAGGCATTTGCTTTTGTCGCCCTGGAAGACTTTTTCTCACTGTTGCTTGCGGGTCGCGGAATGAATGCCGTCGCTTCGGGTGTGATCATTGCGGTCCAGCTTCTTGCCTCGGCCTCCATGGGGCTTATTGTGCCCAGTGTGATTGCTCATGTCGACAAGGGCCGTTTTGCGCGTATTTGCGGCATCGTGCGCCTTTCCCTGGCTGCTCTGTTTTTGATTCCCTTTACTCCGGTCTATTTGCTGCCCGTGTTCTATGTACTGCAGACGGTCGCGTACTCGTTATTTGCTCCAATTAAATACTCAATTTTTCAAAATGCTGTCGATTCTTCGATGCGCTGTTCACTGATTTCGGTCCAAAGCCAGATGGTGGCGGTGGGTGCCATCCTTTTCTATCTGTTCAATGCTGCGTTGAGCAGCATCGCGGGCATTCGAGTCGTATTGCTTGTTGCGCTCGGGATTTCTTCCCTGGTGTATATCCCCGCGCTATTTCGTCTTACAAGTCAAAGGCCATGAGTATTTAGGCACCGATAACTTATATATCAACGCAATAAACCCGAGCGCGAGGGCGTTTGGGTTTATTATTGAAGCGTATGTAACCTGGCGGCGCCACACCGCCTGTTAGTAGGGAGACACATGAACGTTCTGGTCGTCAACGCGGGATCTTCGACCCTTAAGTATCAGGTCATCGACACCAAGTCCCATAAGGTGTCCGCAAAGGGCTCCTGCGAGCGCGTCTGCTTTACCGGTGGTACCTTCACCCATGCTGCCAATGGCTCCAAGAAGGTGACCGAGAACATCGAGTTCCCCGACCACAAGGTCGCCATCGAGGTCGTCCTGAAGGACCTTGAGGCCAACGGCGTCAAGATCGAGGGCATCGGCCACCGTATCGTTCAGGGCGGTTGGTACTTTGGTGATTCCTCCCTCGTCGACGAGGACGTCCTCGCCAAGATTCGCGAGGTCGCCCCGCTGGCGCCGCTGCACAACAACCCCGAGGCCAACGTTATCGAGTACTGCCTGGAGCAGTATCCCGATCTGCCCAACGTCACGGTCTACGACACCGCTTTCCACTTCAACATGCCCGAGGTCGCCAAGACCTACGCCCTTCCCAAGGATGTTTGCGACAAGCTGCACATCCGTAAGTACGGCGCCCACGGCACCAGCTATCGCTACATCTCCAAGAAGGTCGCCGAGATGACCAACGGCGAGGCCCGCAAGGTCGTCGTGTGCCATATCGGCTCTGGCGCTTCCCTGTGCGCCATCGAGGACGGCAAGTGCATGGACACCACCATGGGCTTGACGCCGCTCGACGGCGTCATGATGGGCACCCGCTGCGGCTCCATCGACCCGGCTACCGTGTGCTACCTGCAGCGCGAGGGTGGCTACACCTTCGACGAGGTCGACGAGATGATGAACAAGAAGTCTGGCCTTTTGGCTGTGACCGGTGGCAAGACCAACGACTGCCGCAACGTTGAGGAGCTCGCCGCTGCTGGTGACCCCGAGGCTCAGCTCGCCTTCGATATGTTCGTCTACAAGATTGCCGCTAAGGCCGCCGAGATGGCCACCTCCATGTGCGGCATGGACACCCTGGTCTTTACCGCCGGCATCGGCGAGCACGCTCCGGCCGTTCGCGCTGGCGTGGCCGATCGTCTGGCCTTTATGGGCGTCAAGATGGATCACGCCCGTAATGCCCTGCGTGGCGACGGCGCTTGGTGCCTGTCCGCCAAGGATTCCAAGGTCAAGATTTTCGTCATCCCTACGGACGAGGAGTTCATGATCGCTTCCGACGTCGAGCGCATCGTCAACGGCAAGTAATTGCAAGAGGGGAGGGGCTGGACGACCGAGCGCCGTTCGGCCCCTCTTTTGCGCTCGTTGGGCGATATGCTGATATCTATTTATCAAGATATGATAACTTCTTATTAAAATGCGGCCGCCTTAAGGGGCCTGCGTCGACCGTATTGCACTGCGAAGGAGTCTCATGAACGTACTTGTTGTCAACGCCGGCAGCTCAAGCCTTAAATATCAGCTTTTGGATACCGATACCCGCAAGGTTTTCGCCAAGGGCAACTGCGAGCGTATCGGATCGGACATGGGCATCTTTGGCCACTCCGAGAACGGTGGCGCTAAGCAGACCGAGGAGGTCCCTTTCCCCGATCATCGCTCTGCTATCGCTCGCGTGCTCGAGGAGCTCGAGAAGACCGACTTTACGATTGATGGCATTGGGCATCGTATCGTTCAGGGCGGCTGGCACTTCGATGATTCCGCGGTTGTCGACGACGAGGTTATGGCCAAGATTCTTGAGGTGGCACCGCTTGCTCCGCTGCACAACTACGGCGAGGCCGCAGCGATTGAGTATTGCCGTGAGAAGTATCCGGAGCTGCCCAACGTGGCGGTCTTCGACACCTCGTTCCACATGACCATGCCCGAGGTTGCCTACACCTACGCGCTGCCCAAGGACGTTTGCGACAAGTACCACGTGCGCAAGTACGGCGCCCACGGCACGAGCCACCGCTATGAGTGGATGATGGCCAAGGAGATCCTGGGTTCGCGCTGCCACCGCCTGCTTTCGTGCCATCTGGGCAACGGTGCTTCGCTCGCTGCTATCGAGGACGGCGTGTGCCGCGACACCACGATGGGTCTCACGCCGCTCGATGGCCTGATGATGGGCACCCGTTGTGGTTCCATCGACCCGGCCACCGTGTGCTACCTGCAGCGCGAGGGCGGCTACAGCTACCAGGAAGTCGATGACATGATGAACAAGCAGTCTGGTCTGCTTGCCATCTCGGGCATCTCCAACGACGCCCGCGACATCCGCACGCGCGCCTCCGAGGGCGACGAGCGCTGCCTGCTCGCCTTCGATATGTTCGCCTATAAGGCCATGCAGCAGGCCGGTTCCATGATCGCTTCCATGGCGGGCGTGGACACCATTACCTTTACCGCCGGCATCGGCGAGAACGACTGGTCGATCCGCAAGGCCTTCTGCGACTGCTTTGAGTGGCTGGGCGTGCGCATCGACAACAACAAGAACCGCGAGGCCGTGGGCAACGGCCCACAGGTCATCAGCGCCGCCGGCTCTTCCGTCACGGTTATGGTCATCCCCACCGACGAGGAATACATGATCGCCCACGACGTCGAGCGCCTGACCAAGAACAACTAACGCGCGCATTTGCAAGTAAACGAAAGGCCTCCAGAGCAACAGCTCCGGAGGCCTTTTTGCTAGCAGGTGGAAATTCCTGTCCCGAGGGGATATGTCCGCTACTCAGCCATCTGAGCCTGGACGGCGGTGATGGCCACGACACCCACGATGTCGTCAGCAGAGCAGCCGCGCGACAGATCGTTGACCGGCTTGGCGATGCCCTGCAGGATGGGGCCGTAGGCGTCGGCGCCGGCGAAGCGCTGGACCAGCTTGTAGCCGATGTTGCCGGCCTCGAGGTCGGGGAACACGAGCACGTTGGCCTTGCCGGCAACGGAGGAGCCGGGAGCCTTGAGCTGGGCGACGGTGGGGACAATAGCGGCATCGAGCTGCAGGTCGCCGTCGATGGCGAGCTCGGGAGCCTTCTCCTTGCAGAACTTCACAGCCTCCTGGACCTTCTTGGCGACCTCGCCGCCAGCGGAGCCCATGGTGGAGTAGGAGAGCATGGCCACGTGCGGCTCAACGTTGCCCATGAAGGTGGACCAGGAGTGAGCGGAGGCGATGGCGATCTCGGAGAGCTCGTCGGAGGACGGGTTGATGTTGAGGCCGCAGTCGGCGAAGATCAGCGTGCCGTCAGTGCCGAACTGCGGGGTGTCGGTGCACATCACGAAGAAGGCCGAGACCAGCTTGGTGCCCGGGGCGGTCTTGAGGATCTGAAGCGCGGGGCGCAGGGTGTCGGCGGTGGAGTGGCAGGCGCCGGAGACCAGGCCGTCGGCATCGCCCATCTTGACCATCATGGTGCCAAAGTAGGTGGCGTCCATCACCTGGGCGCGAGCCTGCTCGATGGTAACGCCCTTCTTGGCGCGGAGCTCGGCAAACTTCTGCGCGTACTCCTCGTGCTTCTCGGCATTGCGCGGGTCGATGACGGTAGCGCCGGGAACGTTGATCTCGTCGGGGTTGCCCAGGATGACGATCTTTGCCAGGCCCTCCTCGATGATTTTGGTGGCCGCGACGATAGTGCGCGGATCCTCGCCCTCGGGCAGGACGATCGTCTTAAGGTCGGCCTTGGCGGCAGACTTCATACGGTTTAGGAAATCGCTCATGTTACTCCTTACAAGCGTTTCGCTAAGCTCCAGGCACCCGGCTGTTCACGAATAAACCCGCTGCTAGCGGGTTTACCATTCAATTAAGTACGCCGCGGTGCTTGAGCTTTCCTTGTGTGGCAAGCTCATTATAGGACGCATTAGCGCTATAATCGCTCTGATAAATATGTCTCGAAGAATGTTCGAGAAAAGCCCAGCTAACGAGCCCGTGGCTTTTGACAAGGAGTATCGATGCAGATTACCTCAGGCCTGCCTGAAGGCTTTAACGCCGGCGCGTACGACATGATTGTCGTCGGTGCTGGATATGCCGGTGCCGTTTGCGCCCGCCGTCTTGCCGAGACCATCGGCTATCGTGTTGCCGTTTTGGAGCGCCGTAGCCACATTGCGGGCAATGCCTATGACTGCACTGACGAGGCCGGAATCCTGATCCACGAGTACGGTCCGCATATCTATCACACTTTTAACGAGCGCGTGCACAATTTCCTGTCGCGCTTTACCAAGTGGACGGATTATCAGCACAAGGTGCTCGCCAACATCAACGGTACCCTTATGCCCGTGCCCTTCAACCATGCGAGTCTCAAGCTCGCCTTTGGTGACGAGCGCGGCGAGGAGCTGTATCAGAAGCTCGTGGAGACCTTTGGCAAGGATGTCAAGGTGCCCATTATGGAGCTGCGTAAGAAGAACGACCCGGATCTTGCCGAGGTCGCCGATTACGTCTACGAGAACGTCTTTTTGCATTACACCATGAAGCAGTGGGGCCAGACGCCCGATCAGATCGATCCCTCGATCACCGGCCGCGTTCCCGTCTTTGTGGGCGATGATGACCGCTACTTCCCGCAAGCTCCCTTCCAGGGCATGCCGCAGGAGGGCTACACGGCGCTCTTTGAGCACATGCTCGACCACGACCTGATCGACGTGTTCTGCGACGTGGACGCCCGTGACCTCTTTGAAATCGACGAGACTACCGTCAAGATCGACGGCAAGGTCTATGGTGGCGAGATCGTCTACACCGGTCCGCTCGATGAGCTGTTCAATCTCGATCTGGGCGCGCTACCGTACCGCACGCTCGACATGAAGTTCGAGACGCTCGATATGGACCAGTTCCAGCCCGTGGGCACCGTCAACTACACCACGAGCGAGGACTACACGCGCATTACCGAGTTCAAGAACATGACCGGTCAGATCCTGCCCGGCAAGACCACCATCATGAAGGAGTATTCCAAGGCCTATACGCCCGGCTCGGGCGAGACGCCGTACTACGCCATTCTTGAGCCCGAGAACCGTGAGCTCTATGAGCGCTATCTTGAGCGCGTCCAGAACCTGACGAACTTCCACCCGGTGGGTCGTCTGGCCGAGTATCGTTACTACGATATGGACGCTGTGACCAATTCCGCCCTCGATCTTTCGGATGAGATTATCGCCTGCCATGCATAAAGTCATAACATTCGGTATTCCCTCGTATAACGCCGCCAAGGACATGGACCATTGCATCACCTCCATCTTGGAGGGGAGCAATTACGCCACCGATATCGAGATTATCGTGGTGGACGACGGCTCCAAGGACGAGACGGCCGATAAGGCCGATGAGTGGGAGGCACGTTATCCCGGTATCATTCGCGCGGTACACCAGGAGAACGGTGGCCACGGTATTGCCGTCCTTTCGGGTCTGCGCGAAGCACAGGGCACCTACTACAAGGTTGTCGACTCGGATGACTGGCTCGACGCTGCGGCTCTTTCGACCATGCTGTCGATTCTGCGTGGCTTTGAAGAGCGCGATCAGCGCGTTGACCTGTTTATCTCGAACTACGTGTACGAGAAGGTTTACGAGGGCACGCATACCGCTATTGGCTACAAATTTGCCCTGCCGCGCAAGAAGATCTTTTCCTGGGATCAGATCGGTCATTTCCGCCTGGACCAGAACCTACTCATGCACAGCCTGTGCTATCGCACGGATGTGCTGCGCGAGTCCAACCTTCCCATGCCGCCGCACACGTTCTATGTGGACAACATCTACGCCTACGTGCCGCTGCCGCGTTGCAAGACCATGTACTACGCCGACATCGACCTCTACCGCTACTTTATCGGTCGCGAGGGCCAGAGCGTCAACGAGGCAACGATGGTCAAGCGTCTGGACCAGCAGTTCCGTGTTACGCGTATCATGATGGAGTCGTACCACTTGTACAGCGATGTTGGGTCGTCGCGCCTGCGTTCGTACATGATGGGCTACTTCACCATGATGATGGCGATCTGCTCGGTGCTTACCAAGCTTTCCGACGAGGATTGCGCCGACGAGCGCCTAAAGACGCTGTGGAATGATTTGAAGGCCTATGACGAGCGCATGTATCGTCGTGCCCGCTACGGCGTGGTCGGGTTCTTCACCAATCTGCGCGGTCGTGCCGGTGACAAAACCACACTCGGCCTATACCGTCTTGCCTCAAAGATCTTCAAATTCAACTAGCTGCTGAGTATTCGTTGCTGATAGGTTGACTGGGCCCCTTGGCCTTTAGTTTGCTACTGCGAACAGTCCTGCTCGCACGGAAAGCACATTTAGTGCTTTCCGGCTCGTGCGGAACTTGTATCAAACTAAAGGCCAAGGGGCCTCTGCAATAAGAATCGATTGTCAGGCTGCCTGAATTTGAAGATCTTAGACGCGCGGTACACAGGGGCCTGGGCTGAAAAAATATTAGTTGGTAGTCGGTCGGAGGCGGGCGGGCATTACGTTTGTCGCGAGTTCCGCATGCAAAGAAGGCCACTTAATGTGGCCTTCGTCTTGCATAGGACTGTAGAGCAGCAAACGTAACGCCCGCCCGTCTCCGACCGACGGTCGAGTGGACTACTTCGCGGCGCCGGGGATGCTGTGGGAGGTTTTGGCGGTTTTGGCTCCGTTTACGATGGCAGTTTCCAGGGCCCTTACTGCGAGCATGCCCAGCAGGTCTAGGGGAACGGCGGCGCTTGCCTGGGCGCCCAGTTTGCCGCTGGCGAGGGTGTAGATGGTGTCGCCGTCGTTGGTGGTGTGCGTGGGACGGATGGCGTGTGCGTAGGCGTCTGCGGCCATCTGGGAGACCTTGGTGGCTTGTGCCTTAGTGAGTTCCACGTTGGTGATGATGCAGCTGATGGTGGTGTTGGTGCGGTCGAGCGGCATCTGCATGGATCCGGCGGCGGCAAAGGCTGCGAGTTCCATGTCGACGATCTGGTCGCTATCGGCTGCGGCGCGCATGCCGGCGACCCACTCGCCGGTGAAGGGGTCGACAACGTTGCCGCAGGCGTTGACCGAGACCACGGCGCCCACCTTGATGGGGCCGAGTGCCACGGCGGCAGCTCCAAGGCCGGCCTTCATGCAGGTGGCAGGCCCCATGAGCTTACCCACGGTAGCGCCCGTGCCGGCGCCTACGTTGCCCTGTTCGAGCTTGGTGGGGGTGTGGTCGAGTGCTTCGCGCACGGCGGCGATGCCGGCCTCAATGTCGGGGCGCACGGTGGGGTTACCAAAGGCGAGGTCGAAGATACAGCTGGAGCACACGATAGGCACCTGCGTGGGGCCGACGGGAAGGCCGATGCCGCGGCTCTCAAGCTCGCGAGCGACGCCGCTTGCAGCCTCGAGGCCAAAGGCCGATCCACCCGAAAGGCAGACGGCGTGGACCTTGTCGACGGTGTTCTCGGGTCGCAGCAGGTCGGTTTCGCGCGATGCTGGAGCACCGCCGCGAACGTCAACGCCGCCGGTGGCGCCCTCGGGTGCCACGATTACGGTGCAACCGGTGCCGGCCTCCTCGTCCGTATAGTTGCCATAGCAAAAGCCATCGACATCGCAGACGTCAATGGCCTCGAGTGGTGTATCCATGTTTAACTCCTATCGGTTTTCCGCCGCGCCTTGTGCCCGGTCGGGATCCGTACGGTACGCCAAAATTGTAGGCGCTGGGGAATACCCAGCGCCAGATGCAATTACGAGAGTTTTTGAATCGCGCGCGCGACGCGGGCGATGGGTAGGCCCACTACGTTATAGAAGTCGCCCGAAATATCGTGCACGAGCATGCGGCCGCCTGTGCCCTGGATGCCGTAGGCGCCTGCCTTATCCATGGGCTCACTCGAGGCAACGTAGTGCTCGATCTGCTCGTCGGTGAGCTCGTAGAATGTCACGTCGGTCACATCGACAAACGACAGACTCTCGGCGGCATGCGGGGCGGCCGTATCGCCTGCCTTAACGATGCAGACGCCGGTTGCGACCTGGTGCGTGCGGCCCGAAAGCTCACGGAGCATGGTGCGCGCCTCGTCCTCGGTTGCCGGCTTGCCCAGAATCTTGCCGTCAAAGGTGACGATGGTGTCGGCCGCGACGGTCAACTCATTGGGCTCGGCATGCTCGACGGCGACAGCAGCGGCTTTGGCTCGCGCCAATCGCTCGACGAGCGTAAGCGGGGCCTCGCCGTCGAAGGGAGTCTCGTCGATATCTGCGGGAATCACGCGAATGTTGTAGCCTGCCTCGCGCATCAGCTCTATGCGGCGCGGCGATTGCGAAGCCAAAATCATAGTTGGATGCCCTCGGCGACCTTCTCGACGGCCTTGTCGCCGGCGAGCGTGCGCAGCAGCTCCAATGCAAAGGGGAGTGACTGTGCCATGCCGCTGGCAGTGATGATGTTGCCGTCTTGCGTGACCTTCTCGCCGGTATAGGCGCCTTCGGGGAAGCTTTTCTCAAAGCCAGGGAAGCACGTGGCATGGCGCCCCTCGAGCAGGTCGAGCTCGCCCAGGATAAACGGGGCGGCGCAGATGGCGGCGACGTGCTTGGTCGCGGCGAACTCGCAGACCACGTCGCAGACGCGCTGATCTGCACGCAAGTTGGTGGCACCGGGCAGGCCGCCGGGCAGCACGACGCAGTCGTACTCGTCAAAGTTGATCTCATCAAAGAGCGCATCGCAGGTCACGGGGATCTGCAGCGAGCTTACGACCTCGCGCGTGGGCATGATCGAGACGAGCGTGGCACGCACGCCGCCGCGACGCATGACATCGACCATGGTCAAGCACTCAATAGTTTCAAAGCCATCGGCGGCGAGAACGGCAACGCTGGGCATGAGGGTTCCTTTCATAGGCGGCATACAATTAGCCGTCTTATACCCCGAAGACCTCCGCTTGCCACGCTCGATTTCCCAATGATTTTTCTGAGCAATGATTAAGTGGCTAGTTGCGCTTGAGGTGGACGACCGTTTCGCAGTGGAAGGTTTGCGGGAACAGGTCGACCGGCGTGATCTTGACGGGGGAGAAGGTGCCCTCCTCGACAAAGCGCTTGAGGTCGCGGGCCAGAGTCGCCGGGTCGCAGCTCACGTAGGCGACATCGCGAGCGCTCGTGCTAGCGATGAGGTCGATTGCCTCGGGGGCGAGGCCTGCGCGCGGCGGGTCGACCACCAAGATGTCGGCGTCCTGATCGGGGAACTCGCGCACCGCGTCGCCGCCGATAACGTCGACGTTGTCGAGCTTGTTGATCTCGAGGTTACGACGCAGGTCGCGCACGGCCGGACCGTAAGCCTCGACGGCGGCGACAAAATCGCAGCGGCGGGCGAGCGGCAGGGTAAAGGTGCCGGCACCACAGTACAGGTCCACGGCCAGCTCGTCTTCCTGAGGATCGAGCGCGTCCATGACGAGCTCGATCAAAATCTCGGCGCCCTTGGTATTGACCTGGAAAAACGACGGGGCAGATAAGCGCATCTGGCCTTCGGCGATATTCTCGGTCCACGAGCCCTCGCCGGCGAGCATCTCGACTTTGGAGACACGGCGGGCTTTCTTTTCGCCCTTGCTCATCACACGCACCACGCTCGTGGGATGAGCGGCGTCCGCCAGCACGCGGGAGACCTGCGAGCGCGGGAAGGAACCCGTGGGCGTCCAGAGTGCGACCTCGAGCGCCTTGGTGCGACGCGAGGCACGAATGCCCACGCGCTCAAGGCCCAGATCGTGGCTGCCGCTCAGATAGTTGAGCGCGCCGACGACCGATTTGAGTGCCTTAGGGAAGCGTTTGTCGAACAACGGACACGAATCGACGGTCACGATTTTGCTGGGATCGACGCCGTGCATGCCAAGGCGTACGCGACCGTTGACGACGGTCGGTTCGAGCTCGATTTTATTGCGGTAGCCCCAGTCGTCCTTGGTATGGCGGATGGGCTGCACCAGCTCATCGACCTGCTCAGGAGCGAACTTGCCGATGCGCTCGAGCGTGGAACGCAGGTTTTGCTCCTTGGCGGCGAGCTGTGTCGTGCGTGAGAGATTGCCCCACGAGCAGCCGCCGCAGATGCCCACGAAGGGGCAGGGAGACTGAATGCGATCGGGGCTTGGCTCCAGAATCTCGGTGGTGCGGGCGCGCATGAACGACTTGCCGTCCTGTACGACCTCGGCCTCGACGGTGTCGCCTGCCACGGCGCCCTGCACAAAGACGGCCTTGCCGTTGTCGGCGTGCGCCAGTCCATCGGCGCCGTAGGTCATCGATTCTATAGTGAGCTTCATATCCCTGCCTGTCATTCGCGTTGTTGTCCGCACCATGGTAGCAGGGAAAAGCGCCCCGCATCCGAGGCTTTCCTCAAATGCGGGGCGCTTCTACAAACGTCTATTTCGTCTTGCCGGTAATGAGCGTCTTAAGGCCTAGGCCGATCAGGCCCAGTCCCATGCGCACGCGACCGGGGCGATGGCGCTCGATGGCCTTGGTCTTGCCGGCGGGCTTATCGCGACGGGCGCTCGTCTCGGGTGCGGGCTTGGTGACCTGCGGCTCGGGCTGAGGCGCAGGTGCAGGCTCGGGCTCAATGACGGTTGCCTGGACCTTCTGAACCTCGGGCGCTTTCTCCACGGCGGGCTCTGCGGCAGCCACGGGTTCATTCACTGGGGGAGCGGCAACTGCTTCCGGCTCGACAGTGGGCTCGACAACTGCCTCGCGCTCAACCTCGGCCTGAATAGCCTCTTCGGCCACACGTTCCTTCTCACGCGCGCGCTGCTGCGCGGCGGCCTCGGCGTTGCGATAGGCACGCTCCAGCAGGGCTTCCTGCGAGTTGAAGGGTTTCTCACCCTCTGCACGCTCCACGGGGACCCAGGTACCGTCGCTCGTGAGGCTGCGGGCCTTCACATTGTCGCGCAGCTGCATGCTCATGTACTTATGGACCAGGGCACGGCAGGTGGGGTCGAGCACGGGGAAGGCGATCTCCACGCGGTGCTCGGTGTTGCGCGTCATCATGTCGGCCGAGCTCAGATAGATCATGTCCGAGTCCACGCCAAAGGCGTAAACGCGCGCATGCTCCAAAAAGCGTCCGACGATAGAACGGACATGCACATTCTCGGTCTTGCCCGGAACGCCCGGCTTGAGGCACGAGATGCCGCGGATGATCATGTCCACGCGAACTCCTGCGCACGATGCCTCAGCGATCTTGTCGATGACCTCGCGGTCGGTGAGCGAGTTGAGCTTAAAGAACACACGGGCGGGCTCGCCAACGAGGGCGCGCTGGATCTCGCGATCCAGGCCGCGCATGATGAGCGGCTTGAGGCCGACCGGCGCCACGCCCAGGAAGCGGTAATCGCCGCGCAGGTTGCCCAGCGACAGGTTGCGGAAGAACAGGTTGGCGTCCTCGCCGATGCCGGGATGGGCGGTCATGAGCATAAAGTCGCTGTAGAGCTTGGCCGTCTTCTCGTTAAAGTTGCCGGTGCCCAACAGTGTCAGGCGTGTAAGCGCCATGCCCTCGCGATAGGTGAGCTGGCAGATCTTGGAGTGGCACTTAAAGCCCTCGGAGCCGTAGATAACGGTGCAGCCGGCCTCTTCCAAGCGCTCGGCCCACTCGATGTTGTTCTGCTCATCGAAGCGGGCGCGGAGCTCCATGAGCACCGTGACCTCTTTGCCGTTTTCGGCGGCATCGATCAGCGACTCGCACAGGCGGCTCTGCTTGGCCACGCGGTAGAGCGTGATACGCAGCGAGATGCACTCGGGGTCGTAGGCGGCCTCGTGCACCAGATCCAGGAACGGGTTCATGGCCTCGTAAGGGTAAAAGAGCAGCTTGTCGTGCTGAAGTACCTGCTCGCGGATAGAGCGGGTCATATCGATGGTGGGGTTGGGCTGCGGCTTAAACGGCGTAAAGAGCAGCTCGTTGCGCAGGTGCTCGGGAATCTTGCCCTCAATGCCAAAGACATAGTCCAGGTTGAGCGGGATATCGCAGGTAAAGACCGAGCGACGCGAGAGCTCGAGCGCCTTGCGGATAGTCTTGAGCGTTGGCTTTTCGAGCGAGCCCGATACGGCGAGCACCACCGGCTGCAGGCGCAAGCGTTTCTTGAGGATGCGCTTCATGTGCTGGCGGTAATCCTCTTCCTCCTCGACGCCCTCGCCGTCCGGGTCGATATCGGCATTGCGGGTGACGCGGATCAGCGCGCGATCCAGCGGCTTATAGGAGCCAAAGCAGCTGTCCAGGCAGGCGAGGATGACGTCCTCGAGCAGAATGTAGGAGTAGGTGCCGGTGGGCGAGGGGATCTCGACCACGCGGTTCATCGAGGCGGGAATCTCGATCAGGCCCAGCAGGCTCTCCTCGTCGGTGACGCCGTCCAGGCCGCACGCCAGGTAGAGCGCGCCGTTGCGCAGGTTGGGGAAGGGGTGGCGCGGGTCGATCACCAGCGGTGAGATGACCGGCGATACGTAGGCCTGGAAGTAGCGGGTTACAAAGGTGCGCTCCTCGGGCGTAAGCGAATCGATGCGGGCGCGGTGAACGCCCAAGGTATCGAGCTTGCCCTCGATGTTCTTAAAGATGGACTCCCAACGGGTAAGGAGCCCGGGCAGCTCTGCCATGACAGCATCGACCTGTTCGGAGGCGGTCATATTGCTCTTGTTGTCGACAGGTTGCTTTTTGAGCTCGGCCAAGTCGGACAGGCCACCCACGCGCACCATGAGGAACTCATCGAGGTTGGACTCGAAGATCGAGACGAACTTAAGGCGCTCGAACAGCGGCACGGACTCATCAAAAGCCTCGTCGAGCACGCGGTTGTCAAAGCGTAGCCAGCTGAGCTCTCGGTTCTGCGTGTACGAGAAGTCGCGCGGCGGTTTGCGCAGCTTTGCGGCGGCTTGCTTTTTTTCGATTTTGCTCGGCATATGCATCTGTCCGTTCAGTCCCCGCAGGGGACGGTAGCCTAACCCTATTCACTATTGTCTCAATTTAGTCGACTTGTGGCACGGACGTATTGTGCGAACGGTATCTTAACCTACTTCTTACGCCGTCAAGGCATGCAACTAACTGCCCGACTCGTTTTGAAAACAATCTATATCCATACTCAATTGGTGAGGATGTATGAATAAGAATGATTGCGAGCTGAATATAATCGAATTCAAATTGAATCATGGACAGACGATATATATATGCAGAAAACCGTTTTAGCTATGCAATTCCTAAACATGAAATTATTTGTGCAATCTTGCTCAATTCCTTAGAAAAAAGAACGATTACCTTTGAAAACCTGCTTTAGAGAACTGAAGTGCATCATGGGGGAATCGTATGCGATATACCGTTCATCGCACTTTGCTGACCGTTCGGGGGCGAGGTGGAATTGCGGGTGGTTTTTGGATATAACTAGAGCTGTCAGCAAGCAGCGTCCCATACGGAGGGGCGCTGATACATTCGGCCAGTAAGGCCCGAAAGAAAGGTAGGAGGCCATGACGAAAGGTCTGCACGTGCCTTCCGAGATCGGCAAGCTCAGGAAGGTCTGCCTGCACCGTCCCGGCGACGAGCTCCTCAACCTGCCGCCCGACGAGCTCGAGCGACTCCTGTTCGACGACGTCCCGTTCCTGGAGGTCGCACAGCAGGAGCACGACACCTTCGCCCAGATCCTGAGGGACCAGGGCGTGGAGGTCCTCTATCTGGAGAACCTCGTCGCCGAGGTGTTCGACCAGGTCCCCGGCGCCCGCGCCGAGTTCACCGACCAGTACATCGCCGAGGCAGGCATCCGCGGCCAGCACATGCCGCAGATCGTCCGCGAGAAGCTGGACTCCATCGAGGACAACCTCGAGTTCGTCAAGAAGACCATGGCCGGCATGACCAAGGCCGAGATCGACCTGCCCCTCACGGCGTCCACGACCCTCGACTCCCTGGTCAACTCCGAGTCCGAGTCCGACCTGATCATCGACCCGATGCCCAACCTCTACTTCACCCGCGACCCGTTCGCGGTCGTCGGCGAGGGCGTCAACCTCAACCGCATGTACTCGGTCACCCGCAACCGCGAGACCCTGTACGGCAAGTACGTCTTCAAGTACCACCCCGACTACAAGGACGTCTCCCTGTACTTCCGCCGCGACTGCCAGTTCCACACCGAGGGCGGCGACGTGCTGAACATCAACGAGAAGACCCTCGCCGTCGGCATCTCCCAGCGCACCCAGGCCGCAGCTATCGACGTCATGGCCCAGAACATCTTCTGGAACTCCGACTCCAAGGTCGAGCGCATCCTGGCCTTCGACATCCCGGTCTCGCGCGCCTTCATGCACCTCGACACGGTCTTCACCCAGATCGACGTCGATAAGTTCACGATCCACCCCGCCATCATGGGCACCCTGCGCGTCTACGAGCTGACCGCCGGCAAGAACCCGGGCGACGTGAACATCCGCCTGATCGAGGACACCCTCGAGCACGTCCTGGAGGACGCCACCGGCGTCGACCAGGTCAAGCTGATCCCCTGCGGCGGCGGCGACCCGATCGCGGCCTCCCGCGAGCAGTGGAACGACGGCTCCAACACCCTGTGCGTCGAGCCCGGCAAGATCTGCGTCTACGCCCGCAACACCGTCACCAACGACGTGCTGTACAAGGAGGGCCTGGACCTTCTCGTCGTGCCCTCCGCCGAGCTCTCCCGCGGCCGCGGCGGCCCGCGCTGCATGAGCATGCCCTTCTGGCGCGAGGACCTCTAAGGTTTTCAAAGACCCGTACAGGTCTTAAAACAAACGTCTAACTGCCATTAGATGTCTCCCATTGGGGCGGTGCGGATTTTTCGCGCCGCCCCATTCTTGTATGAGGAACGTCAACACGATTGGATGACTGCTTTTGTAAGGAGCTTGGCCATGGATATCAAGGCAATCGGCGTTGAGGAGTGGCTTAACGTTTGGGAGAAGAGCGCTACGTGGGATGTCGCCCAGTCGACGATTTCGTCGCTTACCATGGGCGAGCTTCGCGCGCTCGATGAACAGGACGGCGCCATGTTCTACGAGCGCCTGGACCGCGAGAAGATGAACTACGGCTGGATCGAGGGTTCGCCGGAGTTTAAGGCCGAGGTTGCCAAGCTGTATCGTCACGAGGTCAATCCCGACCACATTCTGCAGACCAATGGCTGCACGGGCGCTAACCTCAACGCCATCATGGCTGTAGTCGAGCCCGGCGACCACGTTATCGCCGAGTGGCCTACCTATGCGCCGCTCTATGAGATCCCGCGTACGCTCGGCGCCGAGGTCGAGTACTGGGAGCTTCGCGAGGAACTCTGCTGGAAGCCCGATATCGAGGAACTCAAGCGCTTGGTGCGCCCCAACACCAAGCTCATCTGCATCAATAACGCATCGAACCCCATCGGTACGGTGCTCGATGCCGACACGCTCGGCCAGATTGCCGAGATCGCCCGCTTGGTTGGCGCCCATGTGCTGTGCGACGAGGTGTACCTGCCGCTTGAGAACACTGAGGACTTTTTGTCGATGGCCGATGTGTACGAGAAGGCCATCGTCACCAACTCGGTGTCCAAGACCTATTCGACGCCTGCGGCCCGCGTGGGCTGGGTTGTGGCAGACGAAGAGGTATCTAACCGCATTCGCACTTACCGCGACTACACCATGATTTGCGGCGGCGTGTTCAACGACGCCCTGGCGACCTATGTGCTCAAGCACAAGGACAAGATCCTCGAGCGCAACCGCAAGATCGTGTTTGGAAACCGCGATATCGCGCAGGCTTGGATTGATACGCAGCATCGCGTTTCCTGGACGGCCCCGCAGGGCGTGTCTACCTCGTTTATCCAGCTTGATATTCCCGAGGATGACGAGGAGTTCTGCAAGCGCCTGCTGTCCGAGAGGGGAGTGCTGTTGGTTCCCGGCAGCCGCTTTGAGCTTCCCTGCGGCGCGCGCCTGGGTTACTGCGCGAGCGAGGACGTTCTTTGCGAGGGCTTAAGGCTTTTGGGCGAGGCCCTGGCGGAGTTCGATCGCTAGGGCCCCGACGGCTCTCAAAGCCGCTCAAATCTGTCTACGATTATCGATAACAGTCCCGTTTCCCATGAGGGGAGCGGGACTGTTTTTTTATACCGAGAAGTCAAGTTGTTACAAATGGAGACGCAAGATCGATTGGGTATTCGACGGGCCTTATACTGAGCTTCCGGTGAACGGTATCCAACTTCTGGTAAACGGTAATCTGTTTGCCAAAAATGAATAGGACGAACTTCTTTCTGAATAAAAATCAAAATGGTTGAGACGTAGCGAGAATTGCGAATTCTATTCATATCATTGCGCGAAATATGCAATTTGAGGGTGGTTTTACAAAGATTAGTTTCAATTGATTTATCGGTTAAAAAGGCGTTTAAGCACGTAAATACACTTTATTAAATCAAAGTGTGCCATGCGTGAAGTATATGTGTATGCCGTTCACCCCCCCATATAAAACCGTTCGGGGGCGAGGTGGAAGTATGGACTGATTTTGGATATAAATATGTCGTCAGCAATAACGCCTCACACGGAGGGGCGCTAACGAATCGGCCCTGACAGGGGCCCGAAAGAAAGGTAGGAGGCCATGACGAAAGGTCTGCACGTGCCTTCCGAGATCGGCAAGCTCAGGAAGGTCTGCCTGCACCGTCCCGGCGACGAGCTCCTCAACCTGCCGCCCGACGAGCTCGAGCGACTCCTGTTCGACGACGTCCCGTTCCTGGAGGTCGCACAGCAGGAGCACGACACCTTCGCCCAGATCCTGAGGGACCAGGGCGTGGAGGTCCTCTATCTGGAGAACCTCGTCGCCGAGGTGTTCGACCAGGTCCCCGGCGCCCGCGCCGAGTTCACCGACCAGTACATCGCCGAGGCAGGCATCCGCGGCCAGCACATGCCGCAGATCGTCCGCGAGAAGCTGGACTCCATCGAGGACAACCTCGAGTTCGTCAAGAAGACCATGGCCGGCATGACCAAGGCCGAGATCGACCTGCCCCTCACGGCGTCCACGACCCTCGACTCCCTGGTCAACTCCGAGTCCGAGTCCGACCTGATCATCGACCCGATGCCCAACCTCTACTTCACCCGCGACCCGTTCGCGGTCGTCGGCGAGGGCGTCAACCTCAACCGCATGTACTCGGTCACCCGCAACCGCGAGACCCTGTACGGCAAGTACGTCTTCAAGTACCACCCCGACTACAAGGACGTCTCCCTGTACTTCCGCCGCGACTGCCAGTTCCACACCGAGGGCGGCGACGTGCTGAACATCAACGAGAAGACCCTCGCCGTCGGCATCTCCCAGCGCACCCAGGCCGCAGCTATCGACGTCATGGCCCAGAACATCTTCTGGAACTCCGACTCCAAGGTCGAGCGCATCCTGGCCTTCGACATCCCGGTCTCGCGCGCCTTCATGCACCTCGACACGGTCTTCACCCAGATCGACGTCGATAAGTTCACGATCCACCCCGCCATCATGGGCACCCTGCGCGTCTACGAGCTGACCGCCGGCAAGAACCCGGGCGACGTGAACATCCGCCTGATCGAGGACACCCTCGAGCACGTCCTGGAGGACGCCACCGGCGTCGACCAGGTCAAGCTGATCCCCTGCGGCGGCGGCGACCCGATCGCGGCCTCCCGCGAGCAGTGGAACGACGGCTCCAACACCCTGTGCGTCGAGCCCGGCAAGATCTGCGTCTACGCCCGCAACACCGTCACCAACGACGTGCTGTACAAGGAGGGCCTGGACCTTCTCGTCGTGCCCTCCGCCGAGCTCTCCCGCGGCCGCGGCGGCCCGCGCTGCATGAGCATGCCCTTCTGGCGCGAGGACCTCTAAGTCTTTCCGTTTCCGGTGCGGTCCCCCTACAACCGCACCGGTTTCGCCCGTCAAACGGGCAACACTAATACTTACGTAATTCATTTTTTCGAAAGGAAACGAACCATGGGTGTTAACCTCTCCGGCCGTAGCTTCCTCAAGCTCCTCGACCTCTCCACCGAGGAGATCGAGTACTTGCTCAAGCTTTCCAAGAACTTCAAGGACATGAAGCGCGCTGGCGTTCCGCACCGCTATCTCGAGGGCAAGAACATCGTTCTGCTCTTCCAGAAGACCTCCACTCGTACCCGCTGCGCCTTCGAGGTCGGCGGCATGGATCTGGGCATGGGCGTCACCTACCTCGATCCCGGTTCGTCGCAGATGGGCAAGAAGGAGTCCATCGAGGACACCGCCCGCGTTCTCGGCCGCATGTATGACGGCATCGAGTTCCGTGGCTTTGCACAGGACGACGTCGAGGAGCTCGCTGCCAAGTCCGGCGTGCCCGTGTGGAACGGCCTGACCACCGAGTGGCACCCCACCCAGATGCTCGCCGACATCCTGACCGTCCAGGAGAACTTCAACTACGACATCAAGGGCAAGACCCTCGTCTTCATGGGCGACTGCAAGAACAATGTCGCTCGCTCCCTCATGGTTGTCTGCTCCAAGCTCGGCATGAACTTCGTGGCCTGCGGCCCCGAGGAGTGCATGCCCGCTGACGACGTCATCGAGGCCTGCAAGTCCATCGCCGAGGCTAACGGCTGCACCATCAAGCTGACCACTGACGTCAAGGACGGCGTCACCGGTGCCGACGTTATCTACACCGATGTGTGGGTCTCCATGGGCGAGCCCGACGAGGTCTGGGCCGAGCGCATCGCTCAGCTCACTCCGTATCGCGTTACCTCCGAGGTCATGGCTATGGCCAACCCGGGTGCCATCTTCCTGCACTGCCTGCCTAGCTTCCACGACACCAACACCACGATTGGCGCCGAGAAGTGCGAGCAGTTCGGCATCACCGAGCAGGAGGTCACCGACGAGGTCTTCGAGAGCCCCGCTTCCAAAGTCTTCGACGAGGCCGAGAACCGCATGCACACCATCAAGGCTGTCATGTACGCTACGCTCAAGTAAGAGCATCTGGCATCCCGCTCGGGGTGTATTGCTGCACACCCCGAGCGGCTTTGTCTGGTAAATATCTCGCGTCGGGCGGTGGGCACGGCACGGAAGATCCGCTTCGCGCGAGAAAGTTAAATGATTTATGAAGGGGGGATGAGAACCATGACTGAGACCGCTAAGAAAAAGCGCGGTATGCCTTCATCGTTCACCATTCTTCTAGCTCTGCTGGCAATTGTTGCAGTGATTACCGTTATCGTCTCCGGCACGTCCGGCGGCGCGGTTACTGCCGCCCGCCTGAGCGATTTCTGCACCGCCCCGATTAAGGGCTTCGCTGACGCTCTGCCCGTCTGCCTCTTCGTTATGATCCTGGGCGGCTTCCTCGGTATGATGACCGAGACCGGCGCCCTGGACAACGGCATCGCCGTTCTGGTGCAGAAGCTTAAGGGCAACGAGATCATGCTCATTCCTGTCCTTATGCTCATCTTCTCCCTCGGTGGTACTACCTATGGTATGTGCGAGGAGACCGTTCCCTTCTACGCCCTGCTCGCCGCTACCATGATGGCCGCTGGCTTCGACCCCATGGTCGGCGCCGCTACCGTCCTGCTCGGCGCTGGCTGCGGCTGCCTGGGCTCCACGGTTAACCCGTTCGCCGTCGGCGCTGCCGTCGACGCTCTGACCGGCGTTGGCATTGAGGTCAACCAGTCCATCATCATCGGCCTTGGTGCCGTCCTGTGGATTGTCACTACCGCTATGTCCATTGTCTTCGTGATGAACTATGCCAAGAAGGTCAAGGCTGACAAGGGTTCCACCATCCTGTCGATGCAGGAGCTTAAGGACGCCGAAGAGGCTCACGGCAAGGCTGCTTCCGAGGTCCACAAGGAGGTCAAGCTCACCGGTCGTCAGAAGGGTGTTCTGATCGCCTTCGCCTTCACCTTCGTCGTCATGATCGTCGGCTTCATTCCGCTGGCCGACCTCAACGAGGGCGTCGCCAACTTCTTCGACGCTGGCGCTGTCTACGACGCCGACGGTAATGCCGTCGTCCAGGGCTGGTCTGCCCTGATCACCGGCCTGCCCATTGGCCAGTGGTACTTCGACGAGGCTTCCACCTGGTTCTTCCTCATGGCCGTCCTGATCGGTATCATCGGTGGCCTGTCCGAGAAGCAGATCGTTAACACCTTCATCACCGGCGCTGCCGACATGATGTCCGTTGTTCTCGTCATCGCCCTCGCTCGTGGTATCTCCGTCCTCATGGCTAACACCGGCCTCGACGTCTTCGTCCTCGACGCTGCTGCCAATGCCTTGGCTGGCCTGTCCGGCGTGATCTTCGCTCCCATGAGCTTCCTGGTCTACTTCGGCCTGTCCTTCCTGATCCCCTCGACCTCTGGTATGGCTACCGTCTCCATGCCCATCATGGGACCGCTGGCTGTTAAGCTCGGCTTCTCGCCCGAGGTCATGGTCATGATCTTCTCCGCCGCCATCGGTGTCGTGAACCTGTTCACCCCGACCTCCGGCGCCATCATGGGCGGTCTCGCCCTGGCCAAGATCGAGTGGACGACCTGGCTCAAGTTTGCCCTTAAGCTCATCGTTGCTCTCTCCGTCGTCTGCGCCGTCATCCTGACCGTCGCCTGCGTGCTGCTCTAAGTACCCAACGGGTACCCCACGGAAACCTTGACGATCCTGTAAAGGATCACCTGGTCATCGTCTGTCCGGTGGGGTAAACCCACCGGTAGACTCCTACCTTTAGCCCCCTCCCGTTCCGTGCGCGGGAGGGGGCGCCCTCATGTTGCGCGGTTCTACGAACCGCGCAACCAGTCGACGCTGCGCGCCGCCCAGGACGACAATTTGTCATTCAAAAGGCAAGGCATGACCAAAAGGTCTATGCCTTGCCTTTTTCATGCCAACTTGTACGTCCTGGACGGCGCTCGCTGATTTATGCTCAACCTGCGACGTTCCCCTTAATTGGTGCAGGGGGCTGCTTGTTCGCTCTGGTACCCGTTCGCTGTCCGTTCTCTGCCCGCGACGTTTCTGTTGTTGGTGCAAAGGGGTCAGGTTACTTCGCGCCAAAAGGGGAAGTTGCGGTGGAATAGTTCCTGTTTGGCCGTCTTGAGGGGTTAAACGGGAACTATTTCACCGCAACTTATTGATGGCGTGTTTGGTTGGTGCCTGTTGATGGTCTGGATATCGGGGAGGGCGGGCTCCGTTATAATCGCCTAGAACATTAAATGGAAACGGGACGGGAGCCATATATGCGCCAGGGTTTCGACAACGCGAAGTATATCGAGCTGCAGGCCGCTCATATTAAGGAGCGCATCTCGCAGTTTGGCGGCAAGCTGTATTTGGAGTTTGGCGGCAAGCTGTTTGACGACTATCACGCGAGCCGCGTGCTGCCGGGTTTTGAGCCGGACAGCAAGTTTCGCATGCTCAAGAGCATTGCCGACGACGTCGAGGTCATCATCGCCATTAACGCGAACCACATCGAGAAGAACAAGGCTCGCGGTGACCTGGGTATTACCTATGACGAGGACGTTTTGCGCCTGGTCGACCTGTTCCGCGGCAACGGTTTTGCTGTCGCGGCCGTGGTTATCACCCAGTACGCCGGCCAGCCCGCCGCCGATGTGTTCCGCAATCGCCTGAACGCGCTCGGCATTCCTGCCAAGCTGCACTATCCCATCGAGGGCTATCCGCACGACGTCGACCTGATCGTGTCCGACGACGGCTATGGCAAGAACGAGTTTGTCGAGACCACTCGTCCGCTCGTTGTGGTCACCGCTCCCGGCCCTGGCTCGGGCAAGCTCGCCACCTGCCTGTCTCAGCTCTATCACGAGCACAAGCACGGCACCGCCGCCGGCTATGCCAAGTTCGAGACTTTCCCGGTCTGGAATCTGCCCCTCACGCATCCGGTCAACATCGCCTATGAGGCCGCCACGGCCGACCTTGACGATGCCAATATCATCGACTCCTTCCACTTGGAGGCCTATAACAAGACTACGGTCAACTACAACCGTGACGTCGAGGCCTTCCCGGTGGTCCGTGCCCTGATGGAAAAGATCCTGGGCAAGAGCCCCTACCAGAGCCCCACGGACATGGGCGTCAATATGGTCGGTTTTGCCATTACCGATGACGATGCCTGCCGCGACGCTTCCAAGATGGAGATCGTCCGCCGCTACTTTACCGCGGTCGAAAATGTGCGCCGTACCGGCGTGGGCGATGAGCAGGTCGATCGTCTCAAGATCATTATGAAGAAGGCCGGTATCGACAAGAACTACTCGCCGGCACGCTCGGCCGCTCTTACCAGGGAGCAGCTGACGGGTGGTCCCGTAGGCGCCATGGTCATGCCCGATGGCTCCGTGGTGACCGGCAAGACTTCCACGCGCCTGGGCGCCGCGAGCTCGCTCATCATGAATGCACTTAAGCATGTCTCGGGCGTTGACCTTGAGCTCGAGGTCATTAGCGATGAGGCGATCGAGCCTATCAGCAAGCTCAAGACGCATTTCCTGGGTAGCAAGAACCCGCGCCTGCACACCGACGAGACGCTTATGGCGCTCTCGATCACCTCGGCAACGAGCGAGACGGCGGCCCGCGTCCTTTCGGGCCTGGAGCAGCTGCGTGGCTGCGATGCCTTCTTTAGCGTGATCATCTCGCCGACGGACGAGACGGTGCTGCGCAAGCTGGGCATCAACGTGTGCTGCGAGCCCAAGTTTGAGCGCCGTGGTTTCTTCCACCGCTAAGCCTGGATAAATTGGTCTGAAAGGGGCGCATCGGATATACATTCGGTGTGCCCCTTTTATCAACAAAGCTACCGTTTAACCTAAAATTAGGCCGTTTACCTGCCTATAAGCGATTTGGGCGGTATACAATAACCCTAATTGTTTCATCCTTTTGCGGGGATGCCGCATGATGGATGTTGCCGGCCATCATGGGGTGTGCCGGTCGCGCACGGTGCAAGTGATGCCCGTGCCCGGTTTGAGGAGGCTGCCATGGCTGGCAAGGGTCGTGCGAGTGTCAACGATATGAAGCGTGTCGAGGTGCAGGTGCTGATGGAGATTGCACAGCAGTCCGAAGACAACGGCGGATTTTATGGCTTTTCGCGAAAGACGCTTGCCGAGCGTGTGGGGGTGTCTCCGTATCGCGCCCGCGCGGCAATTGAACGCTTGGAATCCGAAGACATCATTGAGGTCGTCTCGCGCTACAGCGACGACGGCGGCCAGCTCGCAAATGGTATTTGTCTTACGGAGCGTGGCGAATGGTATCTAGAGGGCATCCGCGCCGGTATGCTCGTGCAGGACTTGATCAAGGACGAAGTCGCCGATCGATAACAGCGTGCATACATAGTGGAAACGACGCCGCCTGGGCAACCGGGCGGCGTTTTGTTTCGAGATGGAGAAATGCGATTGCGCGTAAGAAAAATTGTGTGCGACGCGCGTCGCGAGTATTACAATGAAGACCCGTAAGATGTGTATGGACAACTTCTACGGGAAGCGCAGGTAACTCAATATGACCAAGCATGTGTTCGTGACCGGCGGCGTGGTTTCGTCTCTGGGCAAGGGTATTACCGCGGCCTCGCTGGGCCGTCTGCTCAAGTCGCGCGGCTACAAGGTAACGATGCAAAAGGCCGACCCGTATCTGAACGTCGACCCCGGCACCATGAGCCCGTTCCAACATGGCGAGGTCTTTGTGACCGAGGACGGCTACGAGTCCGATCTGGACCTGGGCCACTACGAGCGCTTTATTGACGAGAACCTAACCCGCGATTCCAACTTTACGACTGGTGCCATCTATAAGAGCCTGATCGCCCGTGAACGTCGCGGTGACTTTTTGGGCGGCACCGTGCAGGTGATCCCGCACGTCACGAACGCCATTAAGGATAAGTTCCGTCGTATTGAGGAGCAGACCGGCTCCGACGTGGTCATCACTGAGTTGGGCGGCACTATCGGCGACATCGAGTCGCAGCCTTTTGTCGAGGCCATTCGTCAGTATCGCAAGGAGGCCGGCCCCGAGAACGTCTGCTACATCCACGTGTCGCTCGTTCCCTATATCGCCGCCGCCCACGAGGTCAAGACCAAGCCGACGCAGCACTCCGTCAAGGAGCTCCGCAGCTTTGGTATCCAGCCCGATATTATCGTTCTGCGCTCCGACCACCATATCGACGATGCCATCCGCGGCAAGATCGCAAGCTTCTGCGACGTCGACACCGACTGCGTCTTTACCAACGAGGACTGCGCGAGCATCTACGATGTTCCGCAGCTGCTCGCCGAGCAGGACTTTGACCTGCGCATTTGCGAGCGTCTGGGTCTGGACCCGCGAGAGCGCGACATGAGTCAGTGGAACGAGTTCCTGCGCAAGCAGAACCATGCCAACCAGCACGCCGACAAGGTGAAGATTGCCGTCGTGGGCAAGTATACGCAGCTGCCCGATGCCTACCTGTCGGTTATCGAGGCCCTGCACCATGCGGGCGTGTTCTACGATCGCCATGTGGACGTGCAGCTGGTCGATGGCGAGAGCCTCGACGAGCAGAACGTCTCCGAGGTTCTGGGCGACGCCTCGGGCATCCTGGTCCCCGGCGGCTTTGGCAAGCGCGCTCTGGAGGGCAAGATTCTCGCGGCCGAGTTCGCCCGCGAGCACAAGATTCCGTATCTGGGCATTTGCCTGGGTATGCAGGTTGCCGTGTGCGAGTTCGCCCGCAACGTGGTCGGCCTTGCCGGCGCCAGCTCTTCCGAGTTCGATCCGGATGGCCCGTATAGTGTCATCGACCTGATGAGCTCGCAGGAGGACGTGACCGAGAAGGGCGGCACCATGCGTCTGGGTGCCTATCCGTGCAAGCTTGCTGCCGATTCCCTCGCGCGCGAGGCCTATGGCGAGGAGCTCGTCTACGAGCGCCACCGTCACCGTTTTGAGTTCAACAACGCCTTCCGTGACCAGCTCGAGGACGCCGGTCTGGTTATCTCGGGTCTTTCGCCCGACGAGCGTCTGGTCGAGATGGTCGAGCTGCCGCGCGACGTGCATCCGTGGTATGTGGCCACCCAGGCTCATCCCGAGTTCAAGAGCCGTCCGACCAACCCGCAGCCGCTGTTCCGCGAGTTCGTGCGCGCCTCGATCGGCCAGCACGAGGGTGTCGACCGTCTGCAAGTGACGCCCAAGAACCTCGCTACGGACTAAGGGTGCCGGAGAACCAAGAACATACCGAAGCTACTCCCTCGTCGCTCGCCGTGGCGGCGGGGGAGTATCTCGATTACCTCGCGGTCGAGCGGGGTTTGGCGCGCAACACGATTGCGGCCTATCGTCGTGACCTGACGACGTACTGCGCCTATCTGGAGCGAGCTGACATCGCGTCTTTTGAAGATGTGAGCCGTCAGGTCGTGGAGGGCTTTGTTGCCGATCGCCGCGACGGAGGTTATTCCGACGCCTCGGTGGAGCGCGCGCTTGCTGCCGTGAAGGGTCTGCATGCCTTTTTGGTGCGCGATGGGGCCGTGGACCAAAACCCGACGGCGGCGTTGCGCCTGCCCAAAAAGGCAGATCGCCTGCCGGAATACCTTTCGGTGGAGGATGTCTCGGCACTGCTCGATCAAGACTTTCCCGAGGGCGAGATGGGGCTGCGCGATCATGCTATCTTGGAAGTGCTCTACGGATGCGGCTTGCGCGTGAGTGAGCTGGTTGGGCTCGATGTGGGCGATATCCATATCGATGACGGGTTTGTCCTGGTGCGCGGTAAGGGCTCCAAGGAGCGTCTGGCCCCGTTGGTGGGAAGCGCGGCGCGTGCCCTGACACACTATATAGGTGACGGGCGCACTCTCCTGGCCGCGCATGCTCACGGGACGGAGACCTCGGCGGTCTTTTTAAATAAGAACGGATGTCGCCTGTCGCGCCAGGCCGTGCATGCGATATGCGAGCGGTATGGGCGCCAGGTGGGGCTGGTTGGGCTCCATCCCCACACCCTGCGCCACTCCTTTGCCACCCACATGCTCGCGGGCGGTGCCGACCTGCGTGTGCTGCAGGAGATTTTGGGCCATGCCGATATCTCGACCACGCAGGTCTACACACATGTCGACCGCACGCAACTGACCGAGGTCTATCTGGCGGCGCATCCGCTGGCACATCGCTAGCACCTCGCTGGCCTGCATATTTATAAATATTAAGGGGGACGGGCCCCAGATTGCCGAGACGCACTTTTGCGCGCATGGGCAATCTGGGGCCCGCCCCATTTTTCGCCAGACACCGACGCGGCGGTGGGCCGTGTGTGTCGTGGGTGGGGGAGTTTCTGTCTCTTATACACATCTGACGCTGC